>QHSR01000091.1 GCA_003221635.1 Candidatus Rokuibacteriota bacterium | reverse complement strand
CAGCGCGAACCGCGGCACGTTGACGGTGAGCGTCGCGGCGTCGCTGGTCACACTCCCCACCGAGTTCCTCACCACAACGACAAACTGCCCCCCATTGTCCGCGGTCGTTGTGGGCGGCGTCGTGTAGCTCGCCGACGTCGCGCCGCTGATCGGCACCCCGGCCCTCTGCCACTGATAGCTGAGCGGAGCAGCCCCGGTCGCGGTCACCGAGAAGGTCGCCGTCTGACCCGCCGTCACGGTCTGGCTGGCCGGCTGGCTCGTGATCGTCGGCGACACTGAAGCGAAGGTCGCCGTGACCGTTGTGGGAGCACTCATCGTCATCGTACAGGCGCCCGTGCTGGAGCAGCCTGCGCCATTCCAGCCCGCGAACGTCGACCCGCTGGCCGCACTCGCTGTCAGCGTCACGCCGGCGCCGCTCTCGTAGGAGACTGAGGACGTCGAGCAGGTAGGGTCGCAGTTGATCCTGGGCGGACTCTCGGAGGAGGTCACGGTGCCGCTCCCCGTCCCCGCTTTCGTAACCGTGAGAATGAAGGTCTGCTGCCGGACGGTGAGCGTCGTGGTCGCGTTTGCCCCGGAGCCATCGGTCGCCGTGATCGTCGTGGTGCCCGCACTCCGGCCTGTTGCCAGCCCCGTCGCATCAATCGTGGCCACCGTGGTGTTGCTGTTCGCCCACGTCACTGCGGTCCCCCCGGTACCGCCGGTCCCGGTCATCGTGACCGGAGTGGCAGAGCCGGTCGTGCTCCCGTTCCCCAACTGGCCGACGGCGTTCCCGGCACCCAACGCCCCCCAGCACTTCACGGAGCCGTCCGCCAGGAGCGCACAGGTGTGCACGCCGCCCTGACCCGCGGCAATCGCAACGGCGCCGGTGATCCCGCCCACCCGCACGGGCGTGGGCGAGCTCGTGGTCGTCCCGTCGCCGAGCTGCCCCTCGAGGTTCCGCCCCCAGCACTGCACCGTGCCGTCCCCCAGCAGCGCACAGGTGTGACGATACCCGCCGCTGACGGCGACGGCACTGCTGATGCCGCTCACGTGCACGGGGGGTGACGAACTCCTCCCGCTGGTCCCATCCCCGAGTTGCCCCTCGATGTTCTCTCCCCAGCACTGCACTGTGCCGTCACCAAGGACCGCGCAGGTGTGATAGAACCCGCCGCTGACGGCGACGGCACCGGTGATCCCGCCCGCCCGCACGGGGCTGGACGAATTCGTAATGGTCCCGTCGCCCAGCTGCCCTTGGCCGTTCCGTCCCCAGCACCACACCGTGCCGTCCCCCAGCAGCGCACAGGTGTGATAACCCCCAGCGGTGATGGCGGCAGGGCTCGTGATGCCGCCTACCCGCACGGGCGTGGGCGAACAGCGGCCAGTGGTATAAGCGCATTGAGTGCCAGCGGTCCCGTCGCCGAGCTGCCCGTCGGCGTTCCGCCCCCAGCACCACATCGTGCCGTCCCCCAGCAGCGCACAGGTGTGATAGCCCCCGGTGACAACACTGACGGCGCCCG
>QHSR01000090.1 GCA_003221635.1 Candidatus Rokuibacteriota bacterium | reverse complement strand
AGGTCCCATCCCCGCGCTGCCCCGAGTCGCCCGCCCCCCAGCACCTCACCGTGCTGTCCCCAAGCAGCGCGCACGCGTGCTCGGCCCCAGCGACAACGCGGGTCGCGGTGGTGAGGCCGCTGACGGCGACCGGAACGGAGGAGCTGGTGAAGGTCCCGTCGCCGTTGCCGAGCTGCCCGAACTGGTTCCGCCCCGTGCACTGCGCCGTCCCGTCGGAAAGACGCACACAGCTAAAGAACGCCCCGGCTGACACGGCCGTGGGGGTGCGGGCTCCGCTTGCCGTGAACTGCTGCGTCTGACCGACGGTAATGGTGGGATTCGCTGGCGTGACGGTCATGCCTTGCGCAGCGACCTCCTCTCGGGCCACGGCGCAGACGAGGGTCAAGGCAGCCAAGACGGCGAAGGATTCAGCCTTTCTGCACCTCCGATTTCTCTGCTCGACTTCCAAGCCAGCCCTCAGTAACCGGAACCCCGTCACACGATGACGAGCAGACGGCCCACGGTTCGCCTCCACCGAGCGAGCGACTCCCCTCGTTTCCTCTCTATCCAGTGACCGAGCGAGGGCGTTTGAACAATCCGGCGAATCCCGGAGCCGAGGGAAGCGATTTCCCGAGGGACGACCCCGACTCTCGAATCAAGAGATCTCCGGATCGCCAATGCGAGAATCCCCTGTGGTTCATTCCGGGTTCCTCCCGACTCCTACCGCCGTTGTTGTCGCTTCCGGGCGCTAGCTAGCTAGGGTGAGACGAAGGGGCGTAGTTCTGCGTGCTCCACTCGGGGCGCATGAGGGACATCCTGGTAGAGCACGAGGGCCCGGTCGCGACGGTCGTCTTCAACCGTCCGAAGCTGCGCAACGCGATCAGCCTCGCGACGTGGACCGAGATCGCGCGTCACCGAGGGCCTGGCGAAGGACGACTCGGTCCGCGCCGTCGTCTATCACGGCGCCGGCCGGGAGGCGTTCGCCTCGGGGACCGACATCTCCGAGCTCAAGGCGCACTGCAAAGACACGGCGACCGCGCTCCGCTACAACGCCCAGACGTCCGCAGCCTACACGGCCATCCGAGAGTGCCCGAAGCCGGCCGTCGCGATGGTCTCCGGCTTCTGCATGGGCGGCGCGATGACCGTCGCCGTGGCCTGCGACCTGCGCTTCGCCGCGAAGGGCTCGAAGTTCGGCATCCCCGCAGCGCGGCTCAGCACCATCTACGCGCCGACGCGGTCGGCCAGCTCGTGGACCTCGTGGGCAGCGGCACCTTCGTCGCCCTGGGCGATGTGGGCGCCCTCCGTTCATCGCCCGAGGGCGACGTGGTCGGCGGCGTGGACCTCGACGGGTTCCTCTGGGCGCGGTGCCGGCGCCGCCCGTTCGTCGTCATGCTCAAGGACATCATCGAGTCCGCCGATCGTCGCAGACACCGGCGGACTCTTCCGCGGCCTCGCCAGTAGGCGAGACGGCAAACCGAGGGCTCCTGAGTACGCGAAGGTCCTGACGTCCGCGAGTCTGGTTATCGTGCTCACCGGCCTCCGACATCGAGGGCTGCTCCGCCCGTCAGCAGGGAGGACTGCAGCAGGTCGAGCGGCTGGCCCAGGCGATGGCGCGGCGGGGGCGTGTTGTTGATAAGCACCGAGACATTCCTGGAAGCAAGGTTGCCGACCGCCAGGTCCGGCTTGCCATCGCCGTTGAAGTCACTCACCGCGACGGAAGAAGGATGCAGGCCAGCACCGAAATTCCATGCCGCCTGGAAGGTTCCATTGCGGTTGCCCAGCAGCACCGAGACGCGACCGACGCCTGCAAAAGTGCCAGAAGCGCCGATCGCCACCACCGCCAGGTCGGCCACCCCATCGCCATTGAAGTCGCCCACGACGACGGAAACAGGGCTCCTGTCTGTGACGAAGTTCCGTGCTTTGTAGAAGGTCCCATCGCCGTTGCCGAGCAGCACCGAGACGGTGTCGGAACCCTGGTTGACCACCGCCAGGTCGGGGACCCCATCGCCATTGAAGTCGCCCACGGCCACGGAGCGAACCACAGTGCCCGTGGGGAAGGTCGGTGTGACCTGGGAAGAACCCATCGCCGTTACCCAGCAACACCGAGACGGAGTCGGAACCCCTGTTGGCCACCGCCAGGTCGGGGACCCCATCGCCGTTGAAGTCGCCCACGGCGACGAAAACAGCGCGCGCGCCCGTGGCGAAGCGCCGTGCTGCCTGGAAGGTCCCATCGCCGTTGCCCACGCAACCCGGCCCTTTGTGCTGCCTACGCGCCAAGCTCCTGCGGCATATCGCGGAGTTGTCTCAGTCACCACCATCCTTTGCTTTCAGTGTGTTGGGCCGCCAGAGCGTGGGTTGACGCCGCCGGGAAAGGCTGCGGAATGCGGCCGCAGATCTAGACGGACTCGCGCTGAAACACTGCGGATCGTGTCGCGACGGAACTTCGTCCGGCCATCGCAGGCACTATAGCCTGCCATCGAGCGAAGCGGCAAGCCGCCGGGGGGCTGAGCTACGCCCGGCGCGTCCAGCGGAGATTTGGCTCGCGAGCCGCCCTCGTCTGGTCGAGCCGCCGCACCGGCGTGCTCACCGGTGCCTCGTGGATCACCGCCGGGTTCGTCTCGGCCTCGCGCGCGATCTGGATCATCGCATCGCAGAACTGGTCGAGCGTCTCCTTCGCCTCCGTCTCGGTCGGCTCGATCATCAGCGCTTCCTCGACGATCATCGGAAAGTAGGTCGACGGCGCGTAGAAACCGAGATCCAGGAGGCGTTTCGCGATATCGGTCGCTGTCACGCCCAGTTTCTTTTGGCGACGAGCAGACACAACGCACTCGTGCATGCACGGACCGGGCACCGCGACGTCGTAGTCCTTCTCGAGACGCTTCATGATGTAGTTCGCGTTCAGGATCGCGTTGTCGGAGACGGACCGGAGCCCCTCGGGTCCCATCGTGCGGATATAGGTGTAGGCGCGCACGAGCATCCCGAAGTTGCCCCAGAAGGCCTGGAGCTTGCCGATCGACTTCGGCCGCTTCCAGTCGAGCGCGTACGCGTCGCCATCCTTCGTGATGACGGGCACGGGCAGGAACGGCTCGAGGTGCGCCTTGACGCCGACCGGACCCGACCCGGGGCCGCCGCCGCCGTGCGGCGTGGTGAAGGTCTTGTGCAGGTTGAAGTGGCAGACGTCGAAGCCAAGGTCGCCCGGACGCGTGATGCCGAGGATCGCGTTGAGGTTGGCGCCGTCCATGTACACCTGCACGCCCGTGGCGTGACACATCTCGGTGATCTCGACGATCCGCGGCTCGAACATGCCCAGCGTGTTCGGCACCGTGATCATGAACGCGGCCACGTCGGGGCCGAGGGTACGCGCCAGCGCGTCCACGTCGACTTCGCCGTTCGGCAGCGACTTCACCTCGACGACCTCGTACCCGGCGAGCGCGGTGGACGCCGGATTGGTCCCGTGGGCGGAGTCGGGCACGAGCACCTTCGTCCGCTTCTCGCCGCGCGACAGGTGATAGGCGCGGATCATGAGCACGCCGGCGAGCTCGCCCTGGGCGCCCGCCGCGGGCTGGAGCGAGACGGCGTCCATCCCGGCGATCTCCGCGAGGTCCCGTGCCAGCTCGTGCATCAGCTGGAGCGCGCCCTGGGCGAGCGCCTCGGCGGCGTGCGGGTGGAGGCGCGCGAAGCCGGCCAGGCGGGCCATGTCCTCGTTGAGCCTCGGGTTGTACTTCATCGTGCACGAGCCGAGCGGATAGAAATGCGTGTCCACGCCGTAGTTCATGCGCGAGAGACGCGAGTAGTGGCGGACGATGTCGAACTCGGAGACCTCGGGCAGCTCCGGCGCGGCCCGACGAAGATACTTCTCCGGGAGGAGCGTGCGCGCGTCGGCCTCGGGCACGTCGGCCTCGGCGAGCGACCAGGCCACGCGACCGGGCGAGGACAGCTCGAAGATCAGCTTGTCGTACGCGTCGGCCATCACGCCACCGCCTTCTCGAGGGCCACTGCGAACGCGTCGATCTCGGTCTTCGTGCGCTTCTCCGTGACCGCCACCAGCAGGCAGTCGGCCAGACTCCGCTCGAAGGTCTTGAGTGGCACGCCCGCGAGGAAGCCCTGCTTCGCGAGCCGGGAGACCACGCGCTCTGGCGGCTTCGGCAGCTTCAGCGCGAATTCCTTGAAGAAGGGCGCGGCGAAGCGCAGTGACACGCCGGGCACCGCGCCGAGCCGCTGGGCCGCATAATGGGCCTTCGCGGTCGACAGCGCGCCGACCCGCACGAGCCCGTCGCGGCCGAGCGTGGCCAGGTAGATCGTCGCCATCAGCGCGCAGAGCGCCACGTTGGTGCAGATGTTCGAGGTCGCCTTGGCCCGGCGGATGTGCTGCTCGCGGGTCTGGAGCGTGAGCACGAAGCCGCGGCGTCCGTCCCGGTCGACGGTGGCGCCGACGAGGCGCCCGGGCATGCGGCGCACGAGCTCGTTCTTGGCGGCGAAGACCCCGAGGTTCGGGCCGCCAAAGCTCATGGGCACCCCGAGCCCCTGCCCCTCCCCGACGACGATGTCCGCACCGAGCTTTCCGGGCCCCTCGAGCACGCCCAGATTCACGGGATCGGCCACCACCACCATCAGCGCGCCGGCCGCATGGGCGATCTCGGCCGCCGCGGCGACATCCTCGAGACATCCATAGAAGTTCGGCGTCTGGACGACGAGCGCCGCCGTCTTCGGGCCGACGACTTTTTTCGCCGCCGCGAGGTCGGTGACGCCGTCCGGCGCGCCGACGTCGCGCAGCCGAAGGCTCGGGCCCTCGCAGTAGGTGGCCGTGACGCGCTTGTAGAGGGGGTTCACGGCGCGCGACAGGACGATCTCGCCGCGCTCCGTGACGGCGTGCGCCATCAGCGCCGCCTCCGCCAGCGACGACGCGCCGTCGTAGATCGACGCGTTCGCCACGTCCATGCCGGTCAGCTCGGCGATCATCGTCTGGTACTCGTAGATCGAGCGCAGCGTCCCCTGGCTGGCTTCGGGCTGGTACGGCGTGTACGCGGTGAAGAACTCGCCGCGCGAGATCATGTGGTTGATCGGGCTCGGCACGTAGTGGTCGTAGGAGCCCGCGCCCATGAAGCAGACGTGCGAGTCGGCGTCGGCGTTCCGCGCTGCGAGCGCCGTCACGTGGCGGATCAGGTCCGTTTCGGCGAGCGCCGGCGTGAGACCGAGCGGCCGCGCGAGCCGCGCCTTCGCGGGAATCTTGACGAGGAGCTCCTCGAGGGACGCCGCGCCGATCACGCCGAGCATCCGCTTCTGCTCGTCCGGCGTGTTGGCGATGTACCGCGACACCATCAATGGCCTCCCTGCGCCAGGTATTCCTCGTACTGCTGGGCCGTCAGGAGCTGGTCCCACTCGGCCTTGCTGGAGGGCTTCACGACGATCATCCAGCCCTTGCCGTAGGGATCCTGGTTGACCGTCTCCGGCTTCTGCGTCAGCTCGCCGTTGACCTCGGCGACCTCGCCCGAGACGGGCGCGAACAGGTCGGAGACCGCCTTGACCGACTCGACGACGCCGAAGTTCTTGGCCGCCGTCAACTTCGCGCCGACCTTCGGCAGCTCGACGAAGACGACGTCCCCGAGCTGCTCCTGCGCGTACGCGGTGATCCCCACGCGCACGCGGTCGCTCTCCGGCTTGGCCCACTCGTGCTCGCGCGTGTATTTGAGGTCCCTGGGAACGTTGGCCATGGCTATGCCTTCTTCACTCGTGAGGGGTGGAAGGGCGTCTTGACCACGCGCGCCGCCTTCGCCTGCCCGCGGATCTCGACGGCCAGCTCCGTGCCGATGCCGGCCAGCGCCGTCTCCACGTACGCCATCGCGATGTACTTGTCCACGGAGGGCCCGTAGGAGCCGGACGTCACGATACCGACCGCGCGGCCGTCCTTCTGCACGGGATAGCCGTGGCGGGCGACGGCGCGCTCGGTCATCTCGAGCCCGATGAGCTTGCGCTGCACGCCCGCGGCGCGGACCTTCTCGAGGGCCTCGCGGCCGATGAAGTCGCCCTTGGCGGGCTTCACGACCCAGCCGAGCCCGGCCTCCAGCGCGTTCGTCGTCTCGTCGATGTCGTTGCCGTAGAGGACGTACTTCATCTCGAGCCGCAGCGTGTCGCCCCGCGGACACGAGTTCGGTCCAGAGCCGCTCGGTCCGGTCCGCGGGCGCGTACAGCTCGAAACCATCCTCGCCCGTGTAGCCGGTGCGCGAGATCAGCGTTGGCACGTCCGACAGGGTGCCCCGCGCGAAACGGTAGTAGCCGATCGCCGTCACGTCGCGGTCGGCGAGCCGGCCCACGAGCGCCTCGGCCTTCGGGCCTTGGACCGCGATCAGCCCGGTGCCCTCGGAGGCGTTGCGCCAGCGCGCGTCCTTGACGTCCCTGGCGCGCGCCGTGGATCGAGTCACATGGGCCCAGTCCTTGTCGATGTTCCCGGCGTTGACGGTCAGCATGTAGCGGTCGTCGCTCACGCGGTACACGGTGAGGTCGTCGACGATCGTGCCGTTCGGGTAGCACAGCAGCGAGTACTGGATCTGGCCTACCTGCAGGGCCGCCACGTCGTTGGTGGTCAGATGCTGGAGCGCGGCGAGGGCCCCGGGGCCCTCGACCTCGAACTCGCCCATGTGGCTGACATCGAAGAGCCCGACGGCGCTCCGCACTGTGCGGTGCTCCTCGACGATGCCGGTGTACTGCACCGGCATGTCCCAGCCGCCGAAGGGCACCATGCGCGCGCCGGCCTTGACGTGCGCCTGGTGGAGCGGGGTGCGCTTGAGGGTGGTCGCGCTCACGCCTTCGGTAGCCAGTCGCGAAGCGGCTTCACCTGGCAGCCCGCCCGGTCGAGCGCCTCGCGGACGGCCTTGACGATATTCTGCGCGCCGGGGGTGTCGCCGTGGCAGCAGATGGTCTGGACCGCGATGTCGATCTCGACGCCGTCGATCGTGCGCACCTTGCCGTCCATGGCCATCTTCACCGCCTGGGCGGCCGCCCGCTCGGGATCGGTGATGAGCGAGCCGGGGAGCTTGCGCGAGACCAGGGTGAGGTCGACGTTGTACGCGCGGTCGGCGAATCCCTCGGAGGCCACGCGCACACCCATCTTGCGGGCGGTCCGGTCGTACTTCCCGGACGCCAGCGCCATCAGGATCAGGTCGCGCCCGGACTCGCGGGCCGACTCGGCCACCGCGGTGGCGAGCGGCTCGTCCTTCTCGATCATCGAATAGAGGATGCCGTGGGGCTTGGTGTGCTGGAGCTCGCCGCCCGAGGCGCGGACGAACTCGCGGAGCGCGCCGGTCTGGTAGCAGAGGTAGTCCTTCAGCTCCTGCGGCGTGACGTCCATCACGCGGCGCCCGAAGCCCATCAGGTCCGGCAGCGAGGGGTGCGAGCCGACCGCCACGTTGTAGCGGAGCGCCAGCGCCACGGTCTTGCGCATCACGTGCGGGTCCCCGCCGTGGAAGCCGCAGGCGACGTTGGCCGACGTGATGTTCGGCATGATCTCTTCGTCGGCGCCGAGCGTCCAGCGGCCGTAGCTCTCGCCCATGTCGGCGTTGAGATCGATGAACTTGGCCATGGTGAGCTCCTATCCTCGCGCGAGCACGCGCGCGAGCGCGTTGATGAAGCGGTCCACGTCCTCGTCGGTCATCGGGAGAGAGCACGCGCCGAGTCCCCGCTGGGTCAAGAGGATCCCCTCGTTCAGGAGCCCGAGGAACACGCGCATCGGCGTCTCCCCGTCCTTGGGCCGGGCAGAACGATAGTCGGTCAGCGGCTCCGACGTCCAGTGTAACCAGAAGAGCGACCCGAGCCCGGTCACCTGGCCCCGCCGCCGCGTCGCCGCCAGCAGGCGCGCGACGCCGCCGCGCAGGCGCTCGCCGAGCGCGTCCA
>QHSR01000328.1:2065-3695 GCA_003221635.1 Candidatus Rokuibacteriota bacterium | reverse complement strand
TAGGAATAGGAGAGCGCGGTCAACAGCGTGTTGAACACCTGCCCGATGCCGGCAATCGCATGGCGATTGCGGGTGATTGCGCCATGCCCCGCTTCGTGGGCGAGGAAGCCCGCATGCACAGTCAAAAACGCCAGCGCGGCGAGCGCCAGCACGCGCACGGCGAGGCCCGGTCCGGCAAGCAGGGTTGTATACGCGGCGGCGTAACCAGCCAGGATGAATGCGCCATACACGGCGCTGCGCGCCCGAGCGGGCCGGAAACAACCGGCGGTCGAGAGTTCCGCGCGCAGCATGCGGTACAGGCGATCGCCGTGCAGTGGATAGTGAGCGCCCAGCGAACGGACTGCCTCAGTTGCGATGGTCATATCGACCTCCCAAAGTCGTTTGCCGCTTGGCCTGATCACAGCTGCGGCTAACTCTCGGTCGGTGCACTACGCAGTGATGATGCCAATGCAGTAACAGGCTGTTTTTGTTATATTCCTGGTGTCTTGATGCCGAGCTTGCTCGGAGCGCGTCCGGCATTTTTTGGTGTGGCCGACATACATTGAATGCCTGGTAACGAGCCGGCTGAGTGCAGGCGACCGCGAGTTTCTTCGGGCGCGCTCGGCGACATCGTCTTTGGCAATCCGTTCAGCGCGGAGCGCGCCAGGGGATCGTCCGCCTCGTCCCCGGTGTGCCGCTCGGCGACCTGGACAGCAACCGGGAGGCGCTCGCCCGCGTGGTGGAGCGCGCGGGTACTGCAGCGAGGTGCGGTCGAAGACCGGAGGCGGCTGGAGCTCACCTTCCTCTACGTGTGCTACCACCGCTGCAACGTGAGCGAGGGGCCGCCCTGCGTCACCTGCCGCTCGATCAGCGCGTCGCCCTTCGCTGGCGAAGCGATCGCCCAGCTATTGCGCGGTGACGTCTCGGAAGAACGCGCCTGGCGCGTTTTCGGATTCGTCTTCCAGCTGCGACGCGCCTTCTACTTCATCCACCGCTCGCTCGCCGGCGAATGCGAATCCTAGAGCGCGAGGAGCTGTACGTAGGGGCGGTGGGGACGGATGGAGCGGCAAGAGCCACCGATGAGAGCGGGCGTTTTATGTCGCTTACGCTCTACCGATAAGGGCGTTTGTGCCTATCGGGTTGACTCCGAACGCCACCATGGGTAGGTCGGTAGGTCGACGCCGGCGTCCATGGACCCCGCGACCTACGACCTGCTGTACCGTTCGGAGCGTTTATGTCTCCTATGCTCCGGTAACGTACTTGCGAGAAGTGCGAGGATCGAGTCCAGTGCGCTTGGCCACTTCCGCATAGGTTCCCAGACGCCGGTAGAGCAGGGCGCAATAACCCGCAAGGAGCTCTGCGGACGTGAGTTCGCCGGCGCGTAGCTTCTCGATGAGCGCCGTTTCTTCGTTCGGAGCAGCCTGAGCGACCTCGACAGTGTAGCGCCCGGTGAGCAGGATGCGGCGCACCGCCTGCTCGAGTTCCCGCACGTTTCCCGCCCACGGATAGTCGCGCGGCAGGTTGCGCTCCAAGGTCTCGAGCACCGTTGCCGCCAACTCGGAGGACTCGGCGCCGATGATGCGCGCTATCAGCGCCCGCACGAGCAGCCGCAATTCGCCGGGAGATTCCGCAATGCGCCGCCGCAGCGTCG
>QHSR01000328.1:0-2036 GCA_003221635.1 Candidatus Rokuibacteriota bacterium | reverse complement strand
GCCGTCCCGACGTAGCTCGTCCAAGCGCCGGTTGGTGGCCGCAATCACGCGTCCGGAGAAGCGCCTCTTCTCATGGCCGCCGACGGGGGTAAAGGTGCGTTCCTGCAGAACCTGCAGCAGCTTGATCTGCACTGGTATCGACACCTCGCCGATCTCATCGAGAAACAGCGCCCCGTGCGCGCTGCAGCGCTCGAAGACGCCCTGGTGGTGATCGATCGCCCCGGTGAAGGCGCCTTTGCGGTGGCCGAACAGCTCCGATTCGATCAGCATTTCGGGGAATTGCGACAGGTTGATGGCGATGAAGCTCTCAGCGAAGTTGATGGCAAACCGGCGCTCCACGGGAACGTAGGGAATGAACTCCGAGCGTCCGATCGCCGCCGCCGCCGATCCCTTGCCAGTGCCCGTTTCACCAAGAAGGAGCGTCGAGAAATCCTCCATTCGATCCCACAGTGCCGACTCGTAGCCGCGCATATCGTGGGTGAACATGTTATTCCAGAGCGCCTCGCGCAGCCGCCGCATCGATTCGCATTCTCCGGGCAGTGAGCGGTCGATAAAATAAAAGGCGCGCCGCAACTGGAAGAAAAACCCGAAGTAGCGTGCTGCGCGATCCTCGGCGAACCCGCTCTTCACCAACTCGGCGATGACTTGCTCACCGAATGGCACCGCAAGCGGCGCACCACCCTGGCCTGCCTGGCGTTCGATCAAAGCATCAATCTGTGGCACGTGGCGGTGGTAGCTCACATAGAGAAGCGCCACTTCCACCAGGCGCCGGTCTTCGTCGCCGAGCCGCTGAACGACCGGCAGGCCCTCGCGCAGCAAGCGCTGTAGCCGCGGCGCGACCACGCGCGCTAGCGCTTCGCGATCACCGGCCAGATCGCCTGGCGTATCGGAGACGAGCCGCGCGATCAAGGCGGCGCGCTGCAGGCTGAAGGAATTGCCGAAGGCAGCATCGGCGAGCGCCGCAAAAAACTCCCGGTCCGAGTTCCCTAGTCCTGCGCGCGACATGCATTGAATGTACCCGATGCATGCATGAAATGCGAGGCCTGGGAAGCCAAAACATCCAGTCCGCCCTAAGAACCCAATTAAAAACACATGGTTGCTGATCTGGCACCGACGCTGCTGATGCACGGTGTTAGGAGGCCAACGTCATGAACAGCGAGATTCCTCAATCGGTGAAGAAACGCTCGATCTGCTCACTCAGGACGCTCGCCAGCTGGCGCAGGGGTCTATGGGACGCCGCCGGCGCCAACGAGCGCATCGCGGGACCGATCACCAAGCGTCGTGCGGCCGTGATTACCCTCATGCTTGCGGTGTGTGTTGGACCCTGGGGCTGCGCGCTCAACCGACATCGGTTGCCGCAACAGCCCTCGAACGAAGTGAGGGCGCAGTTCAACACGATTGGGCTGCCTGCGGCGCGGTTCCTTCCGGACACGCAGCTGAAGGTGCCGGGGAAGGGGTGGGGCGCGGCAAAGGGGGCGGGCTATGGCGTTGCCGCCGGCGCCGCTCCAGGACTCGCCATCACGGCGGGCCTCGCCAAGGGGTGTCACGGGGGCAGGGAGCTCGGCGCCGCCTTATGCGGCATGGGGTTGTTGTTCGGACTTGGTGTGGCAGCGGCCGGAGGTACTGTCGGCGCGCTGGGTGGCGCGGTGTACGGAGTAGTGACCGCGGAGTCGGCGTCCAGGATCAGTGCCGTCGAGAACGAGGTTAAGAGCGCCGTAGTCGCCTTAAACGTGCAAGCGACCCTTCGCGATCACGTGCTCCGAAGCGCCAGAGAACGCAGCTCGCTGAATTTTGTCGCTCTCGATGACCGCGGGCCAACCGCAGTCGGTGAACCGATCGACTATCAGGCACTGGCAAGCGAGCGCGTCGATACCGTTGTCGAGGTCAGCGTGCCGAGGATCCGCCTAGCCGGGACGGATGGGATCAATCCGCCGGTTGGGCTATTCATGACCGCGCGCGCGAGAGTGATCCGGACGGCCGATGGTGCCGAGCTCTACGAGGAGACGTTCGAATACCATAGCGGCGGTTTGTATAGG
>QHSR01000089.1:436-10569 GCA_003221635.1 Candidatus Rokuibacteriota bacterium | reverse complement strand
CGTAGAAGGCGCGGCGCTCGGCGCTCATCGACTCGTGGTTCTGCCACGGCTCCGGAATCATCATGAGGATCGCGTGCGGCAGCGAGCGCCCGGTCATCACCAGGAACTCGAGCACGTTGTCGAAGGTCGCCGAGTCCGAGAGCCCGTCGCGCGTCACCGGCAGGACCTTCGCGAGGTCCGCGCCCAGCGCGTCGGACCGGCACAGCGCCTCGCGGGCCTTCATCCAGTTGATGTTGCCGCGCAGGGTGTTGATCTCCCCGTTGTGGGCGATGTACCGGTACGGGTGGGCGAGCGGCCACGACGGGAACGTGTTGGTGCTGAACCGCTGGTGGACGAGGGCCAGCGCCGACTCGAGGTCGGGATCCGTGAGGTCCGGATACATCGTCGCGATCTGGTCGGCGCTGAGCATGCCCTTGTAGATGAGCGTGTTCGAGGACAGGCTCGGCAGATAGGCGTGCTTGTTCTCCGGGATGTCGAGGGCCGCCACCGCCTTCTCGAAGAGCTTCCGGATCACGTAGAGCTTCCGCTCGAAGCGAGTGTGGTCACGCACGGCGGGCCCCCGGCCGACGAAGATCTGCTTGATCACCGGCTCGACCGACCGCGCCGAATCGCCGAGGAGACGGTCGTCGGTCGGCACGTCGCGCCAGCCGAGCATGAGCTGGCCCTCTTCCTCGACGATCGTGTGCAGCAGGACCTGCACCTTCTCGCGCTGCTGGGCATCGCGCGGCAGGAACACCAGGCCGCACCCGTACTCGGTGGGACCGGGAAGGGCGATCTGCAGGCGAGTGCACTCCCGCCGCAGGAACTTGTCGGGCATTTGCAGCAGGATGCCGGCGCCGTCGCCGGTGTTCGCCTCGCAGCCGCAGGCGCCACGGTGCAGGAGGTTGATCAGCACCTGCAGGGCCTGGCTCACGATCGTGTGCGAGCGCCGGCCCTCGATGTCGACGACGAATCCGACTCCGCAGGAGTCGTGCTCGAAGCGCGGGTCGTACAGACCCTGGGCGGCCGGCGGGCCCGGCTGAGCGGCGGTTCGGCGTTGAACTTCCGTCATTGCGGATCCCCTTTGTGAACGGTTGCACGATACTACTGGCATTTCCACTATTAGTCATCCCCCAAAAGTCGGATAGTAAGTATCAGATCAGCTTATAATCGCCGCGTGCATCTGGAGACCCTTCGCCTCTACTGCGACGTCGTCCGGCTCCGGTCCTTCTCGCGGGGCGCCGAGCAGAACTTCGTCTCCCAGTCGGCGGCGAGCCAGGCCATCCAGCAGCTCGAGGGCGAGCTGGGCGTCTCGCTGGTCGACCGCACCCAGCGCCCGTTCGTCGTCACGCCCGAGGGCCGGGCCTTCTCCGACGCGTGCCGCGGCTTGCTCGAGTCGTGGGAGAAGGCGAAGGCCGGGCTCGCCGCGGTGAAGGCCAGGGTCGACGGCACGGTGCGGGTGGCGGCGATCTACTCCGTTGGCCTGCACGACGTGAGCCGCCACATGCAACGGTTCATGTCGCTCTATCCGGAGGCGCGCGTCCAGCTCGAGTGCCTGCATCCCCACAAGGTCGTCGAAGCGGTGCGGGACGGCGAAGCCGACGTCGGGATCATGTCGTATCCGCCGGCGGACCGCACGTTCTCGATCGTGCCGCTGCGGTCCGAGCCCATGGCGTTCGTCTGCCACCCCAACCACCGCCTGGCGCGGCGTCGTGTCGTGACGCCGGCCGAGCTCGGCGGAGAGACGTTCATCGCCTTCGACGCCGGCCTCACGATTCGCAAGGCGATCGACAAGGCGCTCCGCCAACACAACGTCCGGGTCAACACCGTGATGGAGTTCGACAACATCGAGACGATCAAGCAGGCGATCATCATCGCGGCCGGGGTGTCGATCCTCCCTCGTCACACGGTGCAGAACGAGGCCTCCATCCGCACGCTCGCCGTCGTCCCGCTCGGCATCACGGATCTGGTACGGCCCGTCGGCCTGATCCATCGCCGCCAGAAGCTGCTCACGCCGACGGTGAGCCGGTTCATCCAGCTGCTCAAGGACGCCAACAAGGACGCCAACGAGGAACCCGCCCGTGTCGCGGCGCGCTCGTGACGCGGCCGGCCGCGCCGTTGCCGGGTTCGTGACGAAGGGTTAGGATCGGAGCCGGGGAGGGAAGTCATGCGTGGTGAGTTCGAGGACGAGTACTCTGCGACGATCGACGACGACCTGACCGAGACCGACGACCTCCGCGGTGCTCTGCTGAACGACACGATCGCGGTCCTGTCGCCGGCCGAGCCGATCTGCCTTGCCGAGGTCGCCACGGTCCACGAGGCCGTCCAGACCTGACCGGCATCTTCACCGAGCGCGACGTCCTCACGCGCGTCGTCGGCAAGGACCTCGACGCCCGCCGGACAGCCCTCGCGGGGGTGATGACGCGCAACCCCGAGGCGCTGACAGCGCGCGACCGCGTGGCCTACGCCGTGAACCGCATGAGTGTGGCCGGCTACCGGACGATCCCGCTCGTCGACCCGGAGGGCCGGCCGATCGGTGTCGTCACGGTGAGCGACGTCATCCGCTGGCTCGCGAACCTGTTCCCGGAGGCCGTCCTGAACCTGAGGCCTGGAGACGCCATCAAGCGCCCCCAGGACGTGGACGCCGGCTGAGATGCGCATCCGGAAACCTTCCCGCGAGGTCCGATGGACTGACCGCGCGTCCGGAATCTTGCCCGCGCCGATCGCCTTCGATACAATCAGCTTTGGTCCGCCGGCAGGTCACTGGACGGCCGCCGGTGGGCGCCTCTGTAGCGATTTCCCGTACCGGGCTCGTGGGGGATGACTGCGCGAGCCGAGCGAGGAGACAGGACGAGATGGGTCAGATAGCGACTCCCGCCACCGGCGTCGAGAAGTCGCGAAAGGCGCTGGACCGTGCGGTGATCCGATTCGCCGGCGATTCCGGTGACGGCATGCAGCTCACCGGCGAGCAGTTCACGACCGAGTCGGCGTGGGCTGGCAACGACCTCGCCACGTTGCCCAATTTCCCCGCCGAGATCCGCGCTCCCGCCGGCACGCTCTTCGGCGTGTCGAGCTTCCAGCTCCAGTTCGGCAGCCAGCGCGTCTACACCCCGGGCGACCGGCTCGATTGCCTGGTCGCGATGAACCCGGCGGCCCTCAAGGTCCACCTGCGTGATCTCAAGACGGGCGGTCTCCTGATCGTCAACACGCAGGCGTTCGACAAGCGGAACCTGGACAAGGCGGGCTACGCGTCGAACCCGCTCGACGACCCGACGCTGGCCGAGCGGTACCGGCTGCACAAGGTCGATATGACCGGCCTGACCCACGAGGCAATCAAGGACCTGCCGCTCAACACCAAAGAGAAGGACCGGACCAAGAACTTCTTCGCGCTCGGTCTGGTCTCGTGGATCTACACGCGCCCGCTCGAGCCGACGCTCGACTGGATCAAGAAGAGATTCGCCAAGAACAAGGACATCGCCGAGGCCAACACCCGCGTGCTCAAGGCCGGCCACGCCTTTGGCGAGACGGCCGAGATCTTCGTCGAGCACTATGCCATCGAGCCCGCCGAGATGGCGCCGGGACTCTATCGGGCCATGACGGGAAACCGCGCCCTGGCCTGGGGCCTTCTCGCCGCCGCGCAGCGCTCCAAGGTCCCCCTGGTTTACGGCGCCTATCCGATCACGCCGGCGAGCGACATCCTGCACGAGCTGGCGTTGCACAAGCGCTTCCGGGTGCGGACGATCCAGGCCGAGGACGAGATCGCGGCTGTCACCGCGGCGATCGGCGCCTCGTTCGGCGGGGCGATCGGGGTCACCGCCTCGAGCGGTCCCGGGGTCGCGCTGAAGAGCGAGGGTATCGGCCTGGCCGTGACGGCAGAGCTGCCGCTCGTCGTCCTGAATATCCAGCGGGCGGGCCCCTCGACGGGCATGCCCACGAAGACCGAGCAAGCCGACCTCATGCAGGCGCTGTATGGTCGCAACAGCGAGGCGCCGGTGGTCGTCCTCGCCCCCGCCACGCCGGGCGACTGCTTCTACGTCGCCTACGAGGCCGTGCGGCTCGCCGCCAAGTACATGGTGCCGGTGCTCGTGCTGAGCGACGGATTCCTGGCCAACGGCTCCGAGCCCTGGCTCATCCCCGACGTGACGACGCTGCTGCCGATCGAGATTCAGTTCAGGACGGAGCGGGAAGGGTTCTTCCCGTACCTCCGCGACCCGGCCACGCTCGCGCGGCCGTGGGTCCGCCCGGGCACCCCGGGCCTCGAGCACCGGATCGGTGGCATCGAGAAGCAGGATGTCACCGGGAACATCTCCTACGACCCCGATAACCACGACCACATGGTCCGCACGCGGGCCGAGAAAGTACGGCGGGTGGCGCAGGAGATCCCGCCGACGACGATCAACGGCCCGGCCACCGGCGACTTGCTCGTCGTCGGCTGGGGCGGCACCTACGGCGCGATCACGGCCGCGGTCGAGCAAGCACAGACGGCCGGCAAGTCCGTCGCCTCGATTCACCTGCGTCATCTGAATCCACTCCCGCCGGACCTCGGCCATATCCTGCGCGAATATCGCAAGGTGCTGGTGCCCGAGATCAACACCGGGCAGCTCGTGCGGGTGCTTCGCGCCGAGTACCTGGTCGACGCGGTCGGCTTCAACCGGGTGCGCGGCCTTCCGCTGCCGTCCGAGGAGATCTACGAAGCGATCAATCAGCTTCTCGGGAGCAAGCCATGAGTCCGAGCGAAGCGGGAGCCAAAGAAGTGCCGAAGTACACGAAGAAGGATTTCGAGTCGGATCAGGACGTGCGCTGGTGCCCGGGCTGCGGGGACTACGCTATTCTGTCCGCGGTCCAGAAGACGATGCCCGACCTCGGTATTCCGAAGGAGGACATCGTGTTCATCTCCGGGATCGGCTGCTCCAGCCGCTTCCCGTACTACATGAACACCTACGGCTTCCACACGATCCACGGCCGGGCGCCGGCGATCGCGACGGGGCTTCGGGTGGCGCGGCCCGATTTGAAGATCTTCGTGGTCACCGGCGACGGCGACGGGCTCTCGATCGGCGGCAACCACATGCTCCACGTCCTGCGCCGCAACGTAAACCTGACGATCCTTCTCTTCAACAACCGGATCTACGGGCTGACGAAGGGCCAGTACTCGCCGACGAGCGAGCTCGGCAAGGTGACGAAGTCGACGCCGGTGGGCTCCGCCGACCGTCCGGTCAATCCGCTCGCGTTCGCGCTCGGGTGCGGCGCGACCTTCGTGGCCCGAACCGTCGACCGGAACATCCCGCACATGGACGAGATGCTGAAGCGGGCGGCCGCCCACAAGGGCACCGGGTTCATCGAGATCCTCCAGAACTGCAACGTCTACAATGACCTGGCGTGGAACGTCATCTACGACCGGGAGTCGAAGGTCCAGCACGAGCTCCGGCTCGAGCACGGTAAGCCGCTGCTCTTCGGGCCGCCGGACGACCGGCGCGCCCTGATCATGCAGGGCGTCACGCCGAAGGTCGTTCGCGCCAGGGACGTGCCCGAGAGCACCCTCTGGATCCACGACGAGAAGAACGTGAACGCCGCCAAGCTCCTCGCCGATCTCTTCGCGCCCGACTTCCCCATCCCGGTCGGTGTGGTCTCGGCCGTCGAAGCGCCGGTCTACGAGGATCTGATCCTCGAGCAAGAGCAGAAGGCCATCTCGGAGCGCGGCCCCGGCGACATCGCCAAGCTGCTGACCTCGGGAGACACCTGGAAGATTTCGTAGTCCACCCCGGGGGGCACCTGGCGTCATGCCCCTGAGCGGCACCTTCCTCGCGGACCTCGAGCGGATCGTCGGCGCCGACGGTCTCGTGCGCTCACCCGAGGGTCGGCTCGTCTACGAGTGCGACATGCATACCTTCTACAAGGGTGCGCCCGACGCCGTCGCGTTGCCGACGGGAGCGGATGAAGTCGTCGCGATCGTCAACCTCTGCCGCCGCGAGCGCGTGCCCATCGTGCCACGGGGCTCCGGCACCGGACTGATCGGGGGTGCCATGGCGCCGGTCGGCGGCGTGATGATCGGCACGAACCGGATGGACCGAATTCTCGAGATCGACCTCCCGAACCGCTGCGCCACGGTCCAGCCCGGCCTGATCAACCTCTCTCTGACCCGAGCGGTCGCAAACAGCGGATATTTCTTCGCGCCCGACCCCTCGAGCCAGATGGTCTCGTCGATCGGGGGCAACGTCGCGACCAATGCCGGCGGCCCGCACTGTCTGAAGTACGGGATCACGACGAACCATGTCCTCGGGCTCGAGCTGGTGACGGGCGCCGGAGAGCTCGTGCGTCTCGGCGGCAAGACGGCGGAGCGCCCGGGCTACGATCTGGTGGGCGTGGCCGTCGGCTCGGAGGGCACCTTTGGCATCGTCACCGCGGCCACGGTCCGGCTCCTTCACGTGGCCGAGGCGGTGAAGACCATCCTCGCCTCGTTCACGGCGCTCGAGGACGCCTCGGAGGCGGTCTCGGCGATCATCGCCGCCGGCATCGTCCCGGCGGCGCTCGAGATGCTCGACGAGTTGATGATCCGCGCGATCAACGAGGGCACGGGCGCCGGCTACCCGAAGGACGCCGCCGCCGTTCTCCTGATCGAGCTGGACGGTCCGGCCGCCGAGGTCGAGGCGCAAGGCGAGCGCGCCGCACGGATCTGCTGGGAGCACGGGGCCCTCGAGGTGCGCGTGGCGCACGACGACGCCGAGCGCGCGCTCCTCTGGAAGGGCCGAAAGGAGGCCGCGGGCGCCGTGGGACGGCTCGCACCGACCTATCTCCTGCAAGATGCCGTCGTCCCGCGCTCCAAGTTGCCGGCGATCATGCGCGAGCTGATCGCGATCGGCGCGCGTCACCGCGTCCAGATCGCCAACGTCTTCCACGCCGGAGACGGGAACCTCCATCCACTCATCCTCTACGACGACCGCGTGCCGGACGAGCTCGAGCGGGCGAAGGCCGCGAACGAGGAGCTTCTGCTCGCCTGCATCGCGATGGGCGGGACGGTGACGGGCGAGCATGGGGTCGGTCTGGACAAGGCGAAGAACTTGCCGTTTCAGTACGCCGACGCGGACTTGAACTTCATGTACCGGCTTCGGCGCGCCTTCGACCCCGGCGGGATCATGAATCCCGGCAAGCTGCTGCCGTCGCACCCCGCCTGCGGGGAAGGGTTCCGGCCGGCGCGACCCCGCGTGCCCGAAGGCGCCTGGATCTAGAGGCGCGATGCCCGTCGCGGCGCGCTCGATCGGCGAAGCCTTCGTCACGATCGCCGGGCGCGACCGGGTGCGGGACG
Source organism: Candidatus Rokuibacteriota bacterium (assembly GCA_003221635.1). GTDB lineage: Bacteria > Methylomirabilota > Methylomirabilia > Rokubacteriales > CSP1-6 > AR31. The sequence continues at coordinate 3,290 of QHSR01000089.1, read as the reverse complement.
ACGCGGGCGCCCGCGCCGCCGCCGCCGTCGACGGTCAGCTGCCGCGCTGGGTCGTCCGCCCCGCGTTGATCGACCAGCTCAGCCGCATCGTGGCGCTCGCCCACGACGACGGCCTAGTCGTCGTCCCGCGAGGAGGCGGGAGCGCCCTCGAGCTCGGGCGTCCTCCGGCGCGCGTGGACGTGGTCATCGACCTCTCTGGGCTCGATCAGGTACTCGAATACAACCCGGACGACTTGACCATCACCGTACAGGCCGGGATCACCGCCGGCGCTCTCGCCGCCCTCCTCGCCCCGCGACGGCAGTTTCTGGCGCTCGACCCTCCGGGTGCCGCCACCCGGACGCTCGGCGGCATGACCGCGACCAACGCGACCGGCCCGCTCCGGGTACGGTATGGCACGATGCGCGACCTGTTGCTCGGCGTACGCTTCGTTCAGGCCGATGGCGTCGTGACCTGGGGTGGGTCGAAGGTCGTGAAATCGGTGAGTGGATACGACGTCCCCAAGCTGATGGTCGGCGCGCTTGGCACGCTGGGCGTCCTCGGCGAGCTGACGCTCCGGCTCCATCCGCTGCCCGACGCGGAGCGATCGTGGCTCGTTTTGCTGGCCTCGAGCGAGGCGGCGCAGGCGTTCGTCGAGCGCGTCATCGCGTCGCCGCTTCAACCGAACCGGATCGAGTTCTTCAACGACCGGGCACTGAGATCAGTCCTGGTGGAGGGGGCGGCCGCGGGCGTGGCGGTCTCCATCGGGAGCGTGGCGGAGGCTGTCCGGACACAGGGAGAGCACCTGGGCACGCTGGCGACAGCCGAAGGCGCGCGGGTCGTGCCGCTGTCGGAGGGGTTCTGGAGCAGGGCCGCGCGCGCTTCGATGCCCGAGGCGAACGAGACGGTTCTCCACGTGGCTTCGCTCGCCGGTCGACTGGCGGCAACCGAACGGGCGATCGGCGATGCCGTCCGTACGGCTTCGCCCGGAGCGGAGATCTCGATGAGCGGTTGCGCAGGCCTGGGGACGTTTCGCGTCCTGGTCGGCCACGCAAGCGCCGCCGAGATGGCCGTGGCCACGGCGGGCTTGCGCGCATGGCTCGCCGAGCTCAAGGGAAGCGTCGTCATCGCGCGCGGGTCGGCCGAGCTCCGGAAGGCCGTGGACCCGTGGGGGCCGCTCGAGGCTGGCCCCTTCGCTCTGATGCGAGCGCTGAAGGACGAGTTCGATGCCAAGCGCGTGCTGAACCCCGGCCGCTTCGTCGGGGGCCTCTGATGGCAACGGCCTTCCGCGCCGCCGACGCTCCCGACCTCGACGAGATCCGGAAGTGCGTGCACTGCGGGATCTGCCTTCCACAGTGTCCGACCTACCGCGTGCTCGGCGAAGAGATGGACTCTCCGCGCGGCCGAATCTACCTGATGCGGGCGGCTGCCGAGGGCAGGGTGGGGCTCACTCGGACCTTCCAGGGCCATCTCGACCTCTGTCTCGGCTGCCGCGCCTGCGAAACGGCGTGCCCGTCGGGCGTGCGGTTCGGCTCGCTCCTCGAGGCGACGCGCGCCCAGCTCCGTCGCGCCGGGCCGCCTGCGAAGCACCGGCTGCTCCAGGCGTTCGTCTTCTCGGTCGTTCCCGAGCCGGCGCGGCTGGGCGCGGCTCTTACGCTCTTCAGGCTCTACAAGCGCTCCGGGATCCGAGCGCTCGTGCGGACAACGGGCGTCCTGCGGCGGCTGCCGCGGCTCGCGGCGATGGAGGCGCTCCTCGACGACGTCCCCGCAGCCGCGCCGCTTCCCCACGTCGTCCCCGCCTGCGGGCGTGTGGTCGGGCGAGTCGGACTCCTCACGGGTTGTGTCCAGCGCCACCTCTACCCGGGCGTGAACCGGGACACGGCCCGCCTCCTCTCGCTGGCCGGCTACGAGGTCGTGATCCCCCAGTCACAGGGGTGCTGCGGCGCGCTCGAGCTCCACGCCGGGCGGGTGGAGGCCCACGCCGCGCGCGCGCGGGCACTGGCCGCCGCGTTTGCCAAAGACCTCGACTTCGTCGTCACCAACGCCGCGGGCTGCGGCGCGGCGATGAAGGAATACGGCCACCGGATCCCCGGCCTCGTTGGCTTCGCCGCGCGGGTCCGCGACGTCACGGAGCTCCTGGCCGGCGCCGACCTGCCGCTCGGGCCCCTCGATATGACGGTCACCTACCACGACGCCTGTCACCTGGCCCACGGCCAGCGGGTGCGGCAGGAACCGCGCCAGCTTCTGCGCCGGATCCCCGGGCTCAGGCTCGTCGAGCTTGCCGACAGCGACCTCTGCTGCGGCAGCGCCGGCGTCTACAATCTCCTCGAGCCCGGGATGGCACGCGAGCTCCTCGAACGCAAGCTCGCGCGAATCGTCGAGACCGGCGCGCGGGTGGTCGCGGCGGCGAACCCGGGTTGCCTTCTGCAGATCGCCTGGGGGTGCCGGGAGCGCGGTCTGGACGTGGCGCTCGTTCATCCCGTAGAGTTGCTGGCAAGAGCGGCCGATGCGCATCAGGGTTAAGGATCACGCGAAGCTCCAGCCGGACAAGATGGCGAAGATTGCGCTGGCCACCACCGCGCGAGCGCAGCTGGACCTCTACTGCGTGGCCCCCGGCCAGGACCAGAAGCCCCACACGCACGGAGACCAGGACAAGTTCTACTTCGTCCTCGAAGGCCGGGGGCGCTTCCGGCTCGGCGCCGCCGAGCACACCCTGGACGTCGGCGATGCGCTCGTCGCGCCGGCCGGCGTCGAGCACGGGCTCGTCAACGACGGCGCCGTCCCCCTTCTCGTGCTGGTCGTCGTGACCCCGCCGCCGCCCCACGCATGACGGGGCGCGGGCGCGCGTCGCTGATGGTGACGTGTCTGGGCGACCTG
>QHSR01000089.1:0-399 GCA_003221635.1 Candidatus Rokuibacteriota bacterium | reverse complement strand
GAAGCCGCGGCGGTCGCCGCGCGGACCGTCGCCCTGTTCGAGGATTCGGAGCACGTCGTCGTGCCTTCGGGCTCGTGCGCGTGGATGGTCAAGCACGAATACCCTGGGCTCCTGGCCTCGACCCGGCTCGCGCGCCAGGCGAGGGAGGTCTCGGCGCGCACCCACGAATTCTCGCAGTTCGTGGTCAGGGAGCTCGGGGTGACGGAGTTCACCGCCTCCGTGCCCGGACGGGTCACCTACCACGATTCCTGCCATCTCCTCCGGGGGCTTCAAGAGTCCCAGAGTCCGAGAACCCTCCTCGGCAACCTGAGGGGCGCGGAGTTCGTCGCGCTGCCCGGGGCCGACGAGTGCTGTGGCTTCGGCGGCTCGTTCGCCGTGCGGCTGCCCGAAGTCTCGGCG
>QHSR01000088.1 GCA_003221635.1 Candidatus Rokuibacteriota bacterium | reverse complement strand
TGCCGCGCCTTGCCGCCGAGATGGAGCGCCTGCGGCGATCGCGAAAGCTGTCCCTGAAGGATCTGGGTGGCCCGGCCCGAGAAGACTGAGCCGCTACCCGTCTGCGTCGATGCTGACGTCCTGATCGCCGGCCTGCTGTCACGCACCGGCGCCAGCCACGCGATCCTGGTCCTCGGTGAGCTCGGCCTTCTGCATTTGGTGCTGCCCGAGACCGCCATAGAAGAAGTCCGCCGGAACTTGATGGCGAAGCTCCCCGAGGCCGCTCCGCTGTTCGAAGAATTCCTCCGGGCGGTCCCAATTCAGATCCACAGTCCCACCGCACGCGACCGCGAGCGGGCGCGCGAGCTTGCCGACCCGAAGGACATCCCCATCCTCGCCGCGGCGATCGGCGCCGGAGCGCGACTCCTCGTCACGCACAACGTCCGACACTTCCGTTCAGGGGAAGGAGTGCGGATCGTCCGACCACGAACGCTCATCGAGGAAGCCCGCGCCTGGATGGGATCGTTCGGAACATGAGTCGCAACGCGAACGTGCCCGAAAACGTGCCCGCGGCGGGCCAGAGCCAGGCCAAAACCACCCTCCGCCGCCCAACATCAAAGCGAAAACCCCCCGGAAAGTCGGCGACTTACCGAGGGGCTCTGTGTCACCCCCACGATCAGAAGTCCGATGCTCTATCCTACTGAGCTACAGGCGCGTCAGGCACTTACGATACACCCGCGACGCGCCAACTGACGGCGAGCTAGTTACGGGGCTAGTTCTGCGGCTTCGTTTGATACCAGCCGTTCGACAGCCTCGTGGAGACGATTGGGCGTGAGGTGAGCGCACCGTTGCCCAGCCCTTCTCGTCGTAGCGCGTAAGTTGAAGGTCATAGCCCTGCCGGGCCTGCCGACAGCAACCCGCCCGATGCCGGCCCACGAGTCCAACCACGTGCGGAGAGCATGAAGAGCGCGGTCATACGACGGCCGCGGGAGCTCGGCGAATCCGAGTGCCGCCACGAGTAGTCGGCCGCGTTGGTCGAGCACGGCTAGCTCGTATTCGTGTTCACCAGTTTGCTGAATCCTCCACCGGCCCTGGCCGCATCGAAGGCCTTCTGGTAAGCGACGAAGGTGGCCGCCAGCGCACGGGCCCGATCGGTGCAGACATACACCTCCCCCAGTCTGGTGTTGGGATGTAGCGTGTAGCCGAACGTGGTCAGCCCCAGCAACTCCCGCCCCGTCACCGTGGCTCCATATGTGGAATCGAGAATATTGTCTTTTGTCCGAGGCGACGCCAGGTAGAAGTCGTGGCGAGCGTGGATGCCACCCATGAGCCAGGAATCGTTCAGAGACAGCTCCCAGTCGCTGTCGTCCACGCCGAGCACACTGCCTACTCCATCTTTCCCGGCTTTGGTGGTGATGAAGTTCGTACGTTCGTCGTCATCCAACCCGTACCCGACCTTCTCCAGGTTGATGCGCGTGCCAGTGCCGTCCCTCTTCACGATGCGACCAACCACGAGCGCTTCGAGCTTGTTGGTCGCGGCATTGTTGTACACGCTGTAGCAGAAGTCGATATAGCGGACGGCGGGCGGAGTGAGTCGACCGGTTTTGAAGGCTCCAACGCCGAGATACCCATACGCCTTGATGAAGTCGCCTTCGAACTGGACTTTGTTGTACATGAGACGACCCTCCCAAATGGGCGGCGCCCGTAACGGGGATGAACGCTCACCGGTCCATCACTCGATGATCTCGTCCGCTCGCAAGAGGACGGACTGCGGAATGGTGAGCCCGAGCGTCTTGTCCGTTTTGAGGTTAACGACTGCACGAATTTGGTCGGCTGCTCGATCGGTAGATCGCGCGGATTCGCCCCTTGAGAAGCCGTGCGACGTATCTCACAGCATGCCGGAACTGGTCAGTCCGGCTAGCGCCGTAGGACATCAATCCGCCGGCGGCCATCACGATCGGGATCGTCGTGGTCACCTGCTTTGCCGCTACGGTGTTGATATTGCTACCGTTCACGATGACGTCGATCTTGAGGTGTACCAATTCGGCGGCCAAACTGGGCAGCCGCTCGGGCGCGCCGTCTGCAGCAAACCTATGCGATAGATCCGTTCCGCCTGGGGCGTCTGTGCGCCAAGCCACACTCCAACGACAAGGGCGAGGCTGAGCGTCAGAACGACCGCGAGCCCGATCCGCGGCATGGGCACCTCGGTGGAAGACGACTGCCGGGGAGTCTAGCCGAACGTAACGACGAGCACTAGCCCCCGCATCGACTCAAAACTTCGGTTACCGAAGGAGGGATCGTAACTCAGAAGTCACGGTTACCAATTCCCGTGGGGAGGGACCCGTGACACGAGCCAGCTTGCGCGAGTACGCTGCCGTTCAGCGGGTGCGGTACCAGCAGGCCACTCGAGCCGAGAAGCACCGGGACCGGTGCGTGAGCGTCAGGGCGGTTGTGAGCACAAACAGCGCCTCCGCCTGGGTGCTGGAGACCTCGTCGAGGGCGCTAACCATCCCTTCCGCTCGCGTGAACTCGACCCGGGCGATGGTCAGAGAGGTCTCCCAGGACAGCGAGACCAGTCGCCTGCGGCTCAGCGATCCGCGGCGCAAGAGCCAGGCTGAGAGTGAGAACGACCTCCAGCCCGATCAGCCGCATGGGCACCTCGGTGAAGATGGCTGGCGAGAGTCTAGCTGAGAGGGGCCAGGGCTCAGCCGGCCTCTGGCCGGAGCGCCATCGCCACCACTCGCTTGAGGTAGGCGAAATCGAACGGCTTGTCGATATAGGCGGTCGCGCCCAGTTCAAGGCTCTCGCGGGCACGCTCTGGCGTTGTATTCCCCGTCACCATAATCACGCGACTCGTCGGGATGATAGAACGGATGCGCCTGAGCAGTTCAATGCCGTCGATTCCACCGGGCAACCCGATGTCGAGCAAGACGAGGTCGGGCCGCGACGAGACGAAGAGCCGTAAGCCTTCATCGCCCGTGCGGGCGCCCAGGACCCGATACCCCTCCTCACCGAGACTGACGATCAGCACGTCGACAAGCTCAGGATCGTCGTCGATTACGAGGATTCTGGCGGATTCGGGCTTCACTGTCAGGAGCGTACCGCATGTGTCGTTCACGCGGGCGGTTGCAACAGAACGGCCCTGAGGGTTCCTCCTAGGGCCGTCCGCCTAGGTAAATTACGTTCGGGATTTCCATGAGATGCGTGGCCTACTGACGCTCGCTCAGCGCGACCCGGGCCGCGATCGGCAGCACGATTACATCGAGCGGGGAGGCGCCGCATCAGTTCCAGGCTCTACCGCCTTGACAACCTCAAGGTGGACGCGGATGATGCGGCGACCGACGTCCCAGACCGTGGCGTCGGGACGGTGACGCGATGGTGGTGAAGTGGCCCCAGGCTTTTGGAGGTAAGACCTGATGGAGACCCGACGGCCTATCGGCTGAGGTGGTTCCATGGACCTAGACGTTGTTCGCTTCGTCATCCGGCGCAGACTCCTGGACGGTCGTCTGCCGCATGGCAGAATGACGAAAGTTCAAGATATTCCAGGCGGCGGACAAATGTGCGACGCCTGCGGTGCGAACGTTACGTCGGATCAGATGGCGATGGTGGGGGCTACCTCGGAGGCCGGCCGGAGAACCCGTCAGTTCCACGCCCTATGTTTCCGGATCTGGGATAACGAGAGGCACCTGCTGGACAGGCTTACGGCGTAGACCTCAGTCGGCGTAGCCCAGCGGGTCGGTGAGCCCCGCTTCCGCGAACCCCTTCTTCCGCAGGGTGCAGCTGTCGCAAAGTCCGCAGGGTCGCCCGCCGGGTGTCGGCTCGTAGCACGACCACGTGAGTGAGAAGTCAACGCCCAGAGCGTGGCCGGTCCGAATGATCTCCGCCTTGGTCATCCGGATCAACGGCGCGTGGATCTTGAACCGGCTCTTGCCCTCGACCCCCGCTTTGGTGGCGAGGTCCGCGAGTCGCTCGAAGGCCTGAAGGTACTCGGGCCGAGGACCTCCGCCCAGGCCAGGGCGTGGGCGAGGAAGATCGTGTTCCGCGCGGGAACATAGGTAACGGGAATCCCGACCCCGATCTCGCCCGCTGTCCGACGCTTCGGCACGGCCAGGTCCCCGGTGAGAGCGGAGCCTCCGATTGCACGGAGATCCAATGCGAGCACCAGGCGGCTCTTTACCCCGAGCGCTTCGGCCACGCGGCTCGCAGAGTCAAGCTCGCGGCTGTGGCGCTGGCCGTACGAGAATGAGAGGACATAGGCTTCGTAACCTTGGTGTCGCGCGATCGCCAGCGTCGTCGCGGAGTCGAGTCCCCCCGACAGCAACACCACTGCGGATTTCATTTCACATCTCTGCTGTCGGCCCGCGTGCGCTGACGCTACGCCTTCAGGCGCGGTATCAGCCCCACCGCGTTCTCCCGGTCGATGCGCGCCAGATCGGCCGCGCTGAACCCGTACGCCGAGAGTCCCTTCACGTGGTCCGCGGCGGTGCGGTACGGGAAGTCGGTGCCGAAGACGATCTGCGACACGGGGACCAGCTTCGTGAGCGACGCGAGCGCCATCGGGTGGGACGCCTGGGCGGTGTCGTAATAGAACCGCTTGAGCTCGTGCTCCACGCCGTTCGGCACACGCGCGGCGAGATTCTTGTTGATCAGCGGCAGGCGGACGAAGCGCTCGGTCAGGAACGGCAGCGTTCCCCCGCCGTGGGAAAAGATGACCTTCATGTCCTGGCAGCGCGCGGCGGTGCCGCTGAATACGAGGCTGGCGATCGTGCGCGTGGTGTCGGTGCCCCACTCGATGATCGACTCCGGCACATCCGGGATGAGGTTCGCGCAGCAGTTCGCCGTGGTGGGATGCGTGTACACCACCGCCTTGCGGCGGTTCAGCTCGTCCATCACCGGCGCAAACACGGGATCGCCGAGCCATTTGTCGCCGTAGCTCGTCAGGAGGCCGATCCCATCCGCCTTGAGCGTGTCGAGCGCGTACGCGATCTCCTGAAGGGTGGCGTCGACGTAGGGCATGGGCATCGCCGCGAACATCCCGAAGCGGCCCTTCGAGTCGGCGGCCAGCTTCGCGCTGTAGTCGTTGCACTCGCGCGCGAGCTTGCGCGCACCCGCGTCGTCGAGGAATCTCATGGCGGGCGTGGTGATCGAGGTCATCGCGGTGGCGACCCCGGCCTTGTCCATGTCGGCGATCGACTTCTCCGGCGTCCAGTCGCGAACCGGGCCCAGGATGTTCCGTGCCGTGATCGCCGCGAGGTACGGCGGCGGTGTGTGGTGGTGGTGGACGTCGATCCTATGCGGCTGTGTTGTCGCCATCTGGGCCTCCGCCTCGCCTCTGGGCAGGAGCACGGTCGCTCCGAGCGCGGCGACTCTGGTGAGAAACTCGCGTCTGACCATGAATCCCTCCTGTCCCGACGTCCTGGCGGACGTCACCCGAACGCCACGGAGTGGGATTGTAAGCCCGGGATGACGTCTGCGGCAGTCGAGCTCATCAGGCTCGAACACGTGCGGGTCGTCAGTGGCCGCCGTGAGGCATTGACGACTGCCCGCGGTTGAACCGGTGGCCCGGGCCGAACCAGAGCACCCATTCGAATTCACGCGCGCCAACACCTCCCTCCCACATGAACTCGGTGGGGTGCTGGATCATCGGGACCTGAAGTCCCTGCCTCAAGAGGGGCTCAACCCTGCCGAAGAGCTCCGCCTGTTGTGCCTCGGAGGTGAAGAGCATTTCCCCGCGCTGGTCGGCGCGACTGATGGCCATGAGGTCGTAGTCTGCAAAAATCGCGGCCCCCGCAAATCTCACTAACCCTCTTTCGGGCCCGGCCTGAGCGCATGCGAACCCTGGAGGGAGGCGACCGCCTTTGAGAAACTTCTCGTTCCACGTGTCGACGGCACTTGCGAGCGTTTCTTTCTTGAACGCGTCCGGCCGCACCGTGGGATCGACCACGAGGCCTGCAAACGCGAAGGCCGGATTGTCCGACGTCTTTGCCTTGCAGCTCACGCTTTTGGGGATATAGCCGGGCTTACCGATCCACCTGTCGGCGAGCGGGTTGGGTTCGCGAACCCCAATCCAGCAACTGCATCGTTCGGCCGTCCTGAAGAAAACCTCCCTATGGTCGCGGCGCATCTGCTCCTCCTTTCGGCGCGACTGACAACCCTCGTCAACCGCTCGGGCCTGCCTGTCACGCGCCAAGTCCCAGGGGGCTCTAAGTTTCGAATTCGTTGATGGTTTGCAGGGCTGGCACTGCGTGTGCACATCAGCGGCCATGTGAGTGAACGTGCCGAGTCGCCGCCAAGGACCTCTGGCCCACATAGAAGTGGCCATACAAAGGGAGGACGATCCATGCATTCGCAACTGAAATCCACGACGCTCGTGCTCGCGCTGATCACCGTACTCGTCGGGCTCACGGCGTGCGCGAAATATCCTGTCGTCGCCAAGACCCCGGGGCAGTCGCCCTCGGCGGCCGCGCCAGCCCCCGCCCCGGCTCGATAGTTTCGCGTTCCGACCCTTCGCGGCTCACGGCTGCTCTCCGGTGGCGGGCGCGGCCGTGAGCCGCAGCAACTCGCCGACCGCACGGTGGGCCTGGTCGATGGCCGCATCGGTGTAGGCGTAGGCCGTTCAGGAAGTCCCGCCGCGTGATGGCGCGGCGCATCCGGAGCTCCTCGCTACCCGAACGCACGCGCACTCGTCGACGCGGGAATCTTCTCGGCGCGCGCCGTCAGGCGGGCACCCGGAGCGCGACCGCTGCGGGCATGACATCCGCGATGGCGCGGGCGAGCTGTCCCTTCTGGTCCCACGACGCGAACCTCAAGATCGGGGTCGTGCAGCCGACGTCGACATAGGCGCGGATCTTCTCGACGACGGCGGCCGGCGGACCGCACGCGAGCCAGCTCTGGATGTACTCGCGGGTCATCGCGGGGCTGTAGTAGGTCTGGAGGAACTTCACGGACTCCTCGAACGCTGCGGGCTGATCGTCGTTGATGTTGACCATGAGGTGGAGCGCGGACTCCATCGGTTCCGTCGAGCGCCCGGCCTCACGCGCGATCTGGCGGATCAGCGCCCAGCGCTCCTTGAAGCGGTCGACCGGCGTGTTGTCGGTCATCCAGCCATCGGCCATGAGCCCGACGCGCCGCAACGCCCTCTCCATCACGTGGGACCGGGTCAGCTCAGGCTTGGGATTGGTCGCGATCCAGATCGGGGGACACGGCTTCTGGATGGGCTTCGGCTCGAGCGTCAGGTCGCGGAACTGGTAGAAGTCGCCCTGGTGGCTGACGCGATCCTCGGTCCAGAGCCGCCGGAGGATCACGATGCCTTCCTCGAGCCTCGGTCCACGCTCGACCAGCTTCACCCTGAACGGCGCGAACTCGGCCTCGGCCTTCTCGCGCGGCAGGCTCCCGCCGACGCACGCGCCAAGGATCATTCGGCCATGCGAGAGGTGGTCGAGCGCGGCCCATTGCGCGGCGAGGAAGATGGGATCGCGCAGGGGAAATGTCGACAGGCAGCAGGTGCCCAGTCTCACGCGCCGCGTGCGCGCGGCGATGGCCGAGAGCAGCACCAGGGACTCGAGCCGCGGCTTGGCAAAGAGGCTGTCGCCGACCCAGACGGAATCGAACGCGCCGGAGGCCTCGGCCTGCTCGGAGACTTCGAGCAGCTCGTCGCTGCTCGTCGCCCCGAACAGCACGCCGCGGTTCGGCAGGCTCAGCCCGTAGCGGGGTGCTTGCTGTACCATCGTCGCCTCTCCCTGAGGCAGGGGTGCCGCCCGCCGGAAGGCGCCCACGCCGTCGTCGACGAGGCATCATACGCGACATCGATTGGGGCCGCGAGCCCGGCGCTTTGCTAGACTCGGGCCCGATCGCGCGGAGGTTTCCCGGTGGCCCGATTCTTGAGCAGTGTGCCCGAGCTGATGGACGCGGGACTTCGCGGCACCCGACTGCCGCGCGGGCGTGCGCTCGCGCTGCGCCTCGGCGCCATCACCGCGTTCCTGGCGCTCTGGAGCCTGCTCTCGGGCGCCGTCGTGGTGTTGAAGCTCTTCAACCCGATCTTCCTGCCGGGTCCCTGGCTCGTGCTCGGCAACGTGCTCGACATGGCGGTACGCGGCCCGCTCTGGATCCACCTGGCGGCGACGCTCGAGCGCGTCGCGCTGGGCTTTGGCGCCGGCGCCGCCCTCGGCGTGGTCCTCGGCCTGGCGGCCGGGCATCTCGCGTCGGTCCGCAACGTGATCGAGCCAGTCGTCGAGCTCCTCCGGCCGATCCCGCCGCTGGCGATGCTGCCCATGTTCATCGTGTGGGTGGGAATCGGCGAGGTCTCCAAGGTCGGGTTCATCACGTACGCGACATTCTTCCCGATCTTCCTCACCACCGTCAACGGCGTGCGGCAGATCGACCCGCTGCTCTTGCGGGCGGCCCAGAGCCTCGGCGCGCGTGGCCTCGGGCTCTTCACGCGCGTCATCCTGCCGGCCGCGCTGCCGGATGTCCTGACCGGGCTCCGGCTCGGCGTGGCGCTGGCGTTCTTCGTCATCGTCATCTCGGAGTTCATCGGCGCCGAGCAGGGCCTCGGCTATCTCATCAACGACGGCCGCAACTTCTTCCTCGTGCCGCAGATGCTCGGAGCCGCCGTGGTGCTGGGGCTGCTCGGCTATGCGGGCAACGGGCTCGTGCGGCTGCTGGAGCGCCGGCTGACCCGCTGGCAGCATCCCGCGTGACGATGGCCGGCGGACCCAAGATCCGGATCCAGCACATCGCCAAATCGTTCGGTCCCGCGGGCCGCGCGATACCGGCGCTGGCGGAGATCGACCTCGACGTCCACGAGCGCGAGCTCGTGTGCCTGCTCGGGCCCTCGGGCTGCGGCAAGTCGACGCTGCTGAACATCGTCGCCGGATTCCTCGCGCCGACGAGCGGGACCGTCCTGGTCGACGGCCGCCCGGTGAGCGGGCCCGCGCCGGAGCGCGGGGTGGTGTTCCAGGAGTATGCGCTGTTCCCCTGGCTGACCGTGTCCGGCAACGTTGAGTTCGGGCCACTGCTCCAGTCCCGGCCGGCCGCCGAGCGGCGCCGCACCGTCGACCGCTACCTCGACCTGGTCGGGCTCCGCGCCCACGCCGAGAAATTTCCCGTCCAGCTCTCGGGCGGTATGAAGCAGCGCGTCGCCATCGCCCGGGCGCTCGCCAACAATCCCGCCGTCATCCTGATGGACGAGCCGTTCGGGGCGCTCGACGCCCAGACGCGCGAGGTGCTGCAGGACGAGCTGTCGCGGATCCAGCGCGTGGAGCACAAGACGATCCTGTTCGTCACCCACTCGATCCGCGAGGCCGTCTACCTGGCCGACCGCGTCGTCGTCATGACGTCGGTCCCGGGCCGCATCAAGCAGGTCTTCCCGATCAAGCTGCCGGAGGTGCGTGACCGCTTCGCGCTGGAGTTCACGCAGTACGAAAGCGACATCACGCGGGTCGTGAGGGAAGAAGTCGCCAAGGTGCGCGAGTGAGCGCGGCGGCGACGCGGGCGGTGGCGCTGCTGGGCGTGCTCGCCCTGTGGGCCGCCGTCGCCCACGGCAACGCGTGGCTCGGTGTGGTCAACCCGGTGCTGCTGCCCACGCCGGTGGAGGTCAGCCGGGTCGGGCTGGAGCTGGCGTGGAATGGCGAGCTGACGCGTCACTTCCTCACATCGCTGGGCCGTGTGGCTCAGGGCTTCGGCCTCGCCGCGCTGGCCGCGCTCGGCCTCGGCCTGCTCGTCGGGATGTGCGTGCCGCTGCGCCTCATGGCCGAGCCCGTGATCGAGTTCGTGCGTCCGATCCCGCCGCTGGCCTTCCTGCCGATGTTCCTGGTCTGGTTCGGCCTCGGCGAAGCGTCGAAGGTCGCCTTCATCGGCTACACGACGTTCTTCCCGATGTTCGTCGCCATCGCGGCCAGCGTGCTGCGCGTCGACGTCGTGCTCTTGCGGGCGGCGGCCAGCCTGGGCGCCTCCCGCGCGGACCTCGTCCGCCGCGTGGTGCTGCCGGCCGCGCTGCCCGGCATCGCCGTCGCCCTGCGCGTCGGCGTCGGGCTGGCGCTGTTCGTCATCGTCGGCGCCGAGTTCATGGGGGCCGACGCCGGCCTCGGCCACCTGATCATGGAAGGCCGCACGTTCTTCAATCCCGCGCAGATCGTCATGGGGGCCCTGGTCCTGGGGCTCCTCGGATCGCTGATCAATACGCTGTTGCTCGTCGCCGAGCGTCGCCTGCTACGCTGGCGCGCCGCGGCCTGAAAGGAGTCACTGGATGCGCACCCTGCTCGCCCTTCTGATTGCGTTCCTCGCTCTGACCGGCGACGCGCTCGCCCAGGGCAAGCTCGAGCTCACCGAAGTCGACGCCTGGCTCGTGCGCGACGCCCAGATGTCCTCGCAGTTCGCCGTCGCCGATCAGCTCGGCTACTTCAAGGCCGAAGGCATCAAGGTCACCCCGCGCTGGTACATCGCGGGGACCGACCTGCCGTCGATGTGGGGCGCCGGCAACATTCATCTCGGCACCGCGACCGCCACGATGATCGTCCCCATCGCCGCCGCCGGGCAGACCATCTACAACATCGCCCCCCAGAGCGACATCGCCGGCACTCAGCAGATCGTCCTCGGCAAGAAGGGTCAAGAGCTGGTCCGGTCGCCCAAGGACTTCGAGAAGGTGAAGATCGGCATGCCCAAGGGCGCCTCGGTCACGATGGCCATCCAGGCCATGGCCCGCGACAGCGGCGTCGACTTCAACAAACTGCAGTTCGTGAACCTGGCGCCGCCGGACGCGGTGACCGCGCTCGCCAAGGGCGACATCGACGCCATGGCCGCCTGGGCGCCGTGGGTGTTCAACGCCGTCAAGCAGGCCGGCGGCAAGGTCTACTTCACCGGCAACCGGAGCTTCATTCCCGGCAAGGAAGGTCAGGTGGACTGGCTCCACGTGCATGCGGGCGTCGTGGTGAGCGGCAAGATGCTCAAGGAGAATCCCAACACCTTGAAGGCCATCCTTCGCGCGCTCCGGAAGGCCACCGACACGCTGAACAACGACCGCGAAGCGAGCGTGAAGATCGTCGCCCGCGAGATGAAGACGGACGAGGCGCTGACGCGCGACATCATGGCCCTCAACATCTACTCGATGGAGATGAACGAGAAGATCCCCCGCGGCATGGGTGAGTTCGTGGACTTCCTGCACTCGCTCGACCGCATCAAGCAGAAGTTCCCGCCGGAGAGCGTGATCTACACGAAGCTCCTGGAGGAGACGGACCCCGCGCTCGTGAAGTGGAAGTCGAAAACCGAGATCAAGTGACGCCCGCGCCGGCCGGGGGCCACTTGACGCCGCGCCGGTTTGGGCAGATCCTCCGGCGGAACACCTAGGAGGGTAGGAGGGAAGGAGGAGGCCATGGACCGCCGGGAAATTCTTGCCGAACGTCCGGTCGAGAGGGGTCGGGGCTTCATGCCGGGGGTGAGCGTCAACCCATCGCGCCTGCTGTTCACCGCCGGGCTGACTGGGAGAGGCCCGGACGGCAGTCTCGTCGCGGGCGGGATGGCGCCGCAGGCGCGTCGCACCTTCGAGCGCCTGCAATCCATCCTGGGTCGTGCCGGGGGGAAGTTCGACGACGCCGTCAAGCAGCTCGTCTACGTCACGGACATCGACGCCTACAACGCCAGCGGTCGCGCGGAGCGCGCCAAATTCTTCGGCAGCACCCGCACGGCGTCGACGGGTCTGGTCGTGCGTCGCCTGGCTGACCCCGCCATGCTCATCGAGGTGGAGCTGGTGATCGATCTCGCCGGCTCCGCGCAGGGCAAGCCGCTGCTGGAAAAATACAACGTGGAACAGCACGGCGGAGATTTCTATCTCGGTGGCGGGCACGGGTGACTGGCGCCGTCAGGCCGAGAAAGTCTACGGGAACATCGGCCACGTGCTGGGCGCCGCCGGCGCCACGCCAGCCAGCGTGGTGAAGGAGACCACGTGGGTGCTGAGTATCGACTCCTGGCGGCAGCATGGCGCCCCCGTCCGTCGTGCGCTCTACAAGGGCGATTACCCGGCCTCGACCCTGGTCGAGATTCCGGGGCTGGCGCGAGGGGAGTTCCTGGTCGAAATCGAAGTGATCGCGGCCGTGGCGTAGAGCGGGCGCGCGGACGCACGGAGGAGGACCGATCATGCCCCACAGCACGATTGCCACGCCGGAAGCCAAGCCCGTGGCCAACTACAAGATGGCGACGCGGATGGAGGGCGGGCGGCTGCTCTACATCTCCGGCCAGGTGGCATGGGATGCGGGCGGCAACCTCGTCGGCAAGGGGGATGTGCGTGCCCAGGCACGCCAGACGTTTCAGAACCTGCGCGGCGTTCTCCAGGCGGCGGGCGGTGACCTGGGTGACCTCATGAAGATCACGACCTACATCACGAAGATCGAGGATTTCCCGGCCGTGGCCGAGGTGCGCCGCGAGGTGTTTCCGGGAGAGCTCCCGGCCAGCACCTTGATCGTGGTCAGGAGCCTCTTCCACCCGGACTTCTTGATCGAGGTCGAGGGCGTGGCGGCGGTGTGACCGCGGCGACCCGCTGACCTCCTCGCGCCGCTACAGTAAGCCGTACAGCTTCCCGGCGTTCTCGCAGAGAATCTTGCGCTGGACGGCTGCGCTGACCGATCCGAGATCCTGGCTGATCCACTTTTGCGAATCGGGCCAGATGCCATCGGGGTGCGGGTAGTCCGAGCCCCACATGATGTTGTCCTCGCCGATGAGGGGAATCATCACGGCCACCGACGGCTCATGCTGGTACGTCGAGTACCCCTGCCGGCGCCAGAGCTCGCTGGGCTTCATCGACAGGTTGAGCTGGTAATAGCGGTCCTCGTACTCCTCGTCCATCCGTTCGAGGATGTAGGGAAGCCAGCTGACGCCAGCCTCGCCGAGCACGAACTTGAAGCCCGGGAACCGATCCAGGGCGCCCGAGAACACGATGCCCGCGAGAAATTCCGCGGCGACAATCTGGAACATCGTGGTGCGGGTAGCGCGGTATCGCAGGTCATATTCCTTCTTCATGGCCTCGTCGGACGGCTCGCGAACGGGATAGCCCGTGGTGTGGAACGAGATCGACATGCGGCATTCCTGCGCCGCCGCCCAGAGCGGATCCCACGCGGCATGCCAGATGGGAAATACGGCGGTGGACACCGCGAAGTCAGCGCCCTTGAGGCCGAGCCGCGCCGCGCGCCGGAGCTCGGTCGCCGCCGCGGCCGGATCATGATTCGGAATGCACGCGAGACCGACGAAGCGCCGTGGATTGCTCTTGCAGAAGTCCGCCGCCCAGTCGTTGTAGATCTCGTACACCGCCTGGATCAGCTCGCGGTCCTGCATGCGCAGGCCGATCCCCAGGATCCCGTACATCACCTCGGCGTCGATGCCGTCGAGGTCCTGGTCCTTCAGGCGCAAGTCCGGCGTGGTCGGGTGCGGGCCACCCTCGTAGAACCCGACCTCGAACATCTTTTCCACGTGCTTCGAGAAGCCGCGCTGCACGCGGTCGAAACCGAACCCGAGACCGCCGAAGACTCCGAGCTCCTTTTCTTCGGCGTACCAGCGCGGACCATCCGGCGTCTGGCGCACCTGCGGGACCTGGTCCCGAAACCTGGCGGGCGCGTTCTTGACCCAGAGATCGCCGGGCATCCAGGTCATGTCGATGTGGCAGTCGGCGGAAATGATGCGGTAGGTCATCGGCTGGCTCCTCTCGCGCGTTTCTCCACGTCCGGCGCCTCAGCGGACCGCAATCGGCGCGACGGTCGAGCCGGTCGCGCCCTTGAGCTTCAGCGGCTGCATCATGAAGGCGAACTCGTACACCCGCTTCGACGCGAGCTCGTCGAGCTTCAGATTCTCGAGCAGGTGGATGCCGTTGACGACGAGCATGATCTGGTGGACGGGCGCCGAGATCTGCGGATCCGGATTCGGCGAGACCTCCACGGGGAAGTTATCCGACCCGACCAGCATCGGATCCTGGCGCACCAGCCATTCGGCGGCGGCGACGCCGATACCGGGGCAGCCTTTCATGAAGCGCGCGTTGTCTCGTGCCCAAAGCCTGCCCCACCCGGTGTGGATGATCACGGCGTCCCCCGGCTGCAGGCTCAGGCTTTGCCGTTGCAGCGCCTGCTGGAGGTCTTGCACGGTGATCTCATAGGTGTCGGGAAGGATGTCGACGCCCTTCAGCCCTGCGACGTCGATCAACACGCCCCGCGTGATCAGGGCGCCGACGTTCTCGATGCCGAGCTTGGTGAAGCCAGTCCGGGTCGCGATGTCGTCGAGCTTGAAGCAGTTGTACAGGCTGTTCTCGATCGTCTGGTGCGCGAAGCCGTCGAACTGTGTGCCCACCTGTCCGATCTCGGAGAGGACGACCTCCTCGTTGCTGCCGCGGCGGTTCGACTGCGGGTTCATGAAGGTGCGCTTGACGTGCATGTCGAAGCGACGGGTGCTGGAGATCGGCATCCCCGCGGACAGCACCTGGCCGAGCTCGATCACCTCGCCGGAACGGATCAGCCGGGTCGCGCGCAGCACGGTCTCGGGCTTCATGTGATTGCCGGACCCCCGCTGGTCGCCGGCCCCCCATTTCGAGGGGCAGCGCTGACCATCGGCGGGTGGCCGCCATGACTGGGCGTGGACGGGGTCGACGGCCAGGCCGATCACCATTGCGAGGGCGATGCTGATGTGTCTCATGCTTCCCTCCTTGATCGGGCGCTCGGGAGGACCTGGTCTACCCGCTGATCCAGCCGGTCTCGGTGACGTCGAACTCCTGGTTGTCCGGGCCCTGGTATTTGATTTCGTAGTACGAGCGGGCGCCCGCCGCGGGGGCGTGACTCGCGTCCGTCCGGGTCGTCATGGCTTTGGCCCCCGCCGCTTCGAGCTTCCGGCACGTCTCGTCCACGTCGTCCACCATGAACCCGAAGTGGTGGACGCCCGCGTACCCGGCCTCGTCCCGCGGATTGTCGGCCGTCCCCTCATCCCGGGACTTCAGAATCGCCAGGTTGATGTAGCCATCGGAGAGGTAGCAACCCGTCCGGGCTTGCCCTACCTCTTTCAGGCCGAACACCTCCTTGTAGAAGGCGGCGGTTTTCTCCGGATCCGGCGTACGGATGGCGATGTGCTTTATCCTGGTCATGGCGGTCTCCTTTCCCAGCGCAGAGACTAGCCGCCGAATCCGCCGCGGTCAACCCGGGCGACCAGTCCGCGGCCCGGCAGTGTTCTTGCACGGTTGCTCGATGCGCTGGTTCACCACGCGCGAGGGGTTCGGCAGGCGCGGAGCCTGAACCGGCAAGAACAGCAAGAGGAGGATCACTCATGCTCGTCCAGCTCGCGATCGCTGCGCTGCTCGCCTTCATTCTTTCGGGGCCGGCAGACGCGCAGGTCCACGTGGACATTGGAATCCGCCTTCCTGCGCCTCCACATCTGGTGGTCGTCCCGGGGGTCGCGGCGGTGAGCTACGCTCCCGCGGCACCGGCCAACTTCTTCTTTTACGGCGGCCAGTACTGGGTCTTCACCCAGAGCGGCTGGCACGTGAGCCGTCGACACGACGGACCGTGGGTTCTCGTGGCCCCTCAGTTCGTTCCGCGGCCCGTCCTGATGGTGCCAGTCAGGTACTATCACGTGCCGCCCGGACACTGGAAGCAGTGGCAGCACCAGGCACCGCCCCGCTGGGAACACGAGTGGGGACGCGAGTGGGCGGACAAGCGAGCCTGGAAGGATCGTGGGGACGATCGAGGAGACGATCGCGGGGACGGTCACAGAGAGGCGCGCTCAGAGGGCCACGGGAAGGGTCACGGCCGAGGCAAGTAGCCGGACGACGTGCGCCTTACGGGCTCTCCAGCGAGATCAGGTCGAAGCTCGCGACCGTGAGCAGAAAGGTCTCGCCGCCTGCGAGTGGGGGCAGGGCGAAGAACGTCCGCGCCCCAGGCACCGCGTTGCCGAACACGGAGACGACCGTCTCGCGAACGACGCGGCCGGTGCCATCGACCACCTGCGCGCGCACGCGGACGTTGGTCACGCGCCAGCGTGACTCGTTGTAGAGGTATCCGTCGGTCCCGGCTCGCATCCAGCCCGGGCGCGGCGTCCATTCGATCCGAAACGAGCTGGTGGTAGGGCGGTCGCTTTGGGCGTAGCCGCGCGCGCTGACGAGCAGCGGCGCCAGCGCGAGCAGCCAAACGCGGCGCCGCATGGCGAGGGTCTAGAAGACCTCGGCGAGCTTCAACGGCTTGGGCCGCTCGCGCCGGTGCCCGCGCCCGAAGTGCTCGGAGAGCCCCTGGCAGATGATGGGCAGTGCGATCGTGACGTCGGCGAAGCACATGACGTTGTCGCTGCCATGCGCCTCCTTGCCCCAGGA
>QHSR01000087.1:5103-6169 GCA_003221635.1 Candidatus Rokuibacteriota bacterium | reverse complement strand
GCGTGTCTTCCATCAGGTCGAGGAGGTCCTCGGTGATGTTGGCCGAGGTCGACGCCAGCACGTCGACATAGCCGCGCTCTACCAGCCACGTGACGAGCGGCCACATGCCCGCGCTCGACATCGACGCCGCGTAGCCGAGACAGATGACGCTGTCGCCTTCGATCATCCTCTTCCAGGCGTCGAAGGCCTCGCCGAGCTTCCGGCCCTGGAAGGCCGACTTGCTCATCCGACCAAGCAGCGCCAACACGCTGCCGGGCGGGCCGGCGGCCACCGTCATTGGTTCGCGGACAAGCCTCGGGTCTTCGTAGCGGAGATCGCCGGTCATGGTCGCTCCTATCGCTGAGGGAGCCAGGTGCGTGACTTGGCGTGCTCGTCAGCCCGCTCGGTCCGGAGGTACCGGTACCGGCTTCCCCGAGCGATCAGGGCTTCCTGAACACTGCCGCCGGGGAACTGGGCCTGCAGCCGGGGCATGACGAAGTTCCGGTCGAAGAAGCGGCACGAGAACAGGTCGAAGTACGCGCGTTCCTCGTGGGGGAACACGTGAAGGCTCACATGGCTCTCGGCGATCATTGTCATCGCGCTCAGGACGGACCGGCCGTCGGCGACCCGGTCCTGGATGACGTAGGGGCGCATGATCGGCGTCATGCCGATCAGGGCGGGGAGCCGGTCGAAGAGGTTGAAGAGCGCGTCCAGGCTCTGGGGGCCCTGGTAGGCATCGACGTTCAAGAACAGGTGCGGGCCGAAGTCGTTCTCGACGTCGGGCTCGGAGTCTTTCAGATCCTGCCGCTCGACGGTCTGCACGCTCGTGACCGCGCACGGGAAGACGGCCTCGAGGAGCGCCCGGAGCTTGTTCGGATCGAAGTCGTCCGGCGCCACCAGATCGGCAAAATACGTCTCGCGGAAGGAAAAGGTGTGGAGCGTGAAATGTCCGCCCGCGAGAAACACGAAGGCACTGATCCCGCAGTCCTCGGCCACGACGCCGTTGTAGTACGGAAGCACGAACGCCGGCATCGTCCGCCGGAGCCCGAGCTGTGCGGGCGCGTCCTCCAGGATTTCCTGGATGAGG
>QHSR01000087.1:0-5082 GCA_003221635.1 Candidatus Rokuibacteriota bacterium | reverse complement strand
GTCGAAGCGCGAACGGAACCCCCGGAACCCGTCAATCGTGAAATGGAGCATTCGCACCCCCTGGGCGTCCTCGCCCGGCCCATCTTAACGCGGTTCGCGCCGTCCTTTAATAGCGAATCGCGAAATTCCTACGGCGACGAGCCACGGAACGTGCCGCTGGAGGAAGACGGCGACCTTGCCGAAGCCGGTGATCACGGTCTCGCGCCGCCGCCGCGCGACCGCGGTCACGATCTTTCTCGCCGCCCGCTCCGCCGACATGACGATCAGCCGGGGAATCGGCCGGCGGCGCGCCGCCGGGCGATAGACGCCCCGGTTGTCGACCTGCGCCAGCTCGGACTCGACGAAGCCAGGGCTGATCAGCGTCACCGCCACGCCGTGCGCTGCCAGCTCGTGGCCGAGCGACTGGGCCAGGCCGCGCACCGCGAACTTGCTCATCGTGTACGCCGTCGAGCCCGGAACGCCGAGGTGGCCGCTGACACTGCCCACCAGGACGAGCCGGCCGCGCGTCCGCTTGAGGTCCTCGAGGGTCGCGTATACGGTTCTGAGGACGCCGAACAGGTTCGTCTCGAGCTGACGGCGGTAGTCCTCGAGCGACAGGGTGTCGAGCGGGCCGACGACGCCGAAGCCGGCGTTCGCGACGACCACGTCGATCTTGCCGAAGGCCGCTCGGGCTTCGCCGGCCGCCCGCTCCAGGTCGCCATTCCGGCTGACGTCGCAGGCGATGACCGCAGCCCGGCGGCCGGTCTTCTGGATTTCAGCGGCGAGGGCCTCGAGCCGGTCCCGCCGGCGGGCCAGGAGCGCCACGTCCGCGCCCTCGGCGGCGAACTGGTGGGCGAGCGCGGCCCCGATGCCCGAGGAGGCTCCCGTGATGAGGACTGCCTGGCCGACGAATCGCTGCCGTCGACGTCGCACCGCCGGCGCGCTAGGGATTCTGAAGCGTGATCGCCTCTTCGGCGAAGGCAGCGGCGGTCTTGGCCTTGCGGATCGAGTCGCCGTGGTCGCGCTTCGTCTTCGCGTTCTCGTGGTGAGCCTTCGCCTCGGCCACGAGCTTCTTCGCCTCGTCGATCAGCGGCTTGGTCTCGGGACTCACCTTGCCCGCTTCCGCCTTCTTGATGAGGTCCTCCGCCTGCTTGATCGCCACCGGACAGTTGAACGCCCAGGTCGGCGTTCCGGCGAGGACAAGAGCTCCCGAGAGAGCCAGGACGACGAAAGATCTCATGAGCGTCTCTCCTCTGCGGTCGCGTCCCTGAGGATTCCCGGATCACCCGATGCATTTTATCCCCGATCGGCGCGCCGCGAGCCAGCGGTTACTTCTTCGATGCGCAGTCGCGTGTCTCCGACGAGCGGCGGCTCTTTCGCGCGGCGACCTTCGTCTGCGCCTGGCCGCCGCTCGAGGAGGTCGAGTACTTCGGCTGGCCTACCGGCTCGAAGAGCCGCTCGAGCTGGTCGCGGCGCTCCTGATGAACGTGCCGCTGGCCATCAAGTACGGCGAGGCGAGAAGTGGTCGGGGTGAGAGGATTTGAACCTCCGGCCCCCTGCTCCCAAAGCAGGTGCGCTACCAGGCTGCGCCACACCCCGACGGCGTGCGCGCGTCGACTCGGTGTCGATTCGACTATAGCTCATCCGATGAGAAGTCGCCGGAGGGCCGCGAGCGCCCGGCCGCGGTGGCTGACTCGCGCCTTTTCCTCGTCGGAGATCTCGGCGAACGTCCGGCCGAGCGGCGGGTAGAAGAACACGGGGTCGTAGCCAAAGCCGCCGCTACCGCGCGGTGCCGTCGCGATCACGCCTTCGGCGACGCCCTCCACCACCTGTTCCGCTCGGCCGGGACCGGCCACCGCGACGACGCAGCGGAAGCGCGCGGTGCGTTGCGCGAGCTCGACGCCGCGGAGCCTGTCGAGGAGCAGCGCCCAGCGTCCGTGATCGTCGAGCCCGGCTCCGCCGAAGCGAGCCGTGTAGAGCCCGGGCTCGCCGCCGAGCGCGTCCACCTCGAGGCCGGAGTCGTCGCCAAGCGACAGCTCCCCGGTGAAGCCGGCGGCGGCGCGCGCCTTCGCGAGCGCGTTCTCGGCGTAGGTCTGCCCGGTCTCCTCCGGAAGGCGGGCGCCGGGGTAGTCTCCGAGGAGCCGGACCTGGAAAGGCACGTCGCCAAGGAGCGAGACCAGCTCACGCCCCTTGGCGGCATTGAGCGTGCCGAGTACGAGGATTGCTCTAACGCCGGCTCCAGGCCGCACCGGCCAGGCCCAGTAGGCTCACGCCGAGAAGTGTCAACACGGTGGGTTCGGGCACGGCGGCCTCGCTATGTTGGCTGTGGACGTTATGAATCCACCGAGCAGGTTCCCGGCGACGTCGAAGTGCCGAAGCTGGCCGCCGAGATATCCGACCCAGAAGGTATTGTCGCTTGCGTCGTAACCGATGCCGCCGCCTCCGCCGAAGCCCGTAGTGACGATCGAGACGACCGAGCCGTCGAACAGCCTCTTCGTGATGGTGTTGTCGCCGTTAAACCCGGTCGTCGTGTAGAGAAACGCGCCATCCGTCGCCACGCCCACGAAGGAGCCACCGGTCGTGAAGCTGCTCAGCACGTTGCCCGAGCCGTCAACGTGGAACACATCGCCTTCGAAGGTGCTGACCCAGAGGGTGCCGCCACCCCCGTAGGTCATGTCCTCGATCCACTGGCCATTGATCGCGGCGATGAACGACGCGACCACATTCTGAGCGGCATCGTACTTCTGGATCACGTTGTTGCCGAAGGACGGAGCCACGGTGTACACGTGGCCGGCCCCGTCGAGCGCGCTACCGGTGGCGCCCGTCTGGCCGAAGAAGCCCAGCGA
Source organism: Candidatus Rokuibacteriota bacterium (assembly GCA_003221635.1). Lineage (GTDB taxonomy): Bacteria > Methylomirabilota > Methylomirabilia > Rokubacteriales > CSP1-6 > AR31. The sequence goes on along the minus strand of QHSR01000087.1, from coordinate 2,257 downwards.
CGCCTGGGTGACGCTGTCGAATCGCTCGACCGGGCTCGCAGTGTCGTTACCAACCCAGAGCGTCGTCGCTTCGACGGCGGAGACCGTCCCCAGGGCCATCGTCACCAGGCCGAGCAAAATGCGACTGAGCATGGCCGAACCTCCGCGCGCACCTCTCAACTTCGTGCGGCTTTGTGTGCATTGGTGCCGCCAAGTTTGAAAAGGCCGCCAAATCCGGGAGTTGGAGGGGGGCCAGCGCTCCGCAGCATCAAAATTGTAAATTCTATCGACAGGAACAGTGGAGCGGTCTACAGGCTGAACGCGCGCTCGGCACGCGCTTCGAGGACCCGGCGCTGGAGTCCGACCAGCCGACGGATACCCGTCTCGGCGATCGCGAGGAGCGCGTCGAGCCGGGCGCGGCCGAAGGGCACCTGCTCGGCCGTCCCCTGCACCTCCACGAACTCGCCGGCGCCGGTCATGACGATGTTCATGTCCACCTCGGCGCTCGAGTCCTCGACGTAGTTCAGGTCGAGCACCGCCTGGCCCTGGACGACGCCCACGCTGATAGCGGCCACGCAATCGCGGATCGCGGCAGTCGGCTGTAGGGCCGGGATGCGCGAGATCGCGTCGGCCACGGCGATGAAGCCGCCGGTGATCGCCGCGGTGCGCGTGCCTCCGTCGGCCTGGATCACATCACAGTCGACCCACACCGTGCGCTCGCCGAGCTTGCTCCGATCGATGACGGCGCGGAGGGCCCGCCCGACGAGCCGCTGGATCTCCTGCGAGCGGCCGCTGGGGCCGCGGTTCTCGCGCTGCGACCGGGTGTTCGTCGCGCGGGGAAGCATCGCGTACTCGGCGGTGACCCAGCCCTGCCCCTGCCCTTTCAGGAACGGGGGGACTTTGTCCTCCACCGATGCAGTGCAGATGACCTTGGTCGCGCCGAACTCGACCAGCACCGAGCCCTCCGGGTGCAGAAGGAAGTCGCGGGTCACCGTGATCGGGCGGAGCTGGTCGGGGGCGCGTCCGTCGGGGCGTGGCATCTCAGGGGGTCCGCGTGCGCTCGTCCCAGTTCCGCCTGTACTCGGTGAGGCCGGTGAGGATCGCGCGCGCGATCTCGTCCCGGTAGCGCGTGTCTTTCAGGCGCTTCTCCTCGCGCGGATTGGTGACGAAACCGATCTCGATCAGGATGGCCGGCATCGCCGCGCCGCCCAGGACGTAGAACCCCGCCTGCTTGACGCCTCGGTTGGAGATCCGCAGCGACTGGGTCATCGAGTCGTGGACCACTTCCGCCAGCCGCGACGACTCCATCTGGAACTCCGACTGCGCGAGGTCCCACAGGATCATCCTCACGATGTCGGTCTTGCCGCCGTTGCCGCGCCCGGCCGCCGACTCGAGCTGGACCACGCCGTTCTCCGCCGCCGCCACCTGGCGGGCCGCGCTGTCCGTTGCCTCGGATGACAGGAAGTACGTCTCGACTCCGTCGGTCGCCGTCTCGCGGTGCGCGTTGGCGTGGATCGACACGAACAGGTCCGCGCGCTCCCGGTTGGCGAAGCTCGTGCGGTCGCGCAGCGTCACGAAGTGATCGGCGTCGCGCGTGAAGCGCACCTTGATCCCGAGTCGCTCCTCGACCAGCTTGCCCACGCGCCGGGTGACGTCCAGCACGAGATCCTTCTCCATGAGCCCCGTCGGGCCCATGGCGCCGGAGTCGTGACCGCCGTGGCCGGCGTCGAGGACGATGGTCCGCAGGGGTGTGAGTCGCTCACGTCCGCTCCGGGCGGGCTCGACGGGCCGGGCGACGTCCAGCACCAGCCGCGGGGGATCGACCAGCGTGGTGGCGCGGATCGTTCCGGCCGCGCCCTCGAAGACCACGCGCAGGAGCCCGTCGGCGCCGGCGCGCTCGAGGCGGACCTCGGCGATCAGCCCGTCCTGGGGCTCCTCGGCGTGCGCCCCGCCGGAGAGGCCGGTCAGCCGGATGCGCGCTTCTCGCGGTCCGCTCGTCTCGATGCGGTGGCCAATGGGCGCGGACGTCTCGACGACGATGCGAGTGAACGACGGATACGAGCGCACCCGCACGTCTTCCAGCGTGATCTCGACGGCCGCCACGGCCGCCACCCGTGTGTCGCCGGCCACGCGCCTGAGCGCCGGCACGACGCGATTCACGAACGACTCGGGCACGAGCCACACGCCCCGTTTCACCCGCACCGGCGCGTCCAGCAGCACCGGCTTGCCGTCGACGAGCACCTGGGCCCAGTTCCGGGTGAGGGTGACGACCCGGTCG
>QHSR01000251.1 GCA_003221635.1 Candidatus Rokuibacteriota bacterium | reverse complement strand
GCCGACCTCGTCGTACATCGTCTCGGTCATATCAGCGATGGCCACCCGGATTTCCGGAGTCACCTCGCCCACAGGCGCCGCGCGCCGCCGTAGTCCCGGATCGCCATATTTCAGGACCTTTAGTACTGCCATTCGACCGGATCGACCTCCACGTCAATGATACCCCGGCTCGCCGAACGCGGCGTTTCGAACTCCCGCAGCGCTTCCTCGAGCCGGCGCGGCAGATCGGCGTCGCCCTTCACGACGATCCGATGGGCACGATCCCTTCGGTCGGCCGCGGGCGGATAGACCGTGAGTCCCGCACCTCCGCGCAGCGCGGCGCCGATCGCCTGGGCCAGCCGGCTCGTCTCGGCGGCCTCGCGGGCGCGCGTGGTGACCACGGCGAGGCGTCGAAAGGGCGGATAGCCGAGCTCGGCGCGGAATGTCAACTCGTGCTGGTAGAACTCGTGCAGGTTCTGGCGCGCGACCGCCCCGAACGCATAGTGCTCGGGGTTCTGCGATTGGATGATGAGGGCGCCGTCCGCGGCGACTCGCTCGGCGGCCGCCCACGCGAGCCCGAGCGTGCGCTCCCCGGCGCGGAAGTCCGGCGCGCGCAGGAGCTGGTCCGGCGCCACGAACGCCGCGAGCCCGAGCGACGCGGGACCGAAGAGGCGGAGCGCGCTGCGGGTACCGATCACGACGTCGGCGGCGGTCGCCGCCGCGCGCTGCGCCTCGCCGCGAGCGCCCCGCGCCACGTCGGGATCCCAGCGCGCGATGCGCGCCGCCGGGAAGCGGCGGCGCACGGCGTGCTCGACGCGCTCGGCGCCCCAGCCGAATGGAGACAATCGTCGTCCGTGACACACGGTGCAGGTGTCCGGCAGCGGGTGCGAGGCGGCGCAGAGCCGGCAGACGAGCCGGGCGGCGGCGCGCGAGTAGGCGAGCGCGATCGCGCACTCGGTGCAGCGGACCACGGTCCCGCATTCGTCGCAGGCGAGCGACGAGGTGAGCCGGCTCACCGCGAGGAAGACGCGCCGCCGGGCGGCCAACGTCTCGCGGATGGCGCGCGAGACCGGCGGCGTGAGCGGCTCGCGCCGGAGGATCCCGCGCGTGTCGGCGATGCTCACCGCGGGCCAGGGCCCGGGCTGCGGGGGAGCCATGTCCACGAGCCCCGCCTTCGCGCGCCACCACGTCTCGACGCTCGGCGTGGCCGCCGTGAGCAAGAGCGCGACGGGCTCCCGCGCCGCACGCTCGAGCGCGACGTCGCGCGAGTGCATCCGCGGCGGTCCGGGCGGCTTGTGAGCGGCCTCGTGCTCGTCGATGAGGATGAGACTGGCCGGGGGCGGGAGCGGAGCGAGGATCGCCGACCGGGTCCCGGCCGCGAGGCGCGCCGCCCCGTCACGGAGCAGATTCCACGCCGCGGCGCGCTCCTCGTCGGGCACGCCCGAGTCGAGCCTTGCGACGCGGTCGATCTTGGCCAGGCGCTGCGCCCAGCGCGCGGTGGTCTCCAGATCGGCCGCGATCACGAGGGCCGAGCCAGGCGCCGCCTCGATGCGCTCGAGGAGCCGCTTCTCCCGACCGGCGCCGACGAGCAGCTCCGGCCGCTCGGGCGCCCTCGCCGGCGGGCGCCCGGGGGCGTGACCCGGCCCGGGCCCGCCGGCGGCGAGCGGTGGTGGCAGGAGCGCGGCGCAGGTCGAGCCGACGGACGAGAGACTCTGCTCCGCGATCCAGTGGACGAGGTCGAGCTGCGCCCGGGAGAGTATGGGCTCGCGATCGACGAGGCGGACGAGCGGCTTGAGGCGAGCATCGGCGCCGTCGCGCAAGGCCACGACCATGCCGACGCGCGAGGCGCCCCGGAGGGGCGCGATCGCCCGCTGACCGGGGGCGAGCGCCCAGCCCTCGGGCACGCGATAGGAGAACGAGTGGGCGACCGGGGCGTCGAAGGCGACGTCCGCGATGGTCATGGATCGGAGCGGGGGGACGGGGCTACCGGGGGTGGCCTGAGAGAGGTGCGACCCGGGTCTGTTGTAGCGGGGTCCGTGAGCACGGCTCGGTCCGAGGGTGGCCCGAGACAGGTGCGACCCGGGTCGTTATCGGAGCGTGAGGACGGCGCTACCGAGGGTGGCCTGAGATAGGTGCGACCCGGGTCGTTATCGGAGCGTGAGGACGGCGCTACCGAGGGTGGCCTGAGATAGGTGCGACCCGGCTCCGTCTCCGCGGACGAGCCGTACGGCGCCGTCATCGCGTGCGGCGGCGATCGTACTCCCGTCGGGCGAGCTGGAGATCCTCCCACGCCATGCGTTTGTACTCCTCGCCCGGGTTGCGCAGGAGGAACGCGGGATGGAAGGTCGGGATCAGCACCGCCGAGCCGTACGGATGCACGCGGCCGCGGAGCTTGCCGATCGGCTCTCGGGTGCCGAGGAGACTCTGAGACGCGACGCTGCCGAGCGCCAGGATGACTTTGGGCTGGAGCACCGCGAGCTTCGCCGCGAGGAATGGCGCGCAGGCGGCGAGCTCGTCGGCCTCGGGATTTCGATTCCCGGGAGGCCGACACATGACGGCATTACAAATGTAGACTTCGTCGCGTGCGAGCTCGACCTTCCGCGCCTCCAGCATTTTCGTCAGGAGCTGCCCCGCCCGCCCGACGAAGGGGAGACCCTGAGCGTCTTCCTCGGCGCCCGGGCCCTCACCGATGACGACGAACTCCGCTCGCGGGTTCCCCGAGCCGAACACCACCGTCGAGCGAGCCTCGCAAAGCTTGCACTGGCGGCAGCCCTGGAGGGCTTTCTCCTGGGCCCGGAGCGTCTCGGCCGGGCCGAGCAGATAGTCGCCGGTGAGCGGGAGATCCGTGAACCCGAGATCGCGGTGGTGGCGTAGCGTCTCGCCGAGCGCGCCGAGCGCGTCGGCGAGCGTCGTGCGCGGATCGGCAGTCGCCATTGCGCGCTACGCGGGCGTTTTCCGTGTGAGGGCGCCGGCGCGGAGGCCGAGGACGTGCGAGAGGATCGCGTCGGCGACCGCCGCTTTCGGCATCCGCGGCAGCGCGCGCGTGCCGCCCCAGCGGTCGAGCAACAACACCTCGTTGTCCTCGGCGTCGAAGCCGATGCCGATCTGGCTCACGTCGTTCGCCACCAGGAGGTCGATCCCCTTGCTCTCGAGCTTGGCGCGCGCGTTTGCGGCGACATCGTGCGTCTCGGCGGCGAAGCCGACGACGAACGTGCTCGTGCGTCGCGCCGCGACCTCCGCCAGGATGTCGGGATTCGGCGTGAGCTCGAGCGTGAGGTCGTGCTTGCCCTTGATCTTGCTGCTCGCAGCGTGCTTGGCGCGATAGTCGGCGACCGCGGCGGCCTTGACGACGATCGTCGCGCCATCGAGGTGGTGGAGCACCGCCTCGCGCATCTCCTCGGCGGTCTGCACCGGGACGAAGACCGCGCCGGGCGGCGGGGTGAGCGCGGTCGGGCCGGAGATCAGCGTGACGTTCGCGCCGCGCCGGAGCGCGGCCACCGCGAGCCCGTACCCCATCTTGCCCGAGGACCGGTTGGAGATGTACCGCACCGGATCGATCGGCTCGCGCGTCGGTCCGGCGGTGACGAGCACCCGGTCGCCGGCGAGGTCGCGGAGGGGCGCCAGCACGCGACGCAGCGCCTCGACGATGTCCTCGGTCTCCGGGAAGCGTCCCTTGCCGCTCTGGCCCGAAGCGAGCGCGCCCGAGTCGGGCTCGAGGACGGTGACGCCACGGCCGCGCAGCGTGGCGACGTTGGCGACCACCGCTGCGTGCTCCCACATGCCGCCGTCCATCGCCGGCACCATGAGCACCGGCGCCCGGGCCGCGAGCAGCAGCGTCGTCAGGAAATCATCGGCGATCCCGTGCGCCGCCTTCGCGAGGACGTTGGCGGTGGCCGGCGCCACCACGATCGCGTGGCAGCGCTCGGCGAGCGCCACGTGCTCGACGGCGTCGGCGCTCTGCGGATCGAAGAGGTTCGAGAGCACGGGGCGCCCCGACAGGGTGCGGAACGTGAGCGGGGCGACGAACTCCCGGGCGTGCTCGGAGAGACAGACCGTGACCGAGGCGCCGAGCCGGGTCAGCTCGCGCAGCAGGTACACCGCCTTGTAGGCGGCGATCGACCCGGTGACGCCCAGAATCAGGTCGCGGCCATCGAGGCTCATGCCTTGGGCGCGTCGCCCTCGTCTTTGACGCGGTACTCGACCTTGGCCGCCGCAATCTCCTCCAGCGCGCCGCTGGTCGGCTTCTTGTGCCGGCTCTCCACTCGCGGCGGCGCGCCCCGATTGAGCTGGCGTGACCGCTTGGCCGCGAGGACCACGAGCAGGTACCGGTTCGAGACCTTGTTCAACGCGCTTTCCAGCGAAGGAAATGCCATCAATTGCGTACCTCCAGATCGGGCAGGGTGAGGCCGAGGCGTACGACTCGACAGCGCTCGGCCAGAATGATCGACTCGAGCTGCTCCATCGCCTCCTTCACATCGCGGTTCACGATGAGGTAATCGTACTGCCGCCACAACGCGATCTCCTCGCGCGCCCGCACCAGGCGCCGCTCGATGTCGGCGTCCATGTTGGACCGCCGCTCGCGGAGCCGCTGCTCCAGCTCCTTCACCGAGGGCGCCAGGATGAAGATCAGCACCGCGTCCGGATAGCGTGCCCGGAGCTGCGCGGCGCCCTGCGTGTCGATGTCGAGCAGCACATCGCGGCCGGTGGCCAGGGCGTCCTCGAGCGCGCGCGCCCGCGTGCCGTAGAGGTTCCCGTGCACGGTCGCCCACTCGGCGAACTCGCCGCGTGCCAGCATCGCCTGGAACTCGGACACCCCGACGAACCGGAAGTCCGCGCCGTCGATCTCGCCCGGCCGCGGCGGCCGCGTCGTCACCGAGACCGAGTACGCCAGGTCGGGCAGGCGCAGCCGGATTTCGCGGCACAGCGTCGTCTTGCCGGCGCCCGACGGCGCCGAGACGACGAACAGCGTGCCGCGCCGTCTAATCACCAGGCGTGCCCCGCTCCGTCACGAGGCGCTGCGCCAGCGTGGCGGGTTCGAGCGACGACAGGATGAGATGGTCGCTCCCCGTCACGATGACGGCACGCGTGCGCCGTCCATTGGTGGCGTCGACCAGCTTCGTGCTGCCCTTGGCGCTCTCGATGAGCCGCTTCACCGGCAGCGAGTCCAGCGCGACGATCGCCACGATCTGTTCGGCGACGACCACGTTACCGTGCCCCACGTTCACCAGGTGCGTCACCAGTCGGCTCCCGCCGTTCGCGTGATTACTCAAGATTCTGAGCCTGCTCGCGCATCTTCTCGATGATCCCCTTGGCGGCGAGCGCGGCCTGACTGAGCTCCAGGTCGTCCGCCTTCGACGCGATCGTGTTGACCTCGCGATTCAGCTCCTGGATCAGGAAGTCCAGTGCCCGGCCGGCCGCGCCGCCTTTGTCGAGGAGCACCGTGAGCTGCTCGAGGTGCGCGCGGAGCCGCGTCATTTCTTCGCGCACGTCGGTCTTGTCGGCCCAGATGGCGACCTCGGTGAGGATCCGGCCCTCGTCGAGGACGACCTCGCCGAGGAGCGCTCCGATCCGCTCCCGGAGCCGCTCCCCGTACCGTGCGAGCGCCACCGGCGTTCGCGCCGCGATCACGTCCACCTGCGTCCGGAGGGCGGCGTGCAAGGCGCGGAGCTCGGCGCCGAGGGCCGCGCCCTCCGTGCCGCGACACGCGACGAGCTCGTCGAGGGCCCGGCCGAGCACCTCGGCAAGGACGGACCACGCGAGTCCGGTGGCGGGCGTCTCCGTGTCCTGCGTGCGCATGACGCCCGGGCGCTCCAGCACCCACGCGAGCGTCACCTCACCGCCCAGCCCCACGGTACGGCCGAGCTCCCGCGCCTCGGCGACGTACTGCGCGGCGAGCGGGGCGTCGACACGGATCTGCTGCGCGCACTGGCCGGGTGCCGGTCCAAGCTGAACGGCCACGTCGATCCGACCGCGCTCGAGGCGCGACTGGATCATCCGGCGAGCGTCCATCTCGAAGGCGCCGAGCGTGCGCGGAAGCCGCAGCGCGATGTCGAGGTGGCGATGATTGACGGAGCGTGCTTCGACCGTCACCGTTGCAGCGTCCCCGGTTGCCTCGGCCCGGCCGAATCCCGTCATGCTGCGGAGAGCCGGGACCGGGGTGATGCGGGAGGCTGCCATCCAGCGATCATAGGGCGAAATCTCCTGTAGTGTCAATATGTTGCGGTTGACACCATCCGATCCGGCGGCTAAACTCCCGCGGAGAGCGAGCGCGTGCCGCTCATCACACTCATCGTCGGCCGAGGACGCGGCAAAGCGGTCGGGCATTCGACACGGCGGCTGCGCCGCCGGCCGGTGTGCTGCGTGCGCGGGTGACCCGCTGGGCCCTCGTCGCACTGGGCGCGCTGCTCGTCCTGGGCGGCGCCACCGTCGCGCTCGCCCGGTTCTTCGGGAAATCCGGCTCGCGCGCCTCGATCGGGGTGTCCGTCGTCGCCCGGTGGCTCGCGGTGTACGTGCTCTGGAGCTTCGCTGGCGGACTGGCACTGACGTACGGCCTGCTCGCCACGTACTACTCGCCCGCGTTCGCCGTGATCGGTCTCCTCGGCGCCATCTGCGAGTATCGGGCGAGCGTCCGTGTCGGGCGCGAGCGCGGGCTGGCGATCTTCGTCGGCGTGCAGCTCGCGTGGCTGGTGTTCGTGCTCTTCCAGAACGGCATGCTGGTCGCCGGGTGGTGATAGGCTCAAGGAATGGGCGAGCAGGACGCGATCCTGGTCGTCGACGCTGACCCCGAGGCCGCGCTCCTTCTGAGTGACTTCCTCGAACGCGAGGGATACTCGGTCGTCGTCGCCGCGACCGGCGCCGAGGGCCTGCGTCGCATCCACGAGGAACGATTCGCCCTCGTCCTCCTCGATCTCGAGCTCCCCGACGTCGACGGCACCGTCCTCATGCGCGAGGCCGGGGGGGTCGAGGCGCCTCCGGAGGTCATCGTGGTCACGGGCCACGCGACTCTCGACTCGGCGATCCAGGCGGTCGAGAGCCGGAGCGCGGGCTACATCCTGAAGCCCGTCGACCTCTCCCGCCTCGGCGCGATCGTCGCCCGGGTGTTCGACCGGCGGCGGTTGACACAGGATAATGTGCGGTTGCACGCCGAGCTGGCGGAACGACTCGGCGAGAGCGAAGCACTGGCCGCGATCTCGGCGACGGTCAGCTCCACGCTGGACGTCCGCGAGGCGCTTCGAAGGATCTGCCGCGAGCTCGCTCGTCTGCTCGGCGCGGATACCGTGGCCGCTTACCTGCACGAGTTCGGAACCGGTCAGCTCGTGCCGACCGCCGCGTACCACGTGCCCAAGGAGTACCTGGCGACGCTCTCCTCGACCCCGCTGCCGCTCAAGGACCAGGGCTTCTTCCTCCCCCTGTGGGCGGAGCGGCGTCCCGTGTACTCGGACGCCGTCGCGCGGGACGAGCGATTCACGCACGCGATGTTCAGGAGCTTCCCACACCAGTCGGGGCTCCTCCTGCCGCTGATCGTCGACGACGAGGTGATCGGCGGCTTCTATCTGGTGTGGTGGACGGCCCGCCGCCGCTTCTCCGAGCGAGAGCTCCGCGCGCTCGAACACGTCTGCGAGCAGGTCGGGTTCTTCCTGCGCAACGCCCGCCTCTACGAGCAAGCCGAGCGCAACCGCAACCGGCTGGAAGTCCTCAACGAGGTATTACGACGTCTGGCCGCCGTCCACAACCCCGAGGAAGTGCTGACGATCATCGTCAACGAGGCCGCCCGGCTCGTGGGCGCAGAGGCGGCGGGTCTTCGGCTACTGGAGGGCGACGATCTCGTGGTCGGCGCCAGGACCGAGTCGGCCGCCACCGTGATGTCCCGGCCGCGGCTCAAGATCGGGGAGAGCCTGAGCGGTCTGGTCGTCGCCACTGGAGAGTCCGTCGTGGTCGAGGACCTGGCCGCCGACACCCGCCACGATCCGGCCCACAAGCGCAGCGCCCTCGAGCGGGGCTTCCGAGGGTTCATCGGCGCCCCGCTCCGGGCCCACGGGCGCGTCGTCGGCACGCTCAACGTCTACACCAAAGGGGCGCGCCACTTCCTGCCGGACGAGATCGCGCTGCTGTCGGCGCTCGCGGACCAGGCCTCGCTCGCCATCGAGAAGTCGCGTCTGCTCCGAGAGACCGAGGAGGGACGGGCGCTGCTCGAGCAGCTTTCCCATGCCGCCATCGCGATGCAGAGCTCCTGGGAGCGCGACGCCCGCCTCGCGGCGTTCGTCCACGCGGCGCGCGATGTGGTCGGCTTCGACCGCGTGAACGTGTTCCTCTTGACTGCCGATGGCTCGGAGCTCGAGCTGGCGACGGCCGGCGGCGACGAGGAAGCCCCCGCCCTCCGGTTACCGGTGACACCCGCGGCCGGTCCGTACCACGAAGCGCTGAAGAGCCGCCGGCCGGTCGCGGTGCTGTCCGACGCGGACCTCGCCCAGGTGCTGCCGCTCGACCGGACGCACCTCGACCACGCGTATTTGCGCTCGCGCCGATTCGTCGTCGCGCCGCTCGTCGTCGGCGAGCGCGTGATCGGCGTCGTGAGCGCCGACAACAAGTCGAGCCGGCGACCGATCAGCCGGCAGAGCGTCGAGCCGTTCAGCTCGCTCTGCCAGAACCTCGCGACCGCGCTCGAGGAGAGCCGGCTCTACGCCGAAGCCCGCGCCCGCGAGCAGGAAGCGACGCGGCTCTACGCGGTCACCCGGCAGCTGGCGACCAGCCTCGACCGCGAACGGCTGCTCGATGTCATCGCCGAGCAGGCGACCGAGCTGACCGGGTGTGACGCCGTCGGGATATTCTTCTACGACGTGACGCGGGGGGTCCTCGTCTTCCATCGCGGGTTGCACCTTCCAGCCGAGCTGACCCGCGGCCTCGCGTTACGTCCCGGCGAGGGGATCGCGGGGCGCGCTTACCAGGAACGCCAGCCCGTGTGGACGCGAGACCGCCTGACGGACGCGACGCTCCGACACTCGCCGGCGGCCCAGCGGCTCGTCGACGCGGCCGCGCCGCGCGCCTACCTCGGGGTGCCCATCACCAGTCGTGAGGAGACGCACGGCACGCTCGTCGTGTACTTCTTCGCGCCGCACGACTTCACCACGCGCGAGATCCAGCTCGTATCGACTCTCGCCGACCACGCCGCGCTCGCGCTCGAGAACGCGCGCCTCTTCGAGGAGACGCAACGCCGCGAGAGCGAGGCCAAGACGCTCTCCGACGGCCTGACGCTCCTGAACCAGGCGGCCCGGGCGCTCCACCGCACCCTCGAGGTGGACGCGATGCTCGACGGCGCGCTCACGGAGCTGGCCAGATCTTTCGCGGCCAATGGCGCGCTCGTGCATCTCCTCAACGAGGACGGGAGCCTCAGCCGGAGTGTCGGCCACTGGGTGTCGGGCGGGCCGCACCCCGGCGATCCGGGACGTCTTGGCGGGATCAGAGACCACGTGCGCCGGACGCGGGCTCCGCTCCTCCTGCGCGACGTGACGCGGCACCCCGAGTTTGTTCATCCGGCGAACGTCGCCCACGGCGTCCGGTCGATCGCGGCGTTCCCGATCGTGGGCCAGCGCGAGCGCGTGCTCGGCGTCCTCGTCCTGTACTACACGACGCCTCAGGCGCTCGGCGACACCGAGACACGCCTCCTCACGTCCTACGCCGACCAGCTGGCGACGGCGCTCGAGAACGTGGGGCTCTACGAGGAGACGCAGACGCAGCGGGTACGCCTCGCGCAGATCTTCGACTCGACCTCCGACGGCATCGTGCTCGTCAGCCGCGCGGGCGAGATCCAGGCGGCGAACCGGCAGGCCGGCGAGCTGCTCGGTTTCGATGCCAGCGCCGTCATCGGGACCCGTCTGGCCGCGCTCCTGACCGGCGCCCGGACCGACTCCGATCGGGTGTTCGGGAACCTCGCGGCGCTCCTCGGAGATCCGGACCGGGGCGGCGAGGGCGATCTCGAGCTCCGGCGCAGCGGCCGCACCGTCCACTGGGCCGCCCAGCCGACCAGAGACGCCTCGGGCGGGACCATCGGGTTCACGCTGACGCTGAGCGACGTGACGCACGAGCGTCAAGTGAGCCAGATGAAGACCGACTTCGTCTCCTTCGTCACCCACCAGCTCCGCACGCCCCTGGCGGGCATCAAGTGGATGCTGGAGCTCGCGGCGCAGACGCCGCAGGTCCCCGAGGAAGCCGGAAGCTACATCGAGGACGCCCGCGCCGCCGCCGAGCGGCTGATCGGTCTCGTGAACGACCTGCTCGACGTCTCCCGCCTCGAGAGCGGGAAGCTGACGGTCGTGCTCCAGCCGACGAACCTCGCGAAGCTCACGCAGAGCGCGCTGGACGACCTCGGGGTTCTGATCCGCGAGAAGGGACACCACCTGTCGGTGACGGGCGCGGGCAGCGTGCCGGCGGTGATGGCCGATCCGCAGCTCCTCCGGCAGGTGATCGTGAACCTCACGTCCAATGCGATCAAGTACACGCCCACCGGCGGCGCGATCTCGATTTTCCTCGGCGTCGAGGATGGCCGGACGGCCCGCTGGGCGATCACGGATAGCGGCATCGGGATTCCGAAGGCCTCCCTGGCGAGGCTCTTCGAGAAGTTCTACCGAGCCGACAACGCCCACACCATAGAAACCGAGGGAACGGGACTGGGTCTCTACCTGGTTCGCCTCATGGTCGAGAAGCTCGACGGCCAGGTCTGGTGCGAGTCCGAAGAAGGCCGGGGGTCGACGTTCATCTTCACGCTCCCAACGAGCGGATGACGCCCATGGAGACGACGGGCAAGCGGGTTCTGCTGGTCGAGGACGATCGATTCCTTCGGCGGGCCTGCGAGGCGAGCCTTCGGCAGCGGGGGCTGACAGTGACGACCGCTGTGGACGGCGAGGAGGGGCTCCGACTCGCCCAGAGCGAGCGGCCGGACATCGTTCTGCTCGACATGCTGATGCCGAAGCTATCGGGCCTTGAAGTGTTGCGCGCGCTCAGACGCGACGAGGCGACGCGCCGTATGCCCGTGCTCATTCTCTCCAACTCCTCCCGTGAACAAGACATTGCCGAGGTCACGAGTCTGGGGGTTTCCGGGTACTTCGTGAAGTCCAACCTGTCGCTTCAGGAGCTGGGCGAGCTGGTCGGGCGCGTGCTGGCGGGCCAGAGTGGCTGACGGAGCCCCGCGGGTTCTTCTGGCGGAGGACGACCGGTTCCTGCGACGGGCGGCCGCGGCTCGTCTGCGACAGCAGGGGTTCACGGTGCTCGTGGCGGTCGACGGCGAAGAGGCGCTGCGGGTCGCTCGCGCGGAGCGGCCGGATGTCGTTCTCCTCGACCTCATCATGCCCAAGCTCCAGGGGTTCGAAGTGCTCAAGGCGCTGAAACAGGACGCCGCGACCTCGCCGATCCCGGTCATCGTGCTGTCGAACCTCGGCCAGGAGCGTGACGTCCGGCAGGCGATGGAGCTCGGCGCCGTCGCCTACTTCATCAAGGCGCACCTCTCGCTCCAGGAGCTCGTCCAGAAGGTCGGGGAAGTCCTGGTGGCTGGCGGGACATAGCCATGCGGCCGCTTCGCATCTCCGAGGACGAGTTTCGAGCGTTGCTCGTTGGGCAGCTCGAGATCATGGACGACGCCGAGTTCGACCGGGCCCGGAAGATGGCCTCGCGGCGGCGGATCCCCCTCGAGCGCGCGGTCGTCGAGCGCAGTCGCGTGCCGCTCGGGTTCATTCTGGGACACATCGCCGAGGCGTGGAGCGTGGGCTTCGTCGACCTGAAGGTCAGCGACGTCAAGCTCGAGGCCTTGCAGACGGTCGCCGAAGAGTATGCGCGCAACAATCTCTTGCTGCCGTTCGACCTGAAGGGCAACGACTCCTCGACATGGGCGTGGAGCCGTTCCTCCTGGCGTCCACTCTCGCCCTCGCCGTCGCCCAGCGGCTCGTGCGGCGCATCTGCCTCAGCTGCCGGGAGTCGGCGGCTCCCGAGGCCTCGATCCTGGAATCGCTACGGGCGCGCCCGGACTTCGACCAGACGATTCGGGTGCTGCAGAGCGAGGGCGTGCTCGGACAGGCGGGCGACTCCCTGTCGAGTATCCGGCTCTTCCACGGGAGCGGGTGTGTCCAGTGTCACGGCAGCGGATTCCGCGGCCGCACCGCCGTGTTCGAGTTGTTCGAGATCGACGATCGGATCCGGGCGATGATCATGGAACGGCGCGACGCCTCTTCCATCCGCGCCGAGGTGATCGGTCGCGGTATGAAGACCATGTTCCAGGACGGGCTCGCCAAGGCCCTGCTGGGTGAGACGACGCTGGAAGAGGTTTTCCGGGTCGCCCTCTAGGCGCGGCTGCCGGGCTTGACCGCCTGGCTGCCGGCCCGGCAGAGCGGGCACTCCTCCGGCTTCCACGTCGTGGCCTTCACCTCCGCGAGCGTCGCGCGCCTCACGGGAAAGAGCGCGCCTCCGCCGCTCCGGTCGATCAGCGAGCCGACGCCGACCACCACAGCGCCGAGCGCTTCCACGCAGCCGACGACCTCGCGGATCGAGCCGCCCGTGGTCATCACGTCCTCGACCACGAGACATCGCTCGCCGGGCGCCAGCGCGAACCCTCGCCTGAGACGCATAACCCCGTCCTCGCGCTCGGTGAAGAGCGCGCGTGCGCCGAGCGAGCGTGCGACCTCGTGGGAGACCAGGATGCCGCCGATCGCCGGGGCCAGCACCGTCTGGACGCGGTCGTCCCGAAACGCCGCCGCCAGCGCTTCGCCGAGGGATTCGGCGTGGACCGGGTGCTGCAGGACGAGCGCCGACTGGAGATAGACGTCCGAGTGGAGGCCCGAGGTCAGCCGGAAGTGGCCGCGCAGCAGGGCGCCGGTTGTCTCGTAGAGATCGAGCGTCTCGCGGTCTGTCATGGTCCGCCGAGCTCGGCGACGATGGCGGTCGCGGCCGCGGCCGGGTCCTGAGCACCGGTGATCGGCCGCCCCACGACCAGGTAGTCGGCGCCGGCGGCGAGCGCCCGCCGCGGCGTCGCGATCCGGACCTGATCGTCCGTTGGGAGAGGGGGGTTCCGCCTGTCCGGAAGGCGGACAGGCTCCACCCCCCTCTCGACTCCCCCCGTTGGGAGAGGGGGGTTCCGCCTGTCCGGAAGGCGGACAGGCTCCGCCTTCCTCTCGACTCCCCCCGTTGGGAGAGGGGGGTTCCGCCTGTCCGGAAGGCGGACAGGCTCCGCCTTCCTCTCGACTCCCCCCGACGGGAGAGGGCGAATGCCTGGGGTGACGATCACCCACTCCTGGCCCATCGCGAGGCGCAGGAGACCGATCTCTTGGGGCGAGGCGACGCAGCCGTCGAGGCCGGCCTCGCGGGCGAGCCCAGCCAGGTGGAGGACGTGGGCCTCGACACTCGTCGGCACCCCGACCTCGCGCTGCAGCGCTTTGCGGTCGAGGCTCGTCAGCACAGTCACACCCAGACAGAGGGGGCGGGGGATCCCGAAGTCGCCGGCGGCCTTCACCGCCGCTTCGGCGGCGGCGCGCGCCATCGCCAGGCCGCCGCTCGCGTGGATGTTGAGCATGAAGATCCCGAAGCGCGTCGCCTCGCGCACCGCGGCGGCGACAGTGTTCGGGATGTCGTGGAACTTGAGATCGAGGAAGACGCGAAAGCCCCGCTTGAGGGCGGTCTCGATCGCCGCGGGGCCCGCGGAGGTGAAGAGCTGCGAGCCGATCTTGCACCCGGTGAGGACTCCGTCCAGGCGACCGAGCAGCGCCGACGCTTCGTCCAGGCTCGAGACGTCCAGCGCGACGAGCACGCGGTCGGCAGCGCTAGGCGAGCCCAGCGTGGTACTCCTGCAGACTCTGGACCCGGTGCTCGCCCTTGAGGAGGGCCTCGATCGCCCCGATGGCCGCTTGCGCGCCGTCGAGCGTCGTGTAGTGGGGGATGTCCTCGGCCACGGCGGTGCTCCGAATGATGGCCGAGTCCTTGCGGGCGCGGCCGTCGTCCGGCGTGTTGATGACGAGGGCGATCTCACCCGTCTTCATGAGGTCGACCACGTTTGGGCGGTATCCTGCGCCGACCTTGTGGATCGTTTCCACCGTCACGCCATAGCGCCCCAGCACGCGCGCGGTGCCCGGCGTCGCCACCAGGGCGAAGCCGAGGTCGGTAAGCCGACGCGCGAGCGGCGCCACTGCGCGCTTGTCGCGGCTGCGCACGGACACGAAGATCTTGCCGGCGGTGGGCATCGGCAGGCCAGCGGCGACCTGAGACTTGAGATACGCCTTACGGAAGTCGTAGTCGAGCCCCATGACCTCGCCTGTGGACCGCATCTCGGGGCCGAGGACAGTGTCCACGCCCGGAAATTTGACAAAGGGGAAGACCGATTCCTTGACGGCGATGTGGGGCAACTCACGGCCGTCCCATCCGAGCCAGGGCTCGAGCGTCTCCCCGAGCGCGGCCCGCGTCGCGATCTTGGCGAGCGGAAGCCCGATCGTCTTCGAGACGAAGGGAACGGTCCGAGAGGCGCGGGGGTTCACCTCCAGCACGTAGATGGTGTCGTGCCGGATGGCGAACTGCACGTTGATGAGTCCGACCACGCCGAGGGCCCGGGCGAGCGCCTGCGTCTGGGCGCGCAGGGCCTCGATCTCATCCTCGGCGATGGAGTAGGGCGGGAGCGAGCAGGCGGCATCTCCGGAGTGAATGCCTGCCTTCTCGATGTGCTCCATGACCCCGCCCACGAGGACCCGCGTGCCGTCGGCGACGGCATCCACGTCGATCTCGATCGCGTCATCCAGGAACTTGTCGATGAGCACCGGGTGCTCGGGCGACACCTGAACGGCTTCGTGCATGAACTCGGCTAGATCCTGATCGTCGTAGACGATCCGCATGGCGCGCCCGCCAAGGACGTAGGATGGGCGCACGAGGACCGGGTAGCCGATTCGTGTCGCGATCGTCCGGGCCTCTGCGAGCGAGCGGGCGGTGGCACCAGCGGCCTGGTGGAGCCCGAGCTCGCTGAGGAGCGCACTGAAGCGCTGCCGGTCCTCGGCGCGGTCGATGGCGTCGGGCGAGGTGCCGAGGATCGGAACTCCGGCATCGCGCAGCGGCACCGCGAGCTTCAGCGGGGTCTGTCCACCGAACTGCACGACGACGCCCAGTGGCTGCTCACGCTCGACGATGTTGAGGACGTCCTCGAGCGTCAGTGGCTCGAAATACAGACGATCGGAAGTGTCGTAGTCCGTGGAGACGGTTTCGGGATTGCAGTTGACCATGATCGCCTCCACCCCGAGGTCGCGGAGCGCGAACGCGGCGTGGACGCAGCAGTAGTCGAATTCGACCCCCTGGCCGATGCGGTTGGGGCCCGAGCCCAGAATGACGACCTTGGGACGCGCCGTCGGCGGCGCCTCGTCCTCTTCCTCGTACGTGGAATAGAGATACGGGGTGTGAGCGACGAACTCGGCGGCGCACGTGTCCACGGTCTTGAAGGTCGCGCGGATCCCGTGCTCGAGCCGGCGCGCCCGGATGGCCGATTCCGAGACGCCGGTGAGCTCCGCGATGCGCCGATCGGCGAACCCCAGCTGCTTGGCGCGCCGGAGCACCTCTGGATCGGTCAGCGCCGCGTCGGCGATCCTCGGCTCGAAGGCTACGATCTGCCGCATGTTCTCGAGGAACCAGGGGTCGATGTGGGTCAGCGACCGGATCTCCTCGGTCGTCAGCCCGGCCCGATAGGCGTCACCAATGGCGAAGATCCGGTCGGGGTTCGGGACGCTCAGGAGCTGGCGGAGCTCCTCGGCGCCGAGCGTACGGCCGAGCGTCATGGCCCAGCGGTCCTGCTCGAGGGAGCGGATCGACTTCTGGAGGGCCTCCTTGAACGTGCGCCCGATCGCCATGACCTCGCCCACGGACTTCATCTGGGTCGTCAGCGTCCGATCGGCCTCGGGGAACTTCTCGAACGCCCAGCGCGGGAACTTGACCACGCAGTAGTCGATGGCGGGCTCGAACGACGCCGGCGTCTCGCGCGTGATGTCGTTCCGGATCTCGTCGAGCGTGTAGCCCACCGCGAGCTTGGCGGCGATCTTCGCGATCGGGAAGCCGGTCGCCTTGGACGCCAGCGCCGAGGAGCGGGACACCCGCGGGTTCATCTCGATCACGACCAGGCGACCGTCCTCGGGGTTCACCGCGAACTGGATGTTGGAGCCGCCCGTCTCGACGCCGATCTCGCGGATGATCGCGATCGCGGCGTCGCGCATGAGCTGATATTCCTTGTCGGTGAGCGTCTGCGCCGGCGCCACCGTGACCGAGTCCCCGGTGTGCACGCCCATCGGATCGACGTTCTCGATCGAGCAGATGATCACGACGTTGTCGGCGAGGTCGCGCATCACCTCGAGCTCGAACTCTTTCCATCCGATCACCGACTCTTCGACGAGGACCGTACCGACCGGCGACATCTGCAACCCCCACCGCACCGCGCTCTCGAGCTCGTCGGGGGTGTAGGCGATGGACCCGCCGGTGCCGCCCAGCGTGAAGGAGGGGCGGATGATCGCGGGAAAGCCGACGCCGGCCACGACGGCGCGAGCCTCCTCGAGGCTCCGCGCCTGGCCCGAGCGCGGCAGCGCCAGACCGATACGCTCCATCGCCTGCTTGAAGAGGGCCCGGTCCTCGGCCTTCCGGATCGCGTCGAGCTTGGCGCCGATCAGCTCGACCCCGAACCGATCGAGCGTGCCGTCCTCCGCCAGCGCGACCGCGAGGTTCAGGCCCGTCTGACCGCCCAGGGTCGGCAAGAGCGCCTGCGGACGCTCGCGCTCGATGATCTTCGCGACGAACTCCGGTGTCAGTGGCTCGATGTACGTCCGGTCCGCCAGCTCGGGGTCCGTCATGATCGTGGCCGGGTTCGAGTTCACCAGGACGACCTCGAACCCCTCTTCCCGCAACGCACGGCAACCCTGCGTCCCGGAGTAGTCGAACTCGCACGCCTGACCGATGACGATCGGCCCGGAGCCGATGATCAGGATGCGCTTGAGGTCGGTACGCTTGGGCATCGGGCTTCCGCGCGGCGCGCGCCGCGCCGGCTATTCCTCCACGAGACCATAGACGATCGACGTCTCCGGCGCCGCTTCCTCGCGGCGATAGAGCACGTCGTCGAGCCGGCCGTTGCCGACCCACGCGACCTCGCCGCTGCCCCAGAGCTGCTCGCCCAGGACGCTCATGCGCCGGTCGACCCGCTCGCGGATCGCGTGGGCTTCGAGCGAGGTCTCGCTCTGCGCGGTGAACGAGGTCCACTCAGGCTTCTGGCCGCTCCCTTCGGTCTTGCGGTAGGAGATCAAGTATTTGGGCATGACGCGGTCAGCCTCCCTTCCGAGCCATCAAGTCCGTGAAACGGTGGAAGAGGTAGTTGGCGTCGTGAGGGCCGGGCGAGGCCTCGGGGTGGTACTGCACGGAGAAGACCGGCCACTCGCGGTGCCGGAGGCCTTCGCAGGTACCGTCGTTGAGGTTGAGGTGCGTCGGCTCCCATCCGAGCGCCGTCACCGACGCCGGCTCGACGGCGAAGCCGTGGTTCTGCGCGGTGATCTCGACCTTCCCGGTCGCGAGGTCCTTGACCGGGTGGTTGGCCCCGTGGTGGCCGAACGGCAGCTTGAAGGTGCGCCCGCCGGCCGCCAGGCCGAGGATCTGATGACCGAGGCAGATGCCGAAGATCGGCACACGTCCG
The DNA here is from genome assembly GCA_003221635.1 of Candidatus Rokuibacteriota bacterium. Lineage (GTDB taxonomy): Bacteria > Methylomirabilota > Methylomirabilia > Rokubacteriales > CSP1-6 > AR31. The sequence continues at coordinate 17,081 of QHSR01000251.1, read as the reverse complement.
AGGAGCCCGCGCACCGACTCGATCAGGTAGGGCACGCCCTCGGGATCGCCCGGCCCGTTCGAGAGAAACACGCCGTCGGGCTTCCGCGCGAGGACATCGGCCGTGGACGTCGAGGCGGGCACGACGGTCACATCGCACCCGATCGCGCGGAGCTGGCGCAGAATGTTGAACTTGATGCCACAGTCGTACGCGACGACGGTGAAGCGCGGCGCCGGCGGCGGCACGTAGCCACGCGCGAGCTCCCAGCCGCCTTCCGACCACGTATAAGGCGTCGCCGCGGTCACCTCGGCCACCAGATCGCGGCCGACGAGTCCGGGCAGGGCGCGGGCGCGATCGAGGAGGCGGCGCGGATCGGTCTCGACGGACGAGACGATGCCGTCCTGGGCGCCGTGGTCCCGCAGGTGGCGCGTCAGCGCCCGCGTGTCGATGTCCTGAATCCCCACGATCCCGTGGCGCCCGAGGTACTCGTCGAGGCTCGCGCCGGCACGGAAGTTCGACGCGATCGGCGAAGCCTCCTTGACGATGAACCCGTTGACCCAGGGCCGCCGCGACTCCACGTCCTCGTCGTTCACGCCGTAGTTGCCGATCATCGGGTAGGTCATCGCGACGATCTGCCCTCGGTACGAGGGATCGGTGAGGATCTCCTGATACCCCTGCATGGCGGTATTGAAGATGACCTCGCCCGCGGCTTCCCCGACCGCCCCGAGCGACCGGCCTCTGAACGTGCGCCCGTCGCGCAGGACGAGCCAGGCGGAGTTGCTCATGGGCTCGCCCGGCCCGCGGCTCGCGTCGCCACGTTCGGCGCCTCGCTCACGGCCGCACGGCTTTCCCGCCGACGAGCGTCATCCATGGCCCTCCCCGAAGCGTCCAACCCCCGAACGGCGTGTTCCGGCTTCGAGAACGAAACCGCGAGGGGTCGATGGTCGATTCTGCGTCGGGGTCCAGAATCGTGATGTCGGCAGGGGCGCCGGCGGCGAGGCTGCCTCCGGGGAGGTTGAGGAGCCGCGCCGGATCGCGGCTCCACCGCGCGACCAGCGTCGCGAGCGGCAGGAGCCCCGGCCGCACCAGCCGATCGAGCAGCACGGCCACCGCCGTCTCGAGCCCGACGACGCCGAAGGCTGCCTGATCGAACTCGCCCTCCTTCTCGGAGATCGCGTGCGGGGCGTGATCGGTCGCGATGCAATCGATGGTGCCGTCGACGAGCGCCTCGATCAGCGCCTCCACATCCCGCTTGGTCCGGAGCGGCGGCGCCATCTTCGTGTTCGGATCCCAGCCTCTGACGGCGTCCTCGGTCAGCACCAGATGGTGCGGCGTCACCTCGGCCGTCACGCGGACGCCGCGCGCCTTCGCATCGCGGACGAGGCGAACCGCGCCGGCGGTGGAGACGTGAGCGATGTGAACGTGGGCGCCCGTCAGCTCGGCGAGGACGATATCGCGGGCCACCATCACGTCCTCGGCGGCCGCCGGCTGGCCGGGGAGGCCGGTCTCCGTGGAGACGACGCCCTCGTTCATGGACGCGCCGCGGCTCAGGGTGGTGTCCTCCGCGTGGCTGATGAGCGGCGCGCCGAAGGGCAGCGTGTACTCCATGGCGCGCCGATAGAGGCCGGCGTTCATCACGCACTTGCCGTCGTCGGAGAAGGCGACGCAGCCCGACTCGGCGAGCTCCGCCAGCTCGGCCAGCTCCTCGCCGCGAAGGCCACGCGTGACGGCGCCGATCGGATAGACGCGCACCGCGCCCTCGACCTTCGCCTTGGCCAGGATGTAGTCGGTGACCGCGCCGTTGTCGTTGACGGGGTTCGTGTTCGCCATGCAGCACACGGCGGTGAACCCGCCCGCCGCGGCCGCCCGCGTGCCCGTCGCGACCGTTTCTTTGTACTCGTAACCCGGCTCGCGCAGGTGGACGTGCATGTCGATGAATCCCGGGCAGACGATCTTGCCGCTCGCGTCGACGACCTCGCCCCCGGCGGGCGCCCTGAGGTTCCGACCGAGCCGCTCGATCCGGCCGTCCGTGATCAGGACGTCCTGGACGGCGTCGAGATTGTTCGCCGGATCGATGACGCGGCCGCTGCGAAGCAGGAGGCTCATGCGCCGTCTCCGCCCTTGCGCCCCGCGAGGAGGAGCAGCACGCCCATGCGCACGGCCACGCCCCGGGCCACCTGGTCGAGGATGACCGAGTACGGGCCGTCGGCGACCTCGGGCGCCAGCTCCACGCCGCGGTTCACCGGCCCGGGGTGCATGATCAGGGTGTCGGGCCGCGCGTGGCGCGCCAGCTTGTCGAGGGTGAGCCCCCAGTAGCGCGCGTACTCACGGAGCGACGGGATCAGGCCCGCGGTCATGCGCTCCTGCTGCAGGCGCAGCATCATGATGACGTCCACGTCGCCGATCGCCTCCTCGAGGCGGTAGCTCACCTTGGCGCCCAGCTCCTGCACGAAGGGCGGGATGAGCGTCGGCGGTCCGGCCACGGTGACGGTCATGCCCAGCTTGCGCATCCCGTGGATGTTCGACCGCGCGACCCGGCTGTGGGCGATGTCCCCGATGATCGCCACGTGGAGCCCGTCGAAGTGGCCCTTCTTCTCGCGGATCGTCAGCAAATCGAGCAGCGCCTGGGTCGGGTGCTCGTGACCGCCGTCGCCCGCGTTCACGATCGAGCAGGGCAGCGCGCGGGCCAGAAGCTCGGCGGCCCCGGCGGACGAGTGGCGGACGACGACCACATCGGGGCTCATCGCGGCGATGTTCCTCGCCGTATCGATGAAACGTTCCCCCTTGCTCGTACTCGACCCACCCGACGAAAAGTTGACGACGTCCGCCGAGAGCCACTTGCCCGCGATCTCGAACGACGTCCGCGTCCGCGTGGATGGCTCGTAGAAAAGGTTCACGATCGTCTTGCCGCGGAGCGCCGGGACCTTCTTGATCTCGCGCGAGGCGATCTCCTGGAGAGACGCGGCGGTGTCCACCAGCAACACGATCTCGCTCGCGTCGAGGTCGCGCATCGTGAGCAGATCCTTCCGCGTCCAGCCCATGCTAGGTCTCCTCGGGTTCTTCGATGACGACGCGGTCCTCGCCGTCGTGCTCCCGCATCCGCACGGCGACGATCTCGCGGCGCGAAGTCGGCAGGTTCTTGCCGACGTAGTCCGGCCGGATCGGAAGCTCGCGGTGCCCGCGGTCGACCAGGCACGCGAGCTGGATGGCGGTCGGCCGCCCCAGATCGATGATCGCGTCGAGCGCTGCGCGGATCGTCCGGCCGGTGAAGAGGACGTCATCCACGACGATCACCGTCTTGTCTTTGATCGAGAACGGGATGTCGGTGCCGCGGATCACCGGGGTCCCGCGCATGCCCAGGTCGTCGCGGTAGAGCGTGATGTCGAGCGTCCCGACCGGGAGGGTCGTGCCGTCGATCTGAGCGATCTTCGCGGCGAGCCGATGCGCGAGGCTGACGCCGCGCGTACGCAGCCCGACGAACGCCAGGTCCTTGGCGCCGCCGTTCCGCTCGAGGATCTCGTGGGCGATGCGGGTGAGGGCCCGGTCGAGCGCGGTCTCATCGAGGACCTGCGCCTTCTCCCGGTAGCGTGGTGCGGGGCTGCCCATCGTCTCTCCTTGCGGGCCTCTCGGGGCTCGCTTAAAGGAAAGTGCGCGAACCGACTACCGTCACTCTACATGGCGCGCTCGGCTCGTGTCAACCCGCCCCGGTCGAACGCCAGCGCTCGACGAGCCGTCGCTCGAGCTCGACCGTGACCCGCCCCGCCTTCACCACGAGACATCGCGGGGGCAAGCTGGTCACGATTTCCTCCACCCGCTGGCATTCCCAGACGACGAGATCGGCGCGGCGGCCCGGGGCGCAGCCATAGTCGCGGAGGTTGAGAATCCGTGCCGGGTGCGTCGTCACGGCGGCCACGAGGTCCCGCAGGTGCTCGGGCGTCCCCATGTGGGCGGCGACAGCGCCGACGAACGTCAGGTGAGCCGGATCGGCCGTGCCGACCGGGGTGAACGGATTCTGGATGTTGTTGGACGCCAGCGCCACCGGGATGCCCGCCTCCAGGAGCCGACGGATCGGCGTCAGGCCCCGGCGGACGTTCCGCGTGTCCCGCCGTCCCATGAGGTAGAGATCGGTCAAGGGAAGGCTGATCACGCCGATTCCCGCGTCCGCCAGCTCGGCGATCAACGCCGCCTGCTCGGCGCCGGGCAACGCGGCCAGCTCGGTCAGGTGTCCGACCGCGACGCGCCCTTGCCAGCGGGCGCGGATGGTCTGACGGACGATCTCGCGCACGTGCAGGTGCTCTGGCTCGTCGGAGAAGTCCACATGGAAGTCCGCGTCGACGCCGAACTCGCCGGCGAGCGCGAAGACGACCTCGATATGGCGGACCGCGTCGGTGTCGTTGTAGGGACACCCGCCGACGAGGGCGGCGCCCATCGCGAGGGCGCGACGGAGCAGCGCCTCGGTGCCCGGCGACTTCACGATGCCCTCTTGAGCGAAGGCGCAGAGCTGGATATCGATCGCGGGGGCGTACTCACGCTGGAGCGGGAGGATCGCGTCCATGCCCGCCAGGCCCACGATCGGGTCGACCTCGACGTGTGCGCGCATCGCCGTCGTGCCCGCGGCCACGGCCAGATCGAGCACGCGCCGCGCCCGGCTCGCGATGTCGTCCACCGTGAAGCCTCGCTTCGCCAGGCCGGTGAGCCGAATCGCCTCCGCGGGCGTTCCCGCCGACCCGGACACGCGATCCGCCAGGAGCGCCTTGTCCAGATGGATGTGCGCCTCGACGAGGCCGGGCGTGACGAGCCGTCCGGCGACGTCGATCGTCTCTCGCGCAGGCGCGCTCGCTGGCCCGATGGCGACGATGCGACCGTCTGCGATCGCGAGGTCGGCGATCCCGTCCCGGTCGGGCAGACGGCAGCCGCGAAGGACGAGGTCGAGCACGTCAGCAGGCCCGCGTGTCCGCCGCCGGCGCGTTCCAGCAACGCAGGACCTCGAGGGCGAGCAAGAGCAGCGCCGCGAGCATTACCAGCGCGCCGGCCCCAAAGATCAATCGGCCGACGGTCTCGGCGGATCCCAGAAGCCCGAGCCGTCCGAGGATGTCGTTCCAGTCGTGGATCAGCCCCTCGGCCAGAAGGGGCAAGCAGGGCCCTCAGGCGTCGCGCTTGGGCGGGTTGATGTTGTACGCCTTGAGCTTGCGGTAGAGGTGACTGCGCTCGATCCCGAGCCGCTCCGCGGTGCGCGTCACGTTCCAGTCATTGGTGCGCAACTCGGTGAGGATATAGGCGCGCTCGAAGTTGTCGCGCGCGTCCTTGAGCGAGCGCTCGCGCGCCTCACTGGCCGGGAGCGCCGCCTCCTTCGGCCGCAGCGGCGCCGGCAGGTCGTCGGCGTCGATCACGTCCCCCGGGGCCATGATCACGAGGCGCTCGACCATGTTCCGGACCTCGCGGACGTTGCCGGGCCAATCGTACGTGAGAAAGTAGCCCAGCGCCTCTCGGGAGAGCGTCTTGGCGCGCTTGCCATTCTCGGCGCAGAACTGCGCGATGAAATGACTCACCAGCGCGGGGATGTCGTCCTTGCGCGTCCGCAGGGCCGGGACTTCGATCGGGATCACGTTCAGCCGATAGTAGAGGTCCTCCCGGAAGCGCCCGTCCCGGATCAGGGCCGCGAGGTCGCGGTTGGACGCGGCGATCACCCGGACATCGACCCTGATGGTGTCCTTGCCCCCGACCCGCTCGAACGCCTGCTCCTCGAGCGAGCGCAGGACCTTCGCCTGGGTCTTGAGGCTCATGTCGCCGATCTCGTCCAGGAAGAGCGTGCCACCGTCGGCCAACTCGAACTTCCCGCGGCGCCGGGTGAGCGCTCCGGTGAACGCGCCCTTCTCGTGCCCGAACAGCTCGGACTCGATCAACTCCTCGGGGATCGCGGCGCAGTTGACCTCGACGAAGGAACGCTCGCGGCGCGCGGAGTGGACGTGGATGGCCCGCGCGACCAGCTCCTTGCCGCTGCCGTTTTCGCCGTTGATCAGCACGCGGCCGTTGGTGGGCGCCGCGGTCGCGATCTGGTCTCTGAGCGCACGGATTCCCGCGCTCTCGCCGATGATCTCGGTCCGTTGCTCCAGGCTCGCGCGGAGTGCCGCGTTCTCGCGCTCGAGCCGCGCGTGCTCGAGGCCGCGGCTGACCGTCAACAGGATCTTCTCGAGGGACAACGGCTTCTCGACGAAGTCGTAGGCGCCGAGGCGCGTCGCCTTGACGGCGGTCTCGATCGTGCCGTGACCGGAGATGATGACCACGACCGCCTCGGGGCGTGCCCGCTTGATCTCGGCGAGAGTCTCCAGGCCGTCCAGCCGATCCATCCAGATGTCGAGGAAGGTCAGCTCCGGCAGCTCGTCGGCGAAGAACCGGAGCGCATCGGCACCGCTGCCGACCGCCGAGACGCGGTATCCCTCGTCCTCCAGAACATCGCGCAGGGTCGACCGAATGGCCGGCTCGTCGTCGACTATTAAGATATGCTCGCCCGCCATGTCACCCTCGCCGCCGCGCCCCAGGCGCAGGCACGCTCACGCGCGCACGGGCAGTGCGAGCCGCAGGACGTCGCGGGGCTGGGGCCCCGCCGTCCGAGGCGAGGGTATGAACGATCTCGCCGGCCATGTCAGGCCTCGACCGAGGCCACCGCGCGCGACACCGGCACCTCGATGACGAAGCGGGTCCCCTTGGGCTCGCCGTCCTCGACCCAGATCGTACCGCCGTGCTCGGTCACGATCTCGTGCACGATCGGCAGCCCGAGCCCCATGCCCGCGACCTTCGTGGAGAAATAGGGGAGGAAGAGCTTCTCCTTGTCCTCGGGGCTGATGCCCGGGCCGTTGTCGGCCACGATGATCCGCGCGTGCCCGGTGTCGGCCATGTGCACCGTCTCGACGCGCACGATTCCGCTGTCACCGATCGCCTCGACCGCGTTGTCGACAAGGTTGAGGACGGCGCGCTTGATGTGGTCGGGGTCCACTTCGAGCAGCGGGAGGTCGTCGGAGTGCTGGGTCGCGATCGAGAGGGCGGGATGGGACTCGCGATACAGGCTCGCGACGCTGTCGATGAGCTGGCGGACATCGGTCGGCCGCGGGGTGAGCACGGGCATCCGGGCGAACCGCGAGAACTCGTCCACGAGGTGCTTGAGGCCCTCGACCTCGTGGATGATCGTCTCCGTGCACTCCAGCACCAGCCGCTCCTCGCCCGGGGTGCGGGCCAGGCGGCGGCGAAGCCGCTGGGCCGAGAGCTGGATCGGCGTCAGCGGATTCTTGATCTCGTGGGCGATCCGCTGCGCCACCTCCCGCCACGCCGCCACCCGCTGGGCCTTCAGCAGCTCCGTCAGATCGTCGAGGACCACGACGGCGCCGGTGTACTCGCCGTCCGGGCCCCGCACCGCCGTCGCGGAGGCGAGGAGCGAGAGCGTGGCTCCACCCCGTCGCAGCTGGAACTCGAGCTCCGTGCTGGCGGCCTTGGGGCGCCGGGTCCGCTGCACCTGCGCGACCACGGCTCTGAGGTCCGGGCCGGCGAAGACCTCCTCGAGGAAACGTCCGACCGCCGTCGATTCGTTCACCCCGAGCATGCGCGCCGCAGCGCGATTGATGGTCGTGAGGCGCCCGAGCGGATCGAAGGAGACCACGCCGGTGGTGATGGCCTCGAGGACGGTCTCGATGTAGACGCGCCGATCCTCAAGCTCCGTGTGCTTGTCGGACAGATCGAAGTACGCCTCTTCGAGCTTCCGCTTCGATTTCGCCAGGTCGTCCGTCATGCGGTTGAAGGACTCGACCAGGACCCCGATCTCGTCGTCGCCACGCGCCTGCACCTTGTAGGCGAGGTTGCCGGCGGCGACCTCGCGCGTGCCCTCGGCGAGCTGCTCGATCGGGCCGGTGATCCCGCGCGCGAGGTAGAGGCCGAACCACGTGAACGAGAACACGACGATCAGCGTCATGAGCAGGAAGAGCAGGATATAGATGCCCTTGATCGGCATCTTCAGCAGCTTGAGCTGCTTGTATTCCCGGAACGCCTGCGAGATGCCGCGCACGCGTGCCTCGAGCCGATCCGTGACGTGCGTACCGACGACGATCACGCCCACGACGCGGCGCTCCGCGCCGCGCGCCGCCCAAATCGGGACCACCGCCTCGACGAGATCGCCGGACGCGAGCTCGCGCACCGTGGTGAGCTCCTGTCCGGAGGCGCCCTGGCGCAGCTGGCTCTCGTCGAGCTCACGCGTCGCGAGATCGCCGAGGATCGGATCCTTGACGTGGACCAACTCCTGGCCCTGCGTCCCCAAGACGGTGACCGCGCTGAGCCCGAGCCGGTCCTGCTGCTCGACGAGGTAGGCGGCCAACGCCTCGCGCCGCGCGTCGGCCAGGAGTCCGTCGCGATCGATCACGCGGCCGATGTGCTGGGCGTGCCGGAGCGCCGTACGCTCGAGGTTGCTGTAGTAGGTTTGCGCCACCGCGAGCGCCTGGTCCAGCGGGCGCTCGACCTGCGGCTTGAACCACCCCTCGATCGACTTGGTGATGAAGTTGGAGGCAATGAGGAAGATCAGGGTCGACGGGATGAGGGACAGCGTGAGAAACGCCATCACCAGCTTGGTCTTGAACTTGGCGCCGATCACGTTCTCGCGCCGCTCGAACCAGAGCTTGACGAGATTCCGGAAGAGGAGCAGCACCAGGAGCAGCAGCACGATCAGGTTCAGATTGAGCAGGGCGAACACGGCGATGTTGGACGCGAGCGGCAGGTCCGGCGCGTAGACGCCGATGTCCAGGAAGTTCGCCGTGCCGACCAGCACGAGGAACCCGGCGAGAATGATCAGGTTGCGCTTGCGCCGGTTCTCGTCGCTGAGGAGGGGCATGGTTACTGGACTCTTTGGATCGTCCGGTAGTCGGACTGCCGGGTGGCCTGCTCCGCGGTCCCGTTCATCCGCGCCACGAACGTGTTCTCGCCGTTCAACGCCGTGGCGGCGTTGACGCGGACGTAGATGACCGCCACGGGATCGAGCGTCGCGGCGGGCGTCATCTTGACGCCCCGGATGTCCGAGAGGACCCGTTGGGCGTCGCGGAGGTCCCGCGTGGTGTGGATAGGCCGCGTCTCTCCCTTCAGCGCCGCTACCTTGAATTCCTTGGTCACCACGTTGTACGCGAGCGTCCGCTCGACGGTCTTCGTGACGAGCAGCCGGTCGGGCAGCAAGCGCTGGTACTGCCAGAGCTCGATGTCGAGGCGGACGTGCGCCGGGATCCCGCTCTGGATGCCCTCGTTGAGCCCTCCGGGCAGGGCCCCCAGCAGCACGATGTGAACGGTCACCTCATGGTCGTTGAGGAAGACGTCCAGGTCGCTGATGCGCAGTTCGGCGCGGGCGGGCGCCGCAACGGCCAGCACCATCGCCGCCGCACCGAGGTGATTGAGGAGCCACAGAGCACGCATACGGCGAACGGCCCATTATATAGCGGGATACAGCGGCGGGCTGCGGGGGCCGGAGCGGCGGCTAGATCGCGGCGAAGCCGGGAGCCGGCACGAAACCCTCGCGCCGGGCGCCGTCCACGGAGGTCGCGGGGACCTCGACCGCGACCAGGCGCTCGAGTCCGACGGCCCGCTGGACCGCGAGCACGAGCTCGATGTTGAGGGCGTGACCGCCGTTGCGGGCGATGACGTGCGCCCGGATCGGCCGGCCCAGGAGGGCGAGGTCCCCGATCAGGTCCAGCATCTTGTGCCGAACGAACTCGTCCGGGTATCGCAGACCGTTCAGCGCTCCGCGATTGCCGAGCACGATCGCGTTGTCGAGCGAGCCGCCGCGCGCCAGACCGTTCTTCCGCATGAGTCCCAGGTCCTTGAGGAAGCCGTACGTCCGCGCCGGCGCGAACTCCTCCACAAACGACCGCTCGCTGGGCGTCCACGTGAGAACTTGCGTCCCGATCGCCGGGTGGTCGTTGTCCAGCGTGTAGGTGATGCGGAAGGTCTCCGACGGGATGATCTGCATCCATCGGCCGCTGCTTCCCACCCGGAGCGCGCACGGAAGCGTCAACGGCCGAATCCGCGCGGACTGCTGGACGCGGCCGGCGAGCGCCAGCAACGCCACGAAGGGCTTCGCGCTGCCGTCGAGCGCGGGAATCTCGGGCCCGTCCACCTCGATGTCGAGATTGTCGATGCCGAGCCCCGACACGGCCGCCATCAGATGCTCGACCGTCTGGATCCTCGTGCCGTTCACCCCCACTGTGGTCGCGTAGTGCGCATTGACGACGCTCTCGGCCCTCGCCGGGATGCGCTCGCCGGTCGAACGGACTCTGAACGCGATGCCGGCATCCGCGGGCGCGGGAGAGAGGGTGACACGGGCGACCTTGCCCGAGTGGAGGCCAACACCTTCGATGCCAACCGCCTTGCGAATTGTGTGTTGGCGCATGGACCGTTCCGGAAAGTAGCAACGCGAGTGCCAGTCATACGACTGTCTGGAACTATCTGATTCTTATGGCGTCGTATTAGGGTCCAGAGGGAGCGGGTGGCGCCGATGATACGGCCTGACGCCCTGCGTGTCTCTGATGCGAGACATCACACGTCGACGATGACGCTGACCTCATGCCGGCCATCCCGCTCGGCCACGTCCAGACGATGCATGGTCGCGGCCTTCACGATCGTACCGAGCCGATGGCGCCCGGCGTCCAGCTCCTCGCCGTGGAGCGTCGCGTGGACGAGCGTCGCGGTACACGTGTCAACCTCCACGCGGTGGACCACGAACCCCTCGATCTCGTGCACGTAGAGGCACTCGTTGATCCAGTTGGCGAACAGCCGCTCCGGGGAATCACCCTGCGCCCGGACCTCACGATGCTCGCGCTCGGAGACCTCGTCGGGCTTCACGATCAGCGAGAACACGCCGAGCGCCGCCTGGGCGAAGGCTTCGGCGCGCGTCGAGCCCCACGCTCGAACGCCCACGTCCGCCTCGGTCTCGAAGTGCTCCCAGCCGGCATCTCGCGCGCTCATCCGCCGCCGCCCAGATCGCCGAATCTCGCCTGCAGCACGGCGATGATCGCGGGTCCGGCCGTCTCGGTCCTCAGGATGCGCGGCCCGACGCCGACGATGGTCCAGCCGCGCGCCTGCGCGCCCTCGACCTCCTCCTGGCTCAGCCCGCCCTCGGGTCCGACCAGCAGAAGAACGCGCGCGCCGGGGGCGAGGGTAGGGGGCAAGCTCGCGGTAAGTGTCGTGCCGGGCAAGCGCGCTGGGCCCACAACCGGTCCCTCGACGGTCACGGCGCGCTCCCAGAGGCAGAGCCGCAGGTCGGCGGGCTCGTCGAGCGCGAGGACGTCGGCGAGCGGTCGGGGCGTGTCAACCGTCGGGACCACGCCACGGCCACACTGCTTCGCCGCCTCGGTCGCCACGCGCTGCCAGCGCCGAGCACGATCGCGCCAGCGGCCGGGCTCGAGAGTGACCACGGTGCGCGCCGTCAGGACCGGGACGACGTGTGCCACGCCCAGCTCGGTGGACGCGCGCACGATCGACTCCATCTTGTCGCCCTTGGGAACGGACTGCACGAGCGTGATCTGGACCGGCGACTCGGTCTCGCGCGTGGCGACTGCGAGCACGGTGCCCGTCGCCCGCTCGCCGACCCGCTCGAGGCGTACCGTGTATTCGCGACCGGCGCCGTCGGCGGCGAGCACCGTGTCGCCGGACCGGAGGCGGAGGACACGCGTGAGATGGTGCGACTCGTTGCGGTCGAAGACGACGCGCCCGCCAGCGATCCGCTCAGGCGTGATCGTGAAGCGGCGCACGGAGCTCGAGCGTGGTCCAGCCCTCCACGGAGAGGGACTGGCGCGGAACGAACCCGTGGCTGCCGAGGGCCGACCCGACCTCGGCCGCCTCACCGTCGAGGATGCCGCCGAGCAGCAGCGTCCCGCCCGGCAGCAGAAAGCGCCCGTACTGCGGCGCGAACCGTCGATGGGCCGCCGAGAGCAGATTGGCGACGACCAGAGGCGCGTGGGTCTCCTCGAGCCTCCCCGCGTCGGCGAGCACGCACCGTACGCGGTCGGAGACGTGGTTGCGGGCAGCGTTCGCCACCGCGGAAGCGACGGCGTCCGGGTCGTCGTCCACCGCGAGGACCGCGGGAACGCCCAGCCGCGCGGCCGCGATCGCGAGGATGCCCGACCCGGTGCCGAGGTCGACCATGCGGCGCGGGCCGTCGCGGTCGATCACGCCCTCGAGCGCCTCCAGGCACCCGGCCGTGGTTCCGTGGTGACCCGTCCCGAACGCGCGCCCGGGCTCGATCGTGATCACGATCCGGCCATCCGCGGCGGGCGTGTCCCACGGCGGGGTGATCAACAGCCGCCGGCCGACCGACCGTGGGGTGAAATGGGCGCGCCAGGCGTCCGCCCAGTTCTCGTCGGCGAGCGGGACGACGCTCAACTCGGTGGCGGGCTCGAAGCCGAGCTCGCGCAGCCCGTCCAGGTACTGCCGGACGCTCGCTTCGAGCGCGCTCGCGGCCGCTGTCTCGGGGAAAAAGGCGCGGAGTCGGGGGCCCCGGCCGGGCCGTTCCTCTTCGACCACGCCGAGCGCGCCGAGCTCCCACGCGAGATTGGTCAGTCCCTCGGAGAGGTCGGTGGGCACGGCCACGGTGAGCTCCCAGAAGCGGGAGGAGGACATCGGTTTAGCCGAGGAGCTTCTTCATCCGCTCGAAGAACGCCGACGCCAGCGGCCCCCGCTCTTCCTTCGAGGCGGCCTCGAACGCCGCGAGCGCCTCCCGCTGTCGCGCATTGAGCTTCTGCGGGACTTCCAGCACGACGCGGTAGCAGGTGTCGCCGTGTCCGCGCTGGCGCAGGTGCGGCATGCCCTTGCCGCGGATCCGCAGCACGTCGTTGGGCTGCGTGCCGGAGGGGATCTTCAGCCGGGTCGCGCCACCGAGGACGGGCACCTCGACTTCGTGACCGAGGGCCAGGTGGGCGAACGAGACGGGCAGATCGCAGTGGAGATCGGCCCCCTGGCGGGTGAACAGGTCGTGCTCGCGGATGCGTACGAGCACGTAGAGGTCGCCCGGCGGTCCCCCGTTGATCCCGCTCGAGCCCTCGCCGCTGATGCGAAGCTGCATCCCGTCGTCGATCCCGGCCGGGATCTTGACGCTCAGCACGTGCTCGGCCCGACGCCGGCCCTGGCCGCGGCACTCCCGGCAGGGAGCGCGGTTGAGCTGGCCGGCGCCCTGACACTTGGGGCAGGTCTGGGCCACGGTCAGAAAGCCGTGACTCCGCCGCACCTCGCCGGCGCCCCGGCACATGTCACACGTCTCCAGACGACTCCCCGGCTCGACGCCCGCCCCCGCGCAGGCCTCGCAGCGCTCGAGGCGCGGGATCTGGATCTTCGTCTCGAGACCGGCCGCCGCGTCCTCCAGCGTGATCTTCAGCTCGTACTGGAGGTCCTCACCGCGCGCGCCGCGCGCACCGCGCCCGCGCCCGCCCCCGGAGAAGAAATTCTCGAAGATGTCCTCGAAGAGGGTGCCGAAGCCCGTGTCGCCGAAGCCGGGGCCGACCCCAGGTCCGGCGGTCCCGAACCGGTCGAAGTGGGCGCGCTTGTCGGGATCGGACAGCACGGCGTACGCCTCGTTCACTTCCTTGAACCGCTCCTCGGCATCCTTGTCGTCCCGGTTGCGATCGGGATGGAGCTGCATCGCGAGCTGACGGTAAGCCTTCTTGATCTCGGCGTCGCCGGCGTTGCGCGCAACGCCGAGGACCTCGTAGTAGTCGCGTGGCACCGGACTCAGGCGTCCTCGTCCGGCGCGGCGGCGACGGACACGAGCGCGGCGCGCAACACTCGGTTGTGCAGCTGGTAGCCGGGCAACGTCTCGCCGACGACGGTGCCCGGCTTGGCGTCCACGCTCACCACGCGGGCGATCGCCTCGTGCCGGGTCGGATCGAAGGGTTGACCGAGGGCGGAATAGCGTGTGACGCCCGCGCGCTCCAGCACCTTGATGAGCTCGCGCTGAATCAGCTCGACGCCCCCGACGACGCTGGAGGCCTCGCCGATCGCCCGCGCCGCCTCGAGGGCCCGGTCCAGGTTGTCGAGCACGGGGACGAGGTCGCGGAGCAATGACTCGTTCGCGTAGCGGACATACTCTTCGCGTTCCCGCTGGGTCCGCCGCTTGACGTTCTCGACTTCGGCGAGCGCGCGAAGGAGCCGATCCTGCTTCTCCTCGACCTGCCGCCTCAACTCCTCGGCGGTCTCGGCCTTTGAAGCTCCCTCGGCCGAGGAGACCGGCTCGGGCGCCGCCGTGTCACGCACGTCTGACTCATCCATAACGTATGAATTATAGCAGCGTCGTAGCGCGGTGCCGGAGGGTGAGCGGGGCCGGGGAGAGTGGGGCGGGTGCCTTCCGGGATCCGTGTAGTCAGCGTTGCAGTCGCGCAGAGCCTAGGATCTATCGGATCCGGATCTCAGCAGTCGGATCCCGGGAGGCACCCGCCCCACTCTCCCCGGCCCCGCTCGCCCTCCGACTCAACCGCTACGACGGCAAATAAAGATCCTGGCGGACGCGGGAGAGAGCGTCGGTGACGTGGCGCGCGGTCTCGTTGACGATCGAGATGACCTCCGGATACGGCAGTCGCCGCGGCCCGACGACGCCGAGGATGCCGATGACCTGGTCGCGGTAGGTATAGGTCGAGGTGATCAGCGTGCACTCGCGCATCTCGGCCACCGGATTTTCTTCGCCGATCGTCACGCTCAACCCCTCGCCGCCGGCGAGCGCCGTCATCAGATCCGCGAGGCGCTCCTTCTGCTCGAAGGTCCGGAGCAGCTCGCGCGTCGTGTCGATGTTCCAGAACTCCGGATGGTCGAGCATGTTGATCGCGCCGCTGACGTACAGCGTGCGGCCCCGCAGCAGCGCGACAATCTGCTCGATGACGTCGCGCGTCCGCGTGTGGAGAGCATCGAGGGGATCGCTGGGCGCCGTCTCCATGTCGAGGACGTCCTGGACGGTGTGGCCGCCGTACCGGCGGTTCAGCTCGCGCCCCACGGCGCGCACCTCGTCGGCGGCGAGCGGCGGGTCGAGCGTCACCGCGCGCGCGGTGACCCAGCCCGCGTCGGTCACGAGAACGGCAAGCGCGCGATCGTCCTCGAGCGGGATGAGGTCGACCCGCGCCAGGGTCGTCTGCTTGAGCGGTGGTGCGAGCAGGAGGCCGGTGAGCTTCGTGGCGCTCGACAGATGCGACGACGTCCGCTCCATGAATCCGTCGATCCCCGGACGGCGTGTCGGCAGACCCTCGCCCGACACCGCGGCCTTGGGGCTCTGCGGCGGTGGAAAGGACTCCACGTAAAAGCGGTAGGCCTTGTCCGTCGGGACGCGGCCGGCGCTCGTGTGGGGCTGGACCAGGTACCCCATCTCCTCGAGGTCGGCCATCACGTTGCGGAGCGTGGCCGCCGAGAGGCTCGGGAAGTGGCGCCGAACCAGAACACGGGAGCCGATCGGCTCAGTCGAGTCGATGTACTCACGGATGACCGCAACCAGTACGTCTCGATGCCGGGCATCCATGCCCGGAATTATAGCAATTCGACGAAGAGCGCGTCGGAGAGGAGGAACCCCGCCTCGGTGAGACGAACGCGGTCGCCGGCGTCGACCAGCAGCGCCTGCGCGCGCCACGTCTCGATCCGCCGGCGGAGGTCAGGGGCGCCGTCGAGCCGCGCCTCGAGCCACGTGGCGGGGACGCCGTCGGCGGTGCGGAGACCGAGGATCAGTCGCTCGCCCAGGCGCTGCCGCGACGAGAGCTGCTCCGCGGAGGCGACGGGGAGGACGCCGTCCGCCAGCGTCTGGCAATACCGCGGGGTCGCCCTCACGTTCGCGTAGCGCGCCGACCCCACGAATCCGCAGGCGCCCGGCCCGGCGGCCAGATACTCGGCGGCGTGCCAGTAGATCTGGTTGTGGCGCGAGCGGAAGCGCGGTCGCGCGTAGTTGGAGATCTCGTAGTGCTCCAGGCCGTGCGCCGCCGCGGCGCGCGCGAGCCGCCAGTACTGGTCGATCTGCTCCTGCTCCGCCGGCAGGCCGTCGATGCCGGCCGCGCCCCAGAGGCTGCCGGCGTCGAGGGTTAGGCCGTAGGCCGAGAGATGGTCGGGTTGCCAGTCGAGCACCGCGTCGACAGCCCGCGTCCACCCGTCGATGTCGAGGCCCGGTAGGCCATACATCAGGTCGACGCTCAGATTGGCGCACCCCGCCTCCCGCGCCGCCTCGAATGCGGCGCGGGCCCCGCGCGCGTCGTGGAGGCGGCCGAGCCGCGGGAGGATCGAGTCGTCGAGCGACTGGACACCGAGGCTCAGTCGATTCACGCCGGCGACGCGATAGCCTTCGAGCTTCTGGCGCGTCACGCTCTCGGGGTTGCACTCGACCGTGATCTCGGCGTCCTCGGCGACGGCGAACCGGGCACGGATCCGGTCGAGCGCCGCGGCCAGGTCCTCGGCGGCCATGAGCGAGGGCGTGCCCCCGCCCATGAAGACGGTCGCCAGGCGCACCCGCGCCGCCCACGGGAGCGCGCCCAGCAGGTCGATCTCGCGATGGAGCGCCTCGAGATAGCGGGCCATAGCCCCGTCCTCGAGGGGCGCGGTGTTGAAGCTGCAGTAGCCGCACCGCTTCGCGCAGAACGGCACATGGACGTACAGCCCCAAGATGTCGGACGACGGCGGATTGTCCGCCGGCACCGACGCGAGCCCAGGCTCTGCCGGTGCTGCACCGAACGGGTCGCCCGCGGTCACGGAGCCGGGTCCCATCTGTCTCAGGCCACCCTCGGCCGAGCCGTGCTCACGGCCCCCGCTACAACAGGCCCGG
This sequence comes from Candidatus Rokuibacteriota bacterium, assembly GCA_003221635.1. Lineage (GTDB taxonomy): Bacteria > Methylomirabilota > Methylomirabilia > Rokubacteriales > CSP1-6 > AR31. The sequence continues at coordinate 307 of QHSR01000251.1, read as the reverse complement.
GTCGCACCTTTGTCAGGCCACCCTCGGCCAACGCCGGCCTCACGGACCCCGCTCCAATAAACCGCCGGCAGGCGTCATAATCACGCTGCTAGGAAATGTAGTTCGCCAATCGCCACCAGCGAAGCCAGTGCCGGTCGCCGTCCCACGACCAGTAGATGAGGAAGGCCTTCCCCTTGATCTTGTCGCGCTTGACGAAGCCCCAGTAACGACTGTCCTGAGAGTTGTCGCGGTTGTCGCCCATGACGAAGTAGGAGTCGGGCGGCACCGTCGTGGGCTCGCAGCCGTACGCGTACCCGCAGTACGCGTC
>QHSR01000086.1 GCA_003221635.1 Candidatus Rokuibacteriota bacterium | reverse complement strand
GACATGGCCGTCGACACCGTGCTGCATCACCACGCGGCTCGCGTCGCACGCCAGGCGCCGCGACGTTTCCGCGGAAACGTGCGCGCCGTCCTCGAGGACGGACTGGCCGGGCTGATCGGGATCCGCGAGGGCTGGGGCATCGACGTGGACCACAACCTGGTACCGCTCCGCCGGAACGCCGGGATCGATGCCGTGGTGGAGGGCCGTGTCCGCGAGCAGCGCCAGCGCGTCGGCCTGCTGCTGGGCCATGGGAGGCGTTTCCGCGGAAACGTCCGTCGTGGTGACGTCCGCGTCCTTTCCGCGAGCGTGCTGATACAGGGCCTCGCGAGCCGCGCCGAGCGCCTGCATGAGCACTGCGCCGACCTCGGGAGTCAGCCGCCCTCGGAGAGTCACCATGCCGTCCTCGTCCTGATACACGTGCAGCGCGCGGCTCGCATGCCGTCGGGAGACCTCGGCCGCCTCGGCCTTCCGGTCCACCCGGCGCCAGCCACGGACGATGCGTTCGACATGGTCCGCCGTGCCGGCGCGCCCCACGGCCAGTAGACGCTGCTCCGTCTCCGGCGTCGCCACCCGGGTCAGGGCCCGGACCTTGGCGTACGAGAGCTCGCCCCGCGCCAGGGCCTGGGCCAGCCGCGGCAGCGTTCCGAGGACCCGCGCCACCCGGACGCGTTCGCGGGCCGCCCCCGGGTCGAGCCCCACCCGCCAGCTCAGCCAGGCGGCGCAGGAGCGAAAGCCGGTGTTCCAGCCCTCGCGGGCGTCGAACTCGCGGATGAGATCGAGGAGGTGCGCCGTCGCCGCGTCGAGGTGAGCCGACAGCTCGGCGATCTCGTCACCTAGCCGATCGAGTGAGAACATTTCCATGGCGAGTCCCCCTGTGTGCCGGGTTAAACCGGCGAGGTGTTGCGAATGAAAGAGTCGTACGGTGAAGGGCCAGCGACCCACACCGGCCCCGAGTCATGCGGCGGCGCCCGCAAGGACGGAGGCGAAACGTTGACAGGGGAACGTGCAGGCCGGGTATTCAGCCGCGAAAGTCGCTTACTCCGGAGCGCCGACGCAGTAGGGGGAAGCGGAAGGCCACACTCGACACGTCGCGCGCGCAAGACGGGTCGAGGCTCCGCGCGGTCAGAGACCCCGAGCATGTGCGGACACACCTCGTGCGAGAACCGGGAGAGCCTCGGATTGCCCGCCGCTGATGGTGCGGCGGGCTGCGCCGGGAAGTCGATGGACACACGCCGGCGATGAACGGTCCGAGGCGGTCGGACAGGCCCGTAGTACCAGCGAAGCCTCCGAACGACGCCGGCGCATCGGCCGCGGAGGGGGTGGAGGGAAGGGGCCTGGCCAAAGGGAACCCGAGCCAGCAAATCGCACCCCGGGCACAGGACCGGGTCGGTGCGCGCAGTGCGCTGGAGCGGGTACGGCAGGTAGCTGAGCGGGACAAGCAGGTGCGGTTCACGACGCTGCTGCACCATGTCTACAACGTCGAGCGCCTGAAGGCGGCGTACCACGCGCTGAAGCGAGACGCCGCGCCGGGAATCGACGGGGAGACATGGAGGCACTACGGGGAGGCCCACGAGGAGAACCTCGCGGACCTGTCTGGACGGCTGAAGACATCTGCGGGAAGAAGCGGAATGGGCGGTTCACGGTGGTGAGGCAGACGATCCGGAAGAGGCTGCAGACGAAGCTGAGCGAGGTGAAAGCTGAGCTTCGGCGTCGCCTGCACGCTCCGATCCCGGAGACAGGCAGATGGCTGCGCTCGGTCGTGGAGGGGCATCTGCGGTATTACGGGGTGCCCATGAACGGCCCGGCGTTGTCCACCTTCCGTTCCCAGGTTGGGCGGCTCTGGTGCCGCGCGTTGCGGCGTCGTCGCCAGACCGCTCGCATCACCTGGGAGCGGATGGAGCGGCTCGTTCGGCGCTGGCTGCCTCCTCCACGCATTTACCATCCGTATCCCTTGAGGCGACTTGGCGTTGTCACCTGAGGCAAGAGCCCAGTGCGGTAATCCCGCTCGCTGGGATCTGTGGAGGGGGTTGTGAGCAATCTCAATCCCTACTCCGACTCTACTGGGGCGACTCTACACCTGCGTTTTCGAGCCACCTCCGAGGCACACCGAGCGGCGATCGCGGCCCGGCCGACATTTTTTCGGCGGACGCGCCCGCGCTGACATCTCCGCGCTTCTGTGGACCGCTGGGGCGGCATCCACGAGGGGCTGCCGACACGAGGCGAGCGCCCACGCATAAAGTTGTCAAGCGGGAAATTGGGGCGATCTGGGCTCAGCCTGCTGCGCGTTCGGTTACTTCTGAGTCGTGAGATTAGCGTCCTTTCGTCAGCACCCTGAACACCACGATGACGACCGCGCCGACGAGCAGCGCGAGCCCGGCGAACAGGAGCGCTGCCGTCAGGGGACTCATGGGCGCGCTGCGCAGCGCGCCGCCGTGATCGGCGGCCGCCAGCGTCGCGGCGACGAGGCTCACGAGCAGAGAGATCCGCAGGGCATGCATTCCGTCAAGTCTACTGGGTCGCAGGAAGAATCGCGCGGCTCCTTCTTGACAAGGGATGGTGCTCATGTAATCGCCGAGAAGCCGCTCGTGCTCGTCGTCGACGATGACGCGGGAGTCCGCGAAGCCCTGCATCTGGTCTTCGAAGAGGAGTATGAGGTCGCTGACGCTGCAGACGGCGGAGCGGCCGTCAATGCGGTTCGGGCACGGCCCGTCGATCTGGTGCTCCTGGATATTCTGCACCCGGGAGTCGACGGGATCGAGACTCTGAAGGAGCTCAAGGCAGCCGCGCCCGAAATTCCCGTCATCGTGTTGACGGGCGTCAAGACGATCCTGACGTCGGTGGCTGCGATGAAGCTCGGCGCCCTACCGACCCCCGCGGCCTCGTCGGCGGGTGACGTTCAGCAGCCAGGGCTACGTGCGGACCGACACGCGGGCGGTGGGGCGCCCAGAGCGACAGGTGATCACCTACGCGCGCCCGGCGCCGTACCGGTCGGCGATAACTCAGGCCCCGCTCTGGGAAGGTCGGGGCGTCAACACCGTTTCGACTCGGGAGAGACTAGACGGAGTGCCCGAATACCTCCTCAAGGGCGCTGCGGCTCCCCGGGGATACGTCGATCAGCTCGCAGCCGCCCTCATAGCCCCCGCTCGACTCGTCCTGCCGCAGCCAGGACAGGCGGGCGAGCGCCTCGATCGGTCGCTCCAGGCCTTCAGGATGGAGCGTCACCCAAAGAAGGTCGGGGGCGCCGTTCGCGAGTTGTTTACCGTCGAATCCCACACCGGTGCGAGAGATGTCCCGTAGGGGACCGCTGAACAGCACCGCACCGTCAGGGCGCTGGAGCTCCAGGGTGATATGGGACCGACGGACCCGCGATGCGCGACGACGCTCGCAAGCTGTTTCCAGCGCCTGAAGTTCTGCGCCGACGGTCTGAGGGTGATCCCGCTCGATACCGGGACGGTCGTTGTGTTCTTCCAGTTCCTGCTGCGTCGCTTCTACTTCTGCCTGGGCGGCAGCGAGTTGGTCCTTGAGCTCAATCGTCCGCTGCAGGAGCTCCTCGTGGGCTCGCTGCGACTCGTCCAGGTGCCGCATTGCATCGTCTCGCTGCAGCTCGGCTTCCTGAAGGCGTGTCGTCGCCTCCTGGTGGATGGCGTCCAGCTGGGCGTGAGCCTCGGCCTGGGCCTGTACTTGAGCCTCCAGGCGGGCGATGATCGTCCTGGCCTCCCCGAGGTACCACTCGCTTTCTTCCCAGCGCTGTCGAGCCCGCTCAGCCGTCTGCTCGCACTGCTCCAGCTGATGGCCGAGCTCCTGCGCCACCTCTGCCATATCGACTCTGATCGCCAGCTGGTCTCCTTCGACTCCGACGTGGATGCTCGTCATTGCGGGACCTCCTGCCTTGTGAGTGGACGTCCGTTGCCTATGCCGGAACCACGCGCTGCCGGGAGGCGCCGGAAGGCGCCAGGGGGAGACGGGCCGAGATTCAGGTCGATGCTGGCGGGTACGAACGGTGATCGGAAGCGACGAGGCGGGTGTCCTTCAACTCGGCCCGGAGTGCCTAGCCCCTCGATAGGTTCCCTCCAGAGAGACGGCGTTTGCGTTCATCTTGAGGGTAAGGCCACGGGCGGGAGAAACGAAAGCTTTTTGAACGCGCCCCGGGCTCGTCTGAGCCGTCTTGGCCCCCTTTCTCAAGCCCTGGCCGCCGCCTGAAGCTCCCGGACGTGCTCGGCCCAGTGACGGGCGAGCACCTCCAGGCGCTGCCAGCCGGTCACGACCTCTCCGTTGGCGCGACGAAAACACGGCTTGTCGAGGTCGGGCGCGTTCCGAACCGCGTGTCCGAGCCGAGCGTGGGCCTGCCGAACCTGGGTCAACAGATCGTCGAAGCTTTCGTGCTCGTGGAGCCGCCGGCACACCTCGTTGATCCCGTCGGCGTCCGTCGGCAAGGGCCAGGGCGGTCCACCGAGCGCCACGGACTGGAAGCCCCACGCGGTCGCGTCGTGGAAGTAGATGAAGTGCATCAGCACGTCGCGCGCGTGCCATCGGTCGACCCGCGCGCTGGTGACGCGGCCGGCGCTCTCGAAGTAGGTCAGGGTCTCACGCACGACGCGGTCGAGCTCGGCGAGCAGCGCTTCTTTCGCGGGCGGCGTGGCCATCGACAGCTCCCTTCACCGGGGCTTCTCGAATCACCGGGGCTTCTTGAGAAAGAGATTGACGTCCTCGGGCGTGATCAGGTCGGGCGCAGTCCAGCCGTCCAGGTCGTATTCCGCCATGCACTGCTCGGCGAAGCCGCGGAACTCCCGCGCGCGGCCGTTCTCGTGCGCCATCTGCCACGCGATGATGCGGATGGTCTCGGCGGCGCCCGCGTAGTTGCGCTCGTAGAGCTCGTGTCGCCCGCCGAATTCGGTCCCGACGGCGTCCCACAGAAGCTTCATCAGCTTGATGCGCTCCACGGCGTCGGTCCCGTCGGAGCCGCGCAGGTACTTCTCGAGATACGGGCGCAGCGCCGGCGTCTTGAAGTCGACGGCGTGCGAGTTGAGGTAGATCAGGCCGCTCGCCAGGATGCTCTCGGTGAGCTCCTTGACCCGCGGATAGGCCACGGTCGAGAAGACGCGGTACGCCTGCGCGTATTCCGGGTTGGGCAGGACGGTGGCGCCAGCCCACGGCACGGGCGTGCGGGCCATCGCGTCGGTCAGCCCCCAGAAGAGATTGCGCCAGGCGAGCGCCTCCCCGATCGACGCCTGCACGTTACGCGTCTCGCTGGTGCCGACGGCGTCCACCGCCTTCAGGAGCAGGCCGGCGATGAAGTCCAGCTTGACGGCCAGCCGTACGCAGCCGTGGAACATGGCGCGCGGGAAGAAGCCGGAGCCCTGAAAGAAGGTGTTCGACTTCTGCACGTCCTCGTAGACGAAGACGTTCTCCCAGGGGACCAGTGCCTTGTCGAGGACCAGGATGGCGTCGTTCTCGTCCATGCGGCTACTGAGGGGGTAATCGAACGGGCTGCCCATCACCTCGGCCGTCATCGCGTAGGACGGACGGCAGATCAGCTTCACCCCCGGCGTGTCCATGGACGCGATGAAGACCGCGGCGAACTCCTTGGTCTTGATCGGCGTGGTCGACGGATGCGCGATGAAATTGGCGTGGGTGAGGGCCGAGCCGGTGGCGACGACCTTCGCGCCGCTGACGATCAGCCCCGCGTCGGTCTCCTTCTCGACGTGCACGTAGACGTCGGCGACCTCGTCCGGCGGCCGGTGTCGGTCCACCGGCGGCTGCACGAGGGCATGATTCAAGTAGAGGACGCGCTCCTGCGCCGCGCGATACCACCGCCGGGCGTTGTCCTGGTACGGCGTGTAGAAGTCGGCGTTGGCGCCCAGCGTCGCCAGGAAGGCCGCCTTGTAGTCCGGCGAGCGCCCCATCCATCCGTACGTGAGCCGCGCCCAGGCGGCGATCGCGTCGCGGGCCGCAACCAGATCGTCGGCGCTGGCCGGCGCCCTGAAGTACTTGTGGGTGTAGCCTCCGGAGCCGGTATCGGTCGCGCACGTGAGCACCGCCTGCGTGACCGGCTCGTGGAGCGCGTCGTACAGCCGCGCGAGCATGCGGGCGGGATTGCGAAAGGCCGGATGCGTGGTCACGTCCTCGACCCGCTCGCCGTAGATCCAGATCTCGCGCCCGTCCCGGAGGGACTCGAGAAACTCCTTGCCTGTGAAGGGCCGAGTGCGAGTCGGCGCCGCGGTCGAGGCGTGCGTGTCCATGAGGCTCCGCCCTCCCCCTGGGATCGTAGTGGCAGTCGGCCGCCTGGGCAATCAGGCGAAGGCCCGACGCCTCCTGGGCGCCGACGCGCCGGCCTCCGAGCGACCGCCGGACGTGACGGCTCAGTAGCTCAGGCAGGGGCTCCCGTCGGAGAGGAACTCGACGAGCTTCGCCCCGCCGACGATCGCGGCGCCGCCCACGAGGTTGTTCTCGTCGAGCTTACGCTTCTTGAAGCAGGGCGAGCACACGTAGATCGTGCCTCCGGCCTTCGCGAAGTTCTCCATCAGCTCGCGCAGCGGGGCGAATCCCTCCTCGCGGATGTCGTCGGCGTATCCCTTCTGCGCGAGGCGAACGCCTTCGACGCTCAGGAACACGAGCGTCTCCTTGCCCGAGCCGAGGGCGGCGTTGGCCAACACGAAGGCCACCGTCGCCTTGTCCTGATTGTCCTTCGCGTGGGTGAGGTTGACGCAGAACCGGTTCGCCATGGTTCAGTTCTCCTTTCGGCGTATCTCGTACAGGGGATGCTGCTCTGCGACCAGCGTGTGTCCGGTCATGCGGCACCAGGCCGGGATGTCGGCCGCGGCGCCCGAGTCCCGGGCGATGAGCTTGAGCACTTGTCCCGGGCGCATCGCGTCCAGGCGCCGGCGGAGGTCGAGAACGAGGTCGCCGCAGCCGAGGTCACCGGCATCCCACTCGATGTCGGTGGCCCTCGGTGGCGGCGACCCGATGCTCATGCTTCACTCCGCTTCCTGGTGCGCTCGTCGATCGGTTCGATCGCTCGCGTGTCCCGATCCTCCGCAGGCTGAACGCTTACAGTATATTCAGGCATTTGGCGGATTGCCTCCGCACGGTCGGGTGTCTATGTTCCGAGGGTCCGAGCGGACAAAGGAGCCCATGAAGTTTCTCGTCGAAGAGCCCTCGTCTGCCAGATCCTCGCCGTCCTCACCAACATCGTGAACCTCGTCGGCCTGCTCAACCAGCTCCTCGGGGTGCTCGGCGGCCTGACGGGTGGGTTAGCGACGTAGGTGCGCGGCGTCACACCCCCAGGTAGCGCGCCTTGACCTCTTCGTTGCGCAGGAGCTCGTCCGGGCGGGACTCGTGGACGATCTTGCCCTTGCTCATGAGATAGACGTGGTCGGCGATGCGGAGGGCGAAGGCGAGGTTCTGCTCCACGAGCAGGATGGAGGCCCCCCCGGCCTTGAGCCGGCCCAGGATGCGTCCGAGCTCTCGCACCAGGAGCGGCGCGAGCCCCTCCGAGGGCTCGTCCATCAAGAGAACGTCGGGGTTGCCCACCAGCGCCCGCCCGCAGGCGAGCATCTGCTGCTCGCCGCCGGAGAGCTTGTTGCCGCGGTTCCGGAGGCNTGCGCCGGCCCTGCGGGACCAGCCCCACGCCCCGGCGGGCGATCTCGTGCGGAGCGAGACGCGTGATGTCCTCGCCGTGCAGGAGGATGCGCCCTCGCCGCGGCGGCGTGAAGCCGATGATGGAGCGGATGAGAGTCGTCTTGCCCACACCGTTGCGACCGAGGACGGCCACGACCTGCCCCTGGCCCAGGCGCAGGGACAGACCTTGCAGGACATAGCTCTCCCCGTAGTTCGTGTGGATGTCCTGGACCTCAAGCATCATCGTCGGTCCCGAGGTAGATGGCGGCGACCTCCGGATCGCTCCGGATCTTATCCTTGGTGCCCTCGGCGAGGACACGCCCCTGGAAGAGTACGGTGACGCGGTCGACCAGCTCGAGCGCGATATCCATGTCGTGCTCGATCAGGAGGATCGTCGTGTCGCGTGAGAACCGCCGGATCATCTCCGCCACCGACGCCGTCTCGGCGGGCGACAGGCCCGCCGTCGGCTCGTCGAGCAGCAGCACTTTCGGCGCGCCGGCCAGGGCCAGGATCAGCTCGACCTGTCGTTGCTCGCCGTACGAGAGCCGGGCGGTCACCGCGTGGCACCGGTCGGCCAGCCCCCACTCGGTCAGCAGCGACTCCGCGCGCTCGCGCAGGTGGCCGTAAGCCTCGCGCGGTCGGTGGAGCGTGAAGCGTGCCGGGTCCAGGCCCTGCACGGCCAGCAGCACGCTGTCCAGCAC
>QHSR01000085.1 GCA_003221635.1 Candidatus Rokuibacteriota bacterium | reverse complement strand
CATCTTCGCGGACCGGCCCGAGCGCTATCCGACCGTGACGCTCGACGACGTCGCCGCGCGCCGACCCGCCGTGATTCTCCTACCCGACGAGCCGTTCCGCTTCCGGCGCGCCCACCTGGCGGACTTCGCGAAGTACACCGATGTGCCGGCGGTACGCGACGGGCGGATTCACCTCGTGGACGGGAAGCCCTTCTCCTGGCACGGGCCGCGGATCGCGGAGGCCCTCCGCACGCTGCCAGGGCTGATCGACCCGACCGTTACCCGTCCTTGACCGGCAGGAGCCAGTCGAGCCAGGGCGCGGCGGCGGCCAGGAACAGTCCGGGAATCGCGACGCCCGCGACCAGGCCGACAATCGACAGAAAGACCAGCGAGATCAGCACGCTGCACATGTCGAGCAGCAAGGCCATGCAACCTCCTCCTGCTATTCGACCTCGAGGATCATCTCGATCTCGACCGGAATACCCACCGGCAACTCGGCCATGCCGACGGCCGAGCGGGCGTGCTTGCCGATGCCCTCGCCGAAGACCTCGACCATGAGGTCGGAGAAGCCGTTGATGACCTTCGGCTGATCGCCGAAGCCCTCCGCCGAGCTCACCATGCCGAGGACTTTCACGACGCGCCGGACCTTGTCGAGGCTGCCGAGGTTCGCGCGCACCGTCGCCAGCAACGAGAGGCCCACGTCGCGCGCGACCTGGTAGCCCTCCTCGACCGACAGATCCTTGCCGAGCTTGCCGCGCATGGTCGCCTTGCCGTCGCGCACCGGACCGTGGCCCGACACGAAGAGCAGGTTGCCGACCCGCACGGCGCCGACGTAGTTCGCCATCGGGGTGGCCGGCTTCGGAAGCGTGATGTTCTTTTCCTTGAGGCGCGCTTCTGCGCTCATCGGTATCCGTCCTCCGCGAAGTGAATGACAGGGGCCGCGTCATCGTGGCACACTGGATCGTGCCCGTCAAACCTGTGCCGGTGACGCCGGTCCCGGCCGCCACGCTCGTCCTGCTGCGTGATCGCTCCGTCGGTGGGTTCGAGGTTCTCCTGATCCGGCGTCACGCCGCGAGCAAATTCGCCGCCGGCGATTTCGTGTTCCCCGGGGGCAAGATCGAGGCGACGGACGGGTCCGACGGCGCCGGCGTCATCCGCGAGACCTTCGAGGAGGTGGGCATCCTGCTCGCCTGTGCCGAGGACGGCCGGCTCGCGCGGGTGGACGGCCAACGCTACGCGGCCTATCGGCACGCGTGCCAGCGAGATCACCGCGCGTTCTGGGAGATGCTCCGGGCCGAGCGGCTCACGCCCGCGACCGGCCGGCTCGTGTACTTCGCCCACTGGATCACGCCCGAGACGCAGCCGCTCCGCTTCGACACTCGCTTCTTCGCGGCCGCGACGCCACCGGGACAGGACGCCGTCGCCGACGCGCACGAGATCACCGAGGTCCGATGGCTCGCTCCGCGCGAGGCCCTGGACTCGAACGCCCGGGGCGAGCTGCCATTGCGTAATCCCACCGTGAAGAACCTGGAGCTCTTCGACGGCGCCGCATCGGCCGGGGTGGCGCTCGAACGACTGCGGGGGCGCGAGGTGCGGACCATTCTTCCACGCGTGATCATGGAAGGGGACAAGCGGCGCGTGCTGCTGCCGGGCGACGCCGGGTACGACGACTGAGAACTCGGCCGGGAAATCGAGGAGCGCCACGGGTTCCCCGGGGCGCTCCGAGCCGCTTGTGGAGGGGCCCCCCACTAAAAATAAGCCAGCAGCCGCCCGCAGGCGATCACGCCCGCCCAGAGCACCAGCGAGATCCCGGCGGCACACCGCGCGGCGAGAGGGGCGCGGGCGCCCTGATCCCACTCGGCCACCCGCCGGAAGGGCCGGAGGTGGAAGGCCGCGGCGTTGAGCGCCGCCGCGACGAGAAGGACGAGCTTCAGCCTGAACGCAGGATTCCCGGCGAACTCGGTCGCGTGGGCGACGAACATGAGGCCGCCGGTGGGCACGATGAGGAGCAGGCTCGCGCGCGCCCAGGTGAGAAGGTGGCGCTCCATGCCGGTGACCGGGAGCTGTCGCGAACGTCCGAGCAGCCTCAGATCGAACATCGCCGCGCTCCCCACGAGGACGACGAAGCCGATGATGTGGAGGATCTCGACGATCGGGTAGAGCCACAGCGATTGCCGCATCGCCGTCGCCGCCGTGGTGGTCTCGAGCCAGCCGAGCCAGCCGAGCGGCCCGGCCTGGGTCAACGGAGCTCCACCGTCGCGCCGTCGATCGTGATGCGCTCGGCCCGCATCTCGTCCTCGGTGCTCCGGTGCGGATAGCCGACGACCGTGGCCTTGGCCCCGACCCGCAGCTTGGAAGCCGGCAGGCCGCGGTGCTCCATGCGAGTGGGCGGCGCCAGCACGACACTCCAGACCTTTCCGGGAACTTCCAGACGCACGTGACCGTGAGGATGCTCGTACCCGGCTTCCTTGATGGTGCCGGTGAGCGTGATCTCCCTGGTCGAGTCGTAGCTGCTCCAGCCGTGGTGCGCCGCGACCGGGGCGACGCCAGCGGCCAGAACGAGGAGACCGGCCGCCGCGATGGTCCACATCACATGGCTCCTTTCACTTCGAGGCGCCCTGACCAGGCTGGCGGGCGTTGACCAGCACCGCCATATTGCCGTAGGGATGCTTGTTCTCGAGCATCAGCTGGTGGCATTCGGGAATGTCGTCGAACGCATAGGTGCGGCTCAGGCACGGATCGACCTTGCCCTCGCTGACCAGCGTCGTGACGGCCGCCGCCTGCGCGTCGTTGGAGAGATGGCTGCCCTGGAAGCGCTTCTGGCGCATCCAGTGATAGCGCAGGTCCATCGTCGCGGTGTAGCCGGTGGTGCCGGCGCAGATGACGACCATGCCGCCGGTCGCGCAGACGAAAATCGACGTCGGCAGCGTCGACTCACCCGGGTGCTCGAAGACGATGTTCGGGCTGATCCGCTCGCCCACGCCGTCCCAGATCGCCTTGCCGAAGGCTCGCGCGCCCTTCGCCCATTCGCCGTAGGCCTTCGTGTCCTCGGTGCTGGGCATCGCTCCCCAGTGCGTGAACTGGTTGCGGTTGACGACCGCGACGGCGCCGTGCTCCTGACAGAACTTGCGCTTCGCGTCGTCGGAGACGACCGCCACCGCGCGCCCGCCCACGGCGCGCGTGATCTCGAGCGCCATGCTGCCGAGGCCGCCGGCCGCTCCCCACACGAGGACGACGTCGCCCGGCTCGACCACGTGGGGCGGCCAGCCCATGAGCATCCGGTAGGCCGTCGAGGCGCAGAGAAGAAAACAGCCCGCTTCCTCCCAGGTCAACCGCTTCGGCTTCGGCACGCATTGATGCGCCTGGCAGCGCGCGAACTGGCAGAAGCTTCCGTAGTTGGTCTGGTAGCCCCAGATGCGCGTGCTCTCGGCGAGCATGGGGTCCTTGCCCGAGCGCACCCAGGGGTCGTCCGGGCGCCACCAGCCGCTATGCACGACCACCTCGTCGCCGACCCTGACGCTCTTCACGTCCCGTCCGACGGACCACACGATTCCCGAGCAGTCGCTGCCGCCGGCATGGAAGTCCTCGGGCTCGCCGGCCCGCTGGCGCTCGGCGATCACGTCGATCGGCGCTCCCAGAGCGGCCCAGACGTTGTTGTAGTTGATGCCCGAGGCCATCACGTAGATGAGCACCTCCTCGGGGCCGAGGGGCGGCGTCGGGATGATCTCGCGCCGCCAGGCCTCGCGGGGCTGGCCGAAGCGGCTCTGTCGGACGACGTACGCGTGCATCCGCTTGGGCACCTCGCCGAGGGGAGACCGTTCACCGAGTTCGCAGAGGTCGGTCATGCGTCGAATCCTCTCGTGATCCTCTCCCCGTTGAATTCTCTGACCAGCCGCGGGAGCCGGGGATCGTCGAGCCCGGGCTGATTGGGTTGATAGAGTGCGGTGCTGTCGAGGAGCCCAGCGTAGCGCTCCCTGAGCTGGCGGCCGATCGTCTCGTAGGTGCCGGTGACCGCGAAGGTGTCGAGCATCTCGTCGGTGATGAGGTCGGCCATGCCTTGCCAGTCGCCCTCGACGGACTTTCGATGGAGCGCGGGCGTGAGGTCCTGCCAGCCGTGGGCCGCGAGCACGGGCTCGTAGGTTCGCGTGGAGGCGTAGAAGGCGATCTGCTGCTTGACCGATTGGCGGTTCCGCGCCAGCTCCTCCTCGGTGTCACCGACGACCGCGAAGCTCGCGGTGGTGTAGGTGAAGTCGGCCCGCTTCCGGCTCGCCATCTTGAGTCCTTCGTCCACGGCGGGCTGGACGTACTCGCGCAGGTACTTCGGGCTGTTGAACGGATGCACGTGCAGGCCGTCGCAGACCTCGCCTGCGATCCGGCACATGTACTGGTTGACGCCCGCGATGTAGATCGGCACCTTCGGCCGCGCGATCGGCCCGGGATTGAAGAAGGGGGTCATGAGGTCGAAGCGATAGAACTGGCCCTTGAAGCCGAGCTTCGTCCCGTTCTGCCAGCAGTCCCAGATGTGCCGCAACGCCAGAACGATCTCGCGCATCTTCGGCCCGGGGGACTCGAACTTCACCGAGAAGCGCCGCTCGTTGTGCCCCTTGACCTGCGTGCCGAGCCCGAGGATGAACCGGCCGTCGGAGGCTTTCTGAAGGTCCCACGCGATGTGCGCGAGGATCATCGGGCTCCGCGGGAACGCCACGGCGATCGCCGTGCCCAGGCGGATTTGCGTCGTGACGCCGGCGGCGACGGCGAGCGGAAGGAACGGATCGTGCTGGGTCTCGGAGGACCAGAGGCAGTCGTAGCCGAGCGCCTCGACCTTCCGCGCGTAGGCGGGGATGGACTTCAGATCGTGGGTCAGCATGCCGACGTCGAGCTTCACGGGGCCTCTCCTCGGGTCGGGATAGGTCATTGTAACGGGGTCCGTGAGCCCGGCGCCAACGACCGCTGGACCCTGCTGCTCGTCCGGGATCCCGCCGAACATCCTCTCGGACCGACTCAAGCTGATGGAGGCGCACGCTTCTGCCGCCAGTGCGCCGGTCGCGTCCGGGGCGCCACGGTCAAGCTCCGGCGGCGGCCGAAGTCCGGCCCGGCGGCGAGCGCGGCTAGGTCTGGCGGATCCGCTCGGGGAGCGCGCTCAACACGGCGCGCGCCTCGCGGATGATGGTCGCGACCACCTCGCCCGCGCCCGGCAGGTCGCGGATCAGCCCCACGCTCTGACCGGCCATCATCGGGTAGTACTCGGCGTCGCCCTGCTTGAGCGCGGCGACGTAGACGTCGTTGGCGGCGCTTCGCTGGATGAGCGGCGGCAGCACCGGCGCGGCGGACTCCGCGTACTCGCGGGTGAAGCGGTTGGCGAGCGCGCGCGCCCAGAGGCCGCTGAGGGTGTCCGTCACCGTGGTCGCGTCGCTCTCGCCCTCCAGCACCCGCTTCTTGTAGAGCTCGGGGGCCATCGATTCGCGCGTGGCCACGAAGCGTGTTCCCAGCAACGCGCCGCTTGCCCCAAGGGCGAGAGCGGCGACGAGACCACGGCCGTCGGCGATCCCACCCGCGGCCACGACGGGGACGCGCACGGCGTCCACGACCTGCGGCAGCAAGGCCATGATCCCCACGGTGGTCGCCTCCGGCGAGGCCGGCTTGCCGTCGATCGAGCGGTGGCCGCCCGCCTCGCCCCCCTGCGCCACGATCGCGTCGGCGCCGCCGGCCGCCGCGGTGCGCGCGTCCCCCACCGTCGAGACCATGGCCACGACCTTGATGCCGCGCCGATGGCAGTCGTCGACCAGCCCGGGCTCGAGCCAGCCGAGGGCCGCCGAGAAGACCGCCGGCCGTTCCTCGAGCACCACCCGGACGGCGGCGTCCACGAGATCGGGCGCCCGAGCGGGTCGGGCCATCGTCGTCGGAATCCCGAGGCGCTGGCGAAAGCGGTTGAGCATCTCCTGGGCTCCGCGCAGCGTCGCCTCAGGAATCGCGTCGGGATCGATGGGCGGCCGGAGGGCGTGGTGCAGCCACAGGTTCACGCCGAACGGACGGTTCGTCAGCTCGCGCGTGCGGTGGATCATTTTCCGTAGATCGTCGGGAGCGACGTTGAGCCCGGCCAGGATCCCGAGGCCTCCAGCGCGGCACACCTCCGCCACCAGCTCGGGACCGGCGATGGCGCCCATGCCGGACTGGACGATCGGGTACTCGATGCCGAGGAGATCGCACAGGGCCGTGCGGAACGTCATGGTGCTGTCTCCTTGATCGCCTGCTCGCGTAGCGTGGCGCCCTGGACCTTTTCGCCGTGCGGGCCGGGCGTACGCGGGATGTCCGGCCGCTACTCGAGGCGGTAGAGCTTCGCCGCGTTCCGATGCGCGACGCGCTCGGCGACGTCCGGCCTGAGCTCGCCGAGGATCCGGCGTGTCCACAGAATGAGCCGATCCAGCATCGCCGGCTCGAAGAGCCGCGCCGCCCAGACGTCGACGCCGATGAGGAACCGATCGGGCATCTTTTCGATCAGCCCCTTCCAGCCTGGATCGAGCGAGCCGGTCTCCGAGGCGAGCATGGGCGTCCGCTGGAAGTGCATGCCGGAGAGATCCACGACGAGATTGGGATTGCGCTGCAGGAGTCGGTCGAGACGGCCGGGCGGACCTTCGCCGCCGTGGGCGAGGACGATCGTGGCCTTTCGATGAGCGGCCAGGGCCCGGTCCAGGGCGGTCTCCGCCGCGTCGGTCAGCTCGTAGTGGATGACGATCGGCACGCCGAATTTCCCCGCGACGTCGAGGATCTTGCCGAAGGCGGCGCTGTTGGGGTCGCGATCGATCGTCCGGCGACCGACCTGACGCAGGTGAACCTCGCCGATCACCCGTGGCCGGCCACGTTCCAGCTGGAGCTCGAGCTGGCTCGCGGCGGTCCCGGCGGTCGGATCGGGCAGGGGCAGGCCGGCGACCACGCGATCGGGGTACTTCTTGCTCGCCGCCGTCAGCCAGATCGTGTCGTCTTTCTGCAGACCGCCGACGCCCAGGAGCACCACCTTGACGACGTTGTGCCGCTTCATCGCCGCGACGTACGTGTTGATCGCGGTCGCGTTCGGTACGTGCGAGTGGGCATCGATCAACGGTCCGCCATAATCGGCGCCCCGCGCCGGGCCCGCGGCGAGCAGCACGCCGAAGCCTACGAGGAGAGCTATGAAGAAGCTCGCGCTGGTCCGGTGCGGCGTGGGGTGCGGTGGGGGTCGAAGGGACCCGTTCCCGGCACGCGGCGACGGGAGTGGAGCGCCCGGGTGGAGCCCAGCCGCACCGGGGCAGCGAAAGCGTGCCGCGTGGTCCTCTCGACCCCCACCGCACCCCACGCCGCACCGGACCAGCATCAGATAATGCCGTCGTGCGACAGCGCATTGAGCTCGGCGTCATCGACCCCGAGCTCCCCGTAGACGTCGCGGTTGTGGGCCCCGAGCGCGGGGCCTACCCAATGGATGGTCGCGGGCGTCTCGCCGAGACGCGGCGTGGGCGCCGTCATGCGCACGCTTCCGAGGTCGGGATCCGGAACGTCGACGAGGATCCCGCGCCCGACCACGTGCGGGTCCTTGGCAATGTCGGCGATGTCGTAGACCGGGGATGCCGTGAGGTCCGTGGTTTCGAACAGGTACAGCATCTCGTCGAGCGTGCGGGACCCAATCGCGCGCGTGAGCGCCGCATCCACGAGGTCGTTGTGGGCGACCCGCGCGTCGTTGGTCGCGAAGCGCGGGTCGCTCAGCAGGACTCCGAGCCCGAGGCCCGCGAAGAGGGCGGCCGCCGAGGCGGGCGTCGACG
>QHSR01000084.1 GCA_003221635.1 Candidatus Rokuibacteriota bacterium | reverse complement strand
GCCATTCCGAGAAGTGCGGCGCCCGGGTGCTCGAGGAGCATCGGCTGCTCGATGCCGCCTTCGACAGCGACGGCGTCACGCTCAGCTTCGCGGACCGCCTCGGCGGCGCCGGCACGATGCGAGTCGGTGTCGTGGTCGACGCGTCCGGGCGAGCCGGCATACTGGTGAAGCGCTTTGGCCGCCACGAGCACGACCCGCTCTTGCTGAACATCGCGGTCCACGCGCAGTACGAGGGCATCCCCCGCGCGTCGGGCCGGCGGGCCGGGGATATCCGGATGTTCACCCGACCGGACATGGGCTGGCTCTGGTTCATTCCTCTCTCGGACACCGTCATCAGCGTCGGAGCCGTCATCCCGCAGGTGGTTCACCGGCGCGAATCCAAGGCGACGCCGGAAGAAAGCCTGACCCACTATCTGGCCAGCACGCCCGCCGCGCTGCCGCTGCTCGAGCGGGCGCGGCGTGTCTCCCCCGCGCGTTTCGACGCCGACTACTCCTATCTCGCCACCCGGGCGGCCGGGGATCGGTGGGTCGCCGTCGGCGACGCCGCGGCGTTCCTGGATCCCGTCTTCTCGACCGGCGTGATGCTCGCCATGCAGGGAGGTCTCGAGGTCGCGGAGGCCATCGACGCCGGCCTGCGCGCTGGCGACGTGTCGGCGCGTGCCTTCGCCCGGTACGAGCGCGCCGTGCGTGGCCGTTATCACCACTTCCGGCGCTTCGCGGTCGGGTTCTACGATCCCGCCTTTCGCAAGCTGTGGTACTCCCGTCCGCCGATCCGCAGTATCTTCGACGCCGTCGTGTCGGTGCTGGCGGGGAACTGGCGGCCCTCGGTAACGACGCGAGCTCTGGTCGAGCTGTTCTTCGCGGTGGTCGCTGTGAAGCGCGTTCTCATGCGAATCGGCCGCTCGTGATGGGCTGCAAGAGACGCGTCGTCTAGCGATTTCGCAACCGAGGATCGAGGAGGTCGCGCAACGCGTCGCCCAGCATGTTGAACGCCAGCACCACGATGCTGATCGCCACCCCCGGAAAGATCGCAAGATAGGGCGCCGTCTCCAGATTCCTCCGCCCCTCCCCGCTCAACATCGCCCCCCAGGTCGGAGTCGGTGGCGGAGTTCCTAGCCCCAGAAAGCTCAACGCAGCCTCGATGACGATGGCATTCCCCAGCCACACGGTCGCGATGACCAGAATCGGCGCGAACACATTCGGCAGCACATGCCGCGCCACGATCCGCCCCGGCGAAGCCCCCAAAGCCTGCGCCGCATCGATGAACGTCTGCTGCTTCACCGCGAGCACGGTGCCCCGCACGACCCGCGAGGCCCCAGGCGCGATCACCAGCGCAATGACGAGAATGATATTGGTAAGGCTCTGCCCCAGCACCGACATCACCGCCAGGGCCAGCACGATCCCCGGAATCGCCATGGTGGTATCGACGCCTCGCTGAATCACCTGATCCAGCTTCCCCTCCCAGTACCCGGACACCAGCCCGAGCACGGTGCCGAGCAGAGTCCCGATGATCACCGAGGCAAGCCCCACGATCAGCGATACCCGCGCCCCGTAGACGATCCGACTCAGCACATCCCGCCCCAGCGGATCCGTCCCCAACGGGAACGCGGCGGTGGGCGCCTGCATGCGAATCGGCAACCCGCGCTCGTTCAGATTGAACTCATACGGGTCCCGGGGCGCCAGCACCGGCGCCAGAATGGCGACGACGACCAGCCCGAGGATGATCATCGCGCTCACCGCGCCCAGCGGCTTACGCCGCACGAGCCGCCACACCGCGCCCCACACACCCCACAGCGCAAAGGGCGCCCCGAGCCCCCCATGCGACACGGCGGCCGGCGCGGCGTCAGCGGTAACGGATTCGCGGATCAAGCCAGGCGTAGCTCATGTCGACGAGCAGGTTCGTCACCACGATCACCGCGGCGAAGAACAGCACGGCGCCCTGGATCAGGGTGTAGTCGCGCAGCAGAACGGCGTCGAGCATCAGGCTGCCGACGCCCGGCTGCAGGAAGATGAACTCCACGATCACGGTGCCCCCGAGCAGCACAGAGAACTGCTGGCCGATGACCGTCACGACCGGGATGAACGCGTTCTTCAGCGCGTGCCGCACGATCACGGCGCGCTCGCGCATACCCTTGGCGCGCGCCGTGCGGATGTAATCCTGCCGCAGCACCTCGAGCAGCGACGAGCGCGTCATCCGCATCGACACCGCCGCCAGCCGCGCCCCGATGATGAGGGCCGGGATGAGGAGCTGGCTCAGGCAGCGCGCGGGGTCCTCCCAGAGCGGGGCGAAGCCGATGGGCGGGATCCACTGGACCCAGATCGCGAGGAACGTGATGACGACGGTGGCGAGCCAGAAGTCCGGGAGCGACAGGCCCAGGATGGCGAAGAAGCGTCCCACGTAGTCGCTCGTGGTGTCCTGTTTCACCGCGGAGAGAACGCCGATCGGTAGCGCGATCAGCATGGCAACAATGACCGACATCACGGCCAGGTGGGACGTCAGGTTGATGCGCTTGAGGAGCTCTTGCGTCACGGGGCGGCGGGTGATCAGCGAGCGGCCGAGGTCGCCGTGCACGGCGCCCGCGATCCAGGTGCGGTACTGGGCGAGGAACGGGCGCTCGAGGCCGAGCTCCTGGCGGGCGCGCATCAGGGTCTCGGGGGTCGGGGCGGCGGCCTGGTCGAGCTGCATGATGACGGCATCGCCGGGCAGGATGCGCACGAGCGAGAAGATCAGGAGGGACACGAGCCACAGCACCAGCAGTCCGTGCAGGACGCGGCGCGCGATGTACGTCCGCATCCCTTGCTTACTGAGCGAACTTCTCGAACTTCCGGCTCGGCGCCTTTTCCGTCATCCACGCTGTCTTGGCTTCATACGAACAGTAGCCCGGGAACCAGCAATAGGGGTTCGCGCCCGCGTGGACGTACGCCTGACTGATGCGGTAGTGCGGCGGCACGATCGTCGTGATGCGATACACGTTCCGGCACAGGTGATCCCAGATGGCGCGCTGGATGGCCGGCCGCTTCTCCCCGGGATCCTGGCGCCACGTGGTGAGCAGATCGTCCAGCTTCGGGTCGCTGATCCCTTCCCGGTTGATCGTCCGGGGGAACGACGAATGGTAGCGCAAGTACACCCAGTCCATGAAGCTCGGCCCCGCCCCGATGGGGCTGAAGGCGGCCAGCGTGTGCGGGAAGGGCTGGACGCCAGCGGCCTTGGCCAGCCAGGTCGACGTCTCCAGCTGCTTCAGCTTCACACGGACGCCCACGTCGCCGAAGAATCGCGCGATGAGCTGAACGAATTCGCTGAAGGTCCATCCCTGGAACTCAGCCCATTCCAGCTCCATGTCGAAGCCGTTGGGATAGCCCGCCGCGGCCAGGAGCTCCTTGGCCTTCTGGGGGCTGTATTGATAGTTGGGGCCGAGACTGGCGTACGTATAGTCCGTGCGCTTGGTGTAGCCGGCGAGGCCCCAAGGGAACGGACCGTACAGCGCCGCATCGCCTCGGTTGATCACGTCCGCCACGACCTCACGGTTGATGGCCATCGAGAGGGACTGGCGGACGCGCGCGTCGCTGTAGGGCGCCTTGTCGAGCGCCATGCTCACGCCGTAGTCGCCCCATCCGAACGATGGCACGCGGTAGAGCTGCATATCAGGGACGGTTCTCATCAGCGCATAGAGCACGTCCAGCGTGGAGACTCGCATCACATCCAGCTGCCGGGTGCGGAACAGCGCCGTGTCCGTGGCGGGGTCCTTGGTGAAGAGCAAACGTACCGCATCGACGTAGGGCAGTTGCCGCCCGTCCTTGTCCTTCAGGTAATAGTCGGGATTGCGTACGAGCAACGCACCCTCCCCGGGAGCGAACTCCTTCAGCATGAACGCGCCGGTACCGATGGGGTTCTCGGCCAGACCGCCGGGCGCTTCGACCGCCTCGCGGGGCACGATCACCGGCGACAGCGAATCGACCACGTTGAGGTGGAACTTCGGGTCGGGGAGCGACAGCTCGAACTTGACGGTGTACTTGTCGACGACCTGGATTGCTTTGACGAGGGCGGCGCGGGTGGAGTACTGCGCCTTGTCCTTCAGCAATTCGTACGAATACTTCACGTCCTCGGCGGTCATCTCTCGCCCGTTGACGGGCGGCCGGTTGTGGAACTTCACGCCTTGCCGGAGCTTGAAGATCCACGTCGAGGGATTGACCATCTCCCAACTCGTGGCCAGGGTCTTGCGTGGCTTCCCACTCCGTGAGGGTGTCCCACACAAGCGCAAGCTCCGGACGATAGCCCGCGGTGGGATCGAAGGCCCTGACGGTCGCGGGAAAGTGCAACACGCCGCCATAGCGTGGAGGTGAGGGCGGGATCGGAGGCTGGACGGGATACCGCGTATCCAGCTCCTTGATGAACGCTGGCGCCGCATAGGCGAATCCCGCTGCATCGCCGGGCGTCGCTGGTTTCTCCTGTGCCGCCGCCGCGGAGGGCGTACCGGCGAGCACGATCAGGGCGATGGCGCAGGTGAGGGACGACAGGACCGTCTTCATCTCTCTACTCCTTCTACGGAGTGAGGATCACGAACGTCGGCGAGCACCCCCACACCGCGGCCCGAGAGCCGAACTGTCGAGAAACGGCCCGATGCTACGTCGTCGCGCGAGAGCGGTCAAGCCAACGGGCCCGGAGGCGTCCGCCGGCAGTAGGCAGAAGTACTTCGTCTCCCCGGTATCGTCGGCGAACTGAGCCCTGGCTCTCGCGAGCAGATCGGACGATGTAACCAAATCCAAGACCGACGCAGCCAGCGCCTTCGTTCCCGCCACCATACCCTTGTGCGCGATGGACGACGTAGGGGTGACGGCCGCCTTCCAATGATGATAGAGCACGCCGGGAGCACTCGAAGGGAAGTGAAGGACGCCCGTGGGCACGTTCTCGTTTCCACCGATTTCCCTCCCCGATCACTTTATTGCCGAGTTGAGGCCAGGCAGCCCCCTCGTAGAGTAGAATCTCGGCGCGCGGATTCGTGTTCTGGTTCACGATCCATCGGAAACTTCAGCCCGCCCAGGAGGAAATGCTGAATGGCACGCGAACCGAGGAGGTCGATCCTTGTGGTTCTTCTGGTCGGCGTGTTGGGAGCGTGCGCTGTGGTTGGCTCTGCTTTCTTCGGTCGCGTTGGACCTCAACCAGACGGGACGGGAGTCACCCCAAATCATTGGCTGCTCACGCCCGCCGGTCTTCAGGTCGAGCTCGGGGATCGACCGCTCGGTATCGCGACCGCCCCGGATGGCCGGTACCTGGTGATTTCCAACAACGGGCAAGGCGAGCAGAGTCTCGTGCTCTTCGATACCACGACGCAGAAGGTCATCCAGACGATTCCGTACAGCAGCCCGGAGGCGCTCTTTCTGGGGATCGCCATCACGCCGGATGGTCGTCGGGTATATGCGTCTGCCGGCGGGAACAACAAGATCCGCGTGTATGACTTCGATGGGCGCGCTATGGCCGAACGGGCGCCCATTCCACTCGGTGAGGCCAAGGCCCGGATCTACCCTGCAGGTCTCGCGATTTCACCGGACGGCGCCGTCCTCTATGCCGCCCTGAATCTCGAGAACGCCGTCGCATTCATCGACACGGCGACCAGCCGGGTGCGCGCCCGAGTTCGTCTCGCGCTGGCCGCGAGGGCTGACAGCATCGGCCCGCTTCCATACGCCCTGGTCCAGGCCGGCGAGAAGCTCTACGTCTCTGAGTGGAATGGCGGGGGCGTGAGCGTCATCGACGTCGGTCAGCAGCGACTGCTTCAGCGAATTCCGACCGGAGGCCACGCCAGCGGGCTGGCGCTCTCGCCCGATCGAACACGTCTCTTCGTTGCGAATGCGACACGCGACACCGTCAGCGTCGTCGACACATCGACCGACGCGGTGGTGGGGACGGTCGACCTCTCGCCGTATCCGGGGGCGCCGATGGGCTCGATGCCCAACGCCCTCGCGGTGGCGCCCGATGGCAACACGTTGTATGTCGCGAACGGGGGCAATAACGATGTCGCCGTCGTGGACACTGCGACTTTCCGCATCCGCGGGCTGATTCCGACCGCGTGGTTTCCGAGCGCCATCGTGGTCTCGCGCGATGGGCAATCCCTCTACGTCGCGAACATGAAGGGTCTCGGCGCCGGGCCAAACCCGCGCGGACCCAACCCGGAACGACCCGCGCCTACTGCTCAGTACATCGGCAGCATGGCGCGCGGGACGCTGTCGGTGATCGCTGTGCCGAACGCAGCGTCGCTCCGTACGTACACGACGCAGGTCGTGAAGAACAACGGGTTTGACGAGACCCAGAAGAGTCTCACGCAAGGTCCACGAGACACGACTCCGCACGCCGTGCCTCGCCGCGTTGGCGACCCGAGCCTCATCCGGCATGTTATTTACATCATCAAAGAGAACCGAACCTACGATCAGGTCCTTGGCGATGTTCCCCAGGGTGACGGCGATCGCAATCTCGTCCTGTTCGGTCGCGACATCACGCCCAACCACCATGCGCTGGCGGAGACCTTTGTCCTCCTGGACAACTGCTATGCGGACGCTGAAGTTTCTGCCGATGGCCACAATTGGTCGACTGCCGCCGTCGCGACCGACTATGTGCAGAAGATGTGGCCGGCCAACTACTCCAACCGGAATCGCGCCTACGATTTCCAGGGCGGGTCAAGCGCCTCGGCGCCCTTGCGAGGCTACCTGTGGGAGTACGCCGCACGGGCCGGTCTTACGTATCGCGTATATGGAGAGTTCTTCGCGTTCCGCTCCAAGCCACCGGCCGTCGAGCCTGCTCCGTTCGCCAATGCGCTAGCCGGGCACTTCTCTCCTACCTACGCAGGCTACGATCTCTCGATTCGCGACCAGGCGCGCGTCGACGCCTGGGAGGCCGAGTTTGAGGAGTTCGTTCGCCGCGGCACGGTTCCGACGCTGATGATTCTCTCACTCCCCAATGACCATACGGCAGCCACCCGTCCGGGCTACCCGACGCCGAAAGCCATGGTGGCGGACAACGATCTCGCACTGGGCCGGATTGTGCAAACCGTGTCACGCTCGCCGATCTGGCGGGAGACGGCCATCTTCATCATGGAGGATGACGCGCAGGATGGACCGGACCATGTCGACGCCCATCGCACCGTGTGCTTGGTCGCCTCGCCCTACGTACGACGAGGCGTCGTCGACCACCGCATGTACTCCACGGTCTCGATGCTGCGGACCATGGAACTCATCCTCGGTCTCCCACCGATGAGTCAGTTCGACGCGGCATCGGCTCCAATGATCACCGCCTTCCAAGACACGCCAACACTCACGCCCTACGAAGCTCTCAAGCCCAACCAGTCTCTCGGCGAGGTCAATCAGGAGAACGCGTATCGCGCCGAAGACTCCAAGGAGCTGGCCCTTGATCGGCCCGACGAGGCGGATGCCCAGATCCTGAACGCCATCCTCTGGCACGCGGTCAAAGGGGCGCACGTTCCCATGCCTCGGCCGAAGACCGCGTTCCGCTCGCATCCGTTGCAGGACGACTAGCTGAGCGACATGGGTTGCGGGCGATCCGTCGAGGCTGGTAGTGGAAGGGCCGCCGACAACGCACGAGGCGATCAGCAAGCTAGAAATCGTCCTGGGCCGCGCTCGACGTGGTCCTCGCGACTCACGCACGCTTGTGTGCGTGGGGTTGACGAACAGGACCGGGCGGCCAGTCACCGGGTGCTTCTTGACGGCGGGGTGCCGACGCTCGGGACGCATTTTCTCGCTCGCCCGAACGTAGGTCTCGCCGTACAGGTTGACACCGTCGGGGCCGTTGGTGCGACCGTGGAGACCGACCAGCCCGCCGAGCCGCCGCCGCATCGCCTCGGGCAGCGCGTCGTAGGCCGCGCGCATGTCGGCGAACATCGTGCCGCCCTTGGCCGACGGCACCTCTAGCGCGTGGAGAATGGCCAGCCGTGGCAGCGCATCCTCGTACGTCTCGTCGGTGTGCCACGTGGAGGCGCGCGTCACCCCGAACCGATCGATTCCGCCGGCCTTGTCGACGTTGGTGATGTAGGACACGTCAGTCCGGTCCGGGTGCCGATACTGCTCGAGGATGTGCGGCTGGGGACGCCCGAACTGAGCCCCGAACGCCGCGAGTTCCGCCGGCCCGAGGCGCTGATTGCGAAACACCATCACCGGATGCTCGGCGAACGCTCGGTCGATCCACTCGAGCGTGGCGACGTCGAAGGGGCGCGACACGTCGACACCGACGACTTCGGTGCCCAGGGCTTTGCCGAGCGGTCTCAACGACAATGCGACACTCATGGCTCACTCGGTCCTTCGAGTCGTCCCACCACCACGAAGGGCTATTTCGTTGCGGACAGTATATGCGGGATCGGTCGATGCCGCACCCAGGCACAGGTCGGGATGGTCCCCGACAGCGCATCGAGGAACTGGAGAAGAGGCGACAGGATCGCCGAGAATTCGAGGTCCCGGTTGTGAAGGGCGCCTCTTTTCCCTATGCTTACCAGGTTCACGAGCACCGCGAGCAGCCAGCACCAACGAGCGAGGAATCCCTCATGAACCCAGCCCGTAAGCAGGTCGCCGTGGTGGTTGGGGCAACCTCCAAGTGGCAGTCCGATGGACGCAACACCCAACTGGCGCACGGCAAGGTGCTCGACGACAGCGACATACCCGTTGGCATGCGCTGGGGCGTCGGCGGCGCCATCGCTCAAAAATTCGCCCAGGAGGGTTTTCTCGTCGTCCTGACGACCCGTCGTGCCGCCAATGCCTCGGCGCTGGAGAAGGCCATCACCGAGCAAGGCGGTAAAGGCATGATCGTCGAGCTGGACCTGGTGTCGCGCGAATCCATATCACGGGCGTTCGCCACGATTCGCAAGCAAGCTGGTGACCCCGATGTCCTGGTCTACAACGCCGGGTATCTCGAGGGGCGCGACTTGCCGCCCGAGAAAGAGTTGTTGGAACACATCCCCATCGAAATATTCGAAACCGCCCAGCACATCGCCAGCCGCGGACCGTTCCTCGTCGCCCAGGAAGTCCTCCCCGCCATGCGCCAGCGTGGGGCCGGCTCGTTCCTTATCTCAAACAACGCGTTCTCATTGCGTGGTCGCAAGCGCATGACCGGACAGTCGCTGTACTATCCGCGCGTCATGATGCGCACGCTGGCGCAGGCGCTCACGGAAGAATATTCCGAGCATGGCGTACACGTGGCCAATGTCGTGATCGACGGCCTCATCGACTCGCCAGGCACCCGAGCACTTCCGAGAGCCCAACAGCATCCGGACGTTGTGATGAATCCTGTGAAGATTGCCGAGGCTTTCTATTACTTACACACCCAGGACAGATCCTGTTGGACGCACGAGTTGCAGCTGACACCATTTGCAACCAATCCGAGCTTTTGAGGCGTAGGGTGGTGAGCGACGCTCTCCACTGCCGAGAGGATGAACATGGACCATATAGAGTTTGACCGCGAGCCGCCCGCTGACTTGACAACGATGGTCATGGCGTTTGGCGGATGGGTCG
The DNA here is from genome assembly GCA_003221635.1 of Candidatus Rokuibacteriota bacterium. GTDB lineage: Bacteria > Methylomirabilota > Methylomirabilia > Rokubacteriales > CSP1-6 > AR31. The sequence goes on along the minus strand of QHSR01000084.1, from coordinate 9,489 downwards.
ATGCCGGCCAGGCGGCCACCGGTGCCTTGCGCCACCTGGTCCGCGACCTCTCGGCCACGCGGCTGGCCTGGATGGATCCTGAACAATTCTTCGTGTTTACCCAGGAACGGCCCGACGTGCGGCTGAGGGCTGATGGCGAACGTGACATCCATTGGCCGAAGAGTGAGTTCTTCGCGTGGCATCCAGGGAATGGCCGCGACGGCCTCCTCCTATTTTGCGGCGTGGAGCCACATCAGAAGTGGCGCACCTACACGAAGGCGTTCCTTGATGTGGCCGAGCGCTGTGGAGTGAAGCGGATCGTTTCGCTCGGGGCGCTCTTGGCTGGCGCGCCTCATACCCGTCCAATACGTGTCACAGGACGCTCGAGCGACCCCGCCTGGCGATCGGTGCTCGAAGCCTGGGGCATCTATCGTCGTCCGAGCTACGAAGGCCCGACCGGTATTTCCACGGTCGTCTTGGACGCCGCGGAGCGACGTGGAATGTTACATCTCGGCTTGATGGGCCAAGCGCCCCACTACCTACAAAACAACGAGAATCCAGCGGCGATCCAGGCACTGTTGACCTACGTTGCCCGCCTGCTCCACCTTAGCCCGGACATGTCCCACTTCGCCAAGGCCATCCAAGACTTCCGCACCCAATGTGATCGCGAGGTGGCTCGGAATCGCGCCACCCGAGAGCACGTGCAGCAACTAGAGCAGCAATACGACGCGGCGGCTGGCGAGGAGCAGCAACCGCTACCTGACGGAAAACTCGACTCAGAAAAGCTGATGCAAGATCTACAGGATTTCCTGCGGGGGCAGCGGGAGGGTCGTGAAGAAGGCTGATGGGCAGCGCGAGGCCGATCCGGTTGAAACGTGGCCGGCTCTCGCAAGCATGCCAAGACCGACCTACCGGCCCTTGTGGATGACGATCTCGACGCGGCGGTTCTTGGCGCGCCCAGCCTGGTCGTCGGAGCCGTCCGGCTTGGCATTGGGCGCCGCCGGCCGGGTGCGGCCCCAGCCACGCGTCTCTAGTCGGCCGCGCTCCACCCCCGCGTTGGCTGCGAGCCAGTCGGCGACGGCCTGCGCGCGCCGCTCGGACAGCGACTGGTTGTACACATCGTTGCCCTTGGCGTCGGTGTGCCCCTCGACGGTGATCGCCGCTCGTGGATAGCCCTTGATAACCGTGGCCAGCTTCTCGAGCGAGGCGAGCGCCTCGGGCTTGAGGGTGGCCTTGTCGAAGTCGAACAGCACGTCGGAGGCGAGCTGCATCGTGATCGTCTCCGCCGTCTCCGTGGCGGCCAGCTCCTTGAGCGCCCGCTCGAGGGCCTCGGACCGGCCGGCGACGGCCACGCCGCCCGCCGCCGCGCCGCCTTCGCCGAGGAGCGGAATCCCCTGGAGCGGCGCGAAGAGCGGAATCACGATGTCGATCTCTCGCACCGTGTCCGGCGGCGCCTGGAACGTGAGGCTCATCGGCGCCTGACCGTTCGGGCCGATCTCCGACAGGAAGTAGCGACCGCCGCCGTTCGTGTCCGACTGCGGCCGCGCCACGTACAGACCATCCGCGCCCTTGAGCAGGGGATATTTCCGCTTGCCCGCGGCGTCGAGCGCGTAGACCTCTCCGAACATCAGGGCCGGCACCGAGGAGAGACTTCGCCGCCCCGGATTCGTGATCAGCAGCTGGACGCGGAGCTGGCCGGCCGAGCGGATCGCCGAGCGCAGGGTCGCGGTGAACGGTGGCAGGCTGCTCGCCACCTGTCTGGTCGGTGCGCCCCCGTCAGCGACGGTCACCTGGTCGAACGAGCCCGAGAGGGGGACCTCGACGTTGAGCTTGGTGCCAGCGGGGATGGCCTCGTACATCGCCCACAGCAGGGTCTCGGACTTGGGCGCGAGGTCGGGAAACCAGCGCCCACCACCGTTCCAGTCCGAGATGGGTCCCCCCAGGTATCGACCATCGGCGTCCTTCATGGGGAAATGCTTGCGGTTGGCCGCCGCGTCGATCAACTCGAGCTTCGAGAAGTCGACTGCCGCGCTGGATTGCGCAGCTCGATCTTGCCCGTTCCGGAACAGAATGCCGACCCGCGTCACTCCGCGGACCGTCTGCATGAAGGCGACGCGGGCAGTCACCCCCGCCATGGTCGTGTCCTGCTCTTGCGCGAGGACGGCAGCCGGAAGCGCTGCGAGGACTGCCCACGGGAGCGCGGCGAGAGCGGAGCGCAAGTACTTGCTCATCGATGGTCCTCCGGCTGTCGAGGGTCGTCTGAAGGTGTAGAAATCTGGACCAGACTGGGCAAGCGTGAGCAGAGGGTGAGTCGGGGGCCGCGGGCGAACCGTCCAGGCTCCGCCCACGGCATCCCCTTCGAGGTATGCGCGGTTCATTGCCGCGCGCTCCGGCATGCGCCGGAGCCCGTTTCAGCGGATCGCGGTCTCCATTCGCACCCCCTTTTGCTCGCGGTGTGCGTCCCGACGGGACGGGATCCGCGTCCCGTCCCCTCCTGTCTACGCTCGCTGCAGCCGAGAGTCAATCGCCAGTGTGGAGGGGAATGTACCGCGCTTCATGAGCCCCGCAACGCGTGTGGCTCAACTCCTAGAAAAAGCTAGTGGGCAGGGACGGGATTGAACCGCCGACACCAGGATTTTCAGATCTCATCGTTTGAGCCAGACATTATACTTGTTCTCAACAACTTGCTTCGCCGGCGGCAGCCGCTCCATGTCGTGCCCAGCAGCGGCCAGTTGCAACCTGTTGCGAGGGGTGAGTGACAGTCTCAGTGACAGCGACAATGGTACTTTGCCACAGGTCTTCTGATTGATCGGTCAATCGACACGACCCAGTTGGAGCTCAGGCAGAAACGGTCGCGGTCGAGAGTGCCGGGTCCGAGAACGGCCTGTTCTGTCGTCCCACACCCCCACGCCCCTTTTATCCTTCCTACGCTCGCAGGCGGCGGATGCCGGGGAGCAGGCCGCGCTGGGCATCCGTCACCTCGATATGCCGGTTGCGCCCGCGCGCGTCTGGGGCGCCATCCGTGACGCACGAAAACGACTCCGAGGAAGGGTTCAGCAATGATGATCAGCGGCCAGATCGTTCGCCGTGGGGCTCTCGTGTTCGTCGCGTTGCTCGTTGGCGTGTTCAGCGTCTCGCCCGTCGAAGCCGGAGCGCCGGAGCGCCAGATGACATGGGCGGTGCACGTTCAGCTCACGCCCACTTGGTTCGACCCCGCCGAGACTCCAGGGGTCGCCACGGCGTTCATGGTGTACTACGCGTTGCACGACGCGCTCGTGAAACCACTGCCGGGCAAAGCGCTGGCGCCGAGCCTGGCGGAGTCATGGAGTACCTCCGCGGACGGCACCAGTTACGAGTTCGTCCTGCGCAAAGGCGCGAAGTTCCACAACGGTGACCCGGTCACCGCCGAAGACGTGAAGTTCTCGTTCGAGCGCTACAAGGGTGTGGCCGGCAAGACGCTCAAGGAACGCGTTGCCGCCGTAGAGATCCTCGATGTGCAACGCGTCCGGTTCCGCCTCAAACAACCCTGGCCGGATTTCATGACCTTCTTCGGGACCCCGGCCACGGGCGCGGGCTGGATCGTGCCCAAGAAGTACATCGAGAAAGTCGGCGACGACGGATTCAAGAGAGCCCCGGTGGGCGCGGGTCCGTACCGCTTCGTCTCGTTCAACCCGGGCGTGGAGCTCGTGCTGGAGGCTTTCGAGCCCTACTGGCGAAAGGCTCCGTCCGTGAAGCGCCTCGTGTTCCTGAGCATCCCCGACGACGCCACGCGGCTGGCGTCGTTGAAGCGGGGAGAGACCGACGTCGCCTACTCGATCCGCGGCGTCCTGGCCGAGGAGCTTCGGCGGAGCCCGGGCCTCACGCTCAAGCCGACGCACATCCCCTTCGCGGTGTGGTACGTCTTCCTGGATCAGTGGGACCCGAAGTCGCCCTGGGCGGACAAGCGGGTCCGGGTGGCCGCCAACCTCGCCATCGACCGCCAGGCCATCAACCAGGCCGAGACCCTGGGCTTCTCCAAGATCACAGGCAGCGTGATTCCTCAGGACTTCGAATTCTTCTGGCGGGCGCCAGCCTACCCGTACGATCCTCAGCGAGCCAAGCGGCTTCTCGCGGAGGCCGGGTATCCGAATGGGTTCGATGGCGGCGAAATCTCAGCGGATCTCGTCTACGCCAGCTTCGCCGAGGCTACCGTGAACAGCCTGCGCGCGGTGGGCATTCGCGCCCGGCTCAGACCCATGGAGCGCGCGGCCTTCTTCAAGGAGTATCAGGAAAAGAAGTTCAAGCAGATCGTCCAGAGCCAGAGCGCCGCCTTCGGGAACGCCGCGACCCGCGTCGAGGCCTTCGTCGCGGCCGGGGGCCTCTACGTGTACGGAACCTACCCCGACATCGACGGCCTGTTCCAGGACCAGCAGCGCGAGCTCGATCGAGGGCGGCGCGAGGCGATGCTTCATCGAATCCAGCAGCTCATGCACGACAAGGCCATGTTCGCGCCGCTCATGGAGCCGGCCTTCCTCAACGGCTATGGGCCGCGGGTGGCGGAATCGGGCCTCGGCCTGATCGTCAACTATGCGTACTCGGCCCCCTACGAGGACGTGACACTCAAGCGCCCCTAGTCTGTCCTGGAACAGGAATCGTGGAAGTACACAGAAATCCTTGCCGTGCAATCAGGAGTTGATTCGGCATCGTGCGCTGGGGTGATCTGGAATGATCAGGAATGCGCTCATCACGGGCACAATTTGGGCACACTCGGCCTCGTCCCTTGATGGCCTCGCCCCGCCAAGGAACTTGATCCTGTTGCCTCACTCGGCATGCTCCCAGATTTCGGGTCGGTCCTGACGTCGGCGCGAACACGCACCCGGTTCTAACCGGATTTTGCGTCCTCGATGTATTTGCGGGTTGTGCGCGGGTCAAGCCCTGTCCGTTTTGCGACCTCGACGTACGTGCCAAGACGTCGGTATAGCATGGCGCAATATCGGGCAAGGAGCTCCGATGCTGCAAGCTCGCCCGCCCGCAGCGTCTCGGCCAGCGCCGTCCCTTCGTCTGCACCGACTGGCACTGGCTCAGACGCGTAGCCGCCAGTCAATAGGATGCGACGCACCGCCTGCTCCAGCTCGCGCACGTTTCCCGGCCACGCATAGTTGCGAGGCAGGCCGACCGCGAGCGCCTCCAGCACCTTCGTGACAAGGGCGGAGTCCGGCGCACCCGTGATGCGTCCGATCAGGAGTCGCACGAGCAGCTCTAGCTCGTCGGCGGATTCCACGATGCGTTGGCGGAGGGTCGGCACCTCGATCACGTCGGAGCATAGCCGGTAGAAGAAGTCGTCTCGGAAGCGTCCGTCGCGGCGGAGACGTCCGAGTGGCTGGTTAGTCGCCGCAATGACCCGCCCCGAGAAGCGCTTTCTTTCGTGGCCGCCCAGCGGAGTGAAGATTCGCTCCTGCAGCACCTGCAGCAGCTTGATCTGCACCGGGATTGACACCTCGCCGATCTCGTCCAGAAACAGGGCGCCGTGACCACTGCAGCGCTCGAATACCCCCGCGTGATGGTCGATGGCGCCGGTAAAGGCGCCCTTGCGATGGCCGAAGAGCTCGGACTCGATCAGTGTCTCGGGAAACTGCGAAAGGTTGATCGCGATGAAGCTCTCCGCGAAGTTGGCGGTGAACTTCCGCTCGCCCGGCAGGTAAGAAATGAACCCGGAGCGGCCAATCGCTGCAGCGGCAGATCCCTTGCCGGTTCCGGTCTCGCCGAGAAGCAGCGTCGAGAAGTCCTCCATCCGGTGCCACAACACGGCCTCATACTCACGCATGTCGTGGGTGAAGACGTTGTTCCATAGCGCCTCGCGCAGCCTACGCATGGATTCGCATTCGCCGGCAAGCGAGCGGTAGATGAAGTAGAAGGCGCGGCGCAGCTGAAAAAAGAATCCGAAGATGCGCACAGCGCGCTCTTCAGCCACGAGGCTGCGCAATAGCTCCCCGATCGCTTCGTCAGCGAAGTCCACCGTGAGCGAGGCGCCGCCCTGCATCGCCTGCCTCTCGATGAGCGCGTCGATTAGCGGCACGTAGCGGTGGTAGCACACGTAGAGGAAGGCGAGTTCGACCAACCCCCGGTCTTCCGTTGGAAGCTTTTGTAGTGCCTGCGCACCTTCGCGCAGCCACGGTTCAACTCGTGGCCCCACCACACGCGCGAGGACCTCGCGGTTGGTGTCCAAGTAGTCGAGCGGGGCATTGGGGACCAGGCGGGCGACTTTTTTGGCGCGCTCCGCGCTGAAAGGATTGCCGAAGACGATCGCGCGGAGCGTGACGAAGAACTCCCGATCGCTGGGGCTCAGCCGGTTTTTCGACATGCATTCAATGTAGGTCGCGCACACACAAAAGGCTAGACGCGGCGTCCCATTTTTCTATCACAGTGCCAGCATCACCACAAATTCAATCGGTTACAAGATTGGCATCGTGGCTGCGTAGCCTCCTGATGGGACCGGACGGGGACGGGTCCAAGCCCGATGCACGGGGATGGATCAGGTCGCCTGGGAGCCCAATGGGAGGTCATATGACCGCGACAACTGCCGCAGTCTGTTCGCCGAATGCTGAACATCGGCTGCAAGACGATCGCCTCTACCGAATGCTGGGGGCCGAGCTCTCGAATGCCGGGTGTCTCCGGCCCGCTCCGGTGCAAAGCGCCGTATACGGCGCATTCATCCTGGCTGGGTACGCCGCCGCGTACGGAATCCTATTGACTGGCCCACGCCTCGCGGTGCGCGTGTTCGCGCTTGCCGTGCTGGCGTTTCTGAGCGTGCACGCGGGCTTCCTCGCCCACGAGGCGGGCCATGGCGCCGTGACCCGCAATCGCCGTGCGATCGCCTGCATCGGCCAGGTGTTCAATACGCTGTTGACCGCGCTCTGCTATTCGTACTACTGCCACATCCACCGCCGCCACCACCCGCATTGCAACGATCGCGGGCGTGATCCCGACATACAGTCGGAGTTTTTCAGCATGTACCCCGAGTCGGCTCGGCAAAAAACCGCGCTAGGCAAGCTGATCAGCCGTCATCAATCGGTGCTCGTCTGGATTCTCGTGTGCCTGCAGCCGTTCACCCTGAAACTCGACAGCGTCCGGTTCCTACGACAGAACCCGCGCACGACCCGCGTCGATCAGATCGTCCTCGTCTTGCATTGCGCGGTCTGGCTTGTGCCCCCGGCGCTCGCCCTCGGTCTTCCGGCCGCGCTCCTGAACTACGGGCTGATGACTTTGCTCGCGGGTCCCTATCTCGGCGCGATCTTCCTCGTCAACCACATCGGCACGCGCGTCATCGAACCGGACGAGTCGATCTCCTTCCTGATGCAGGAACTCAGCACCACACGCAACCTCGGCACCTCGCGATTGCACAATTTTCTGTTCGGTGGAGTGAACAATCACATCGAGCACCATCTCTTTCCTTCGGTGCCGACTGCCCGGTTGCGCGTGGCGCGGCCCATTACCCGGGCGTTCTGTCAGCGACATACTCTCCCTTACCGCGAGATGTCGTGGCTCGCTGGCGCCCGCGAAGTCACCCGACACTTTAAGGCGATGTCAGTCTTTGTTCCACGCTCATCAGCGCACCGCGGAGGCTCACGATGAATGCTCTGACGACAGCCCTCGACGCCTCCAGCGATTTGGACAACCCTGGCAGCGAGCTTTCGAGCGCATCTAACTCTCTTGGCTCTGCGCTCACCGAGTGCCCCGACCACCCGAACGCCACCACGACCGTCATCATCATTGGTGCCGGCATCACCGGTATCGGCGCGGCCTACTACCTGGCGATCAACAACGTCTCCTATACGATCCTCGAAGCCAAGGACGACTTGGGTGGAGTCTGGTACACGCACAGATGGCACGGCGCCCGATGTGACTCCGAGTTCATCAAGTATTCCTACAGCTTCAAAACTCTTCTGTCGCCGTACCGCCTACAGACACGAGACCAGATCCATGAATATCTCCGCTCGGTCGCCGAGGACTTCGCGATCTTGCCACACATCCGGTTCAACACTCGCGTCGTGAAGGCTGTCTTTGACACCGCCAATGCCCGGTGGATCGTTCACACGACGGCCGGTGTCTTCACGTCCCAGTTCTTGATCAACGGCAACGGCTATTTCTCCGATCCTTACGTGCCCCTATTCAAGGGTGCGGACACGTTCGAAGGCGAGATCGTTCATACCTCGGCACTGGACAGCCAAAGGACGTTTCTGGAGAAGAACGTCGTGCTTGTTGGCAGCGGTGCAACCGCCATCTGCTGTGCCCCGGAACTTTCGGCAGTTTCACAATCGCTTGTCCTCGTTCAGCGATCACCTTCGTACATATACGAAATCAGCAACACGGTCGGCCCACTGACACGCGCCTGTCAATACCTTCACACGAGGGGTCTCACCTTCCCACTTACGGTCCTCCGCTACGCCATCCAGTGGAAGGACGATCTGATCTTCGTCGGCTTTCGGAAGTTTCCATGGTTCGCGCGCTGGTTCTTCAAACATCATTGGCACAAGACCATCGACCCGGATACATTTCAACGCCACTTCCGTCCCCGTTACAACCCCTGGGAGCAACGGATACCAGTCGCGATCGGTCTGAAAGAACAACTCCAGCAGAAGAAGATCGTGATCAAGACTGGCGAAATCGACCGCTTCACCGAATCGTCCCTGGTGATGGCGGACGGCGAGGAAATACGATGTGATGTCTGCATCCTGGCCACGGGGTTCAATTTGAATCTTCTGAAATTCGATATGCATGTTGATGAGCAAAAGATTGCCATCGGAGGAATCAACTTCTACAAGGGCATCATGCTCGGCGGCGTGCCGAACTATTTTCACCCGTTTGGCGCATGGCACACGGCCTGGACGCAGCGGTCGGAAACCGTTACCCGATTTGCGATCAGAATCATGGCGTATATGAAAGCGAAGGGCTTTCGCGCCGTACGCATCGATCGAAGGGACATCGGCTTTACGCCGCCGCTGACCTCCAACTACATCAAAAGGTGCCGAGCGATGATGCCGAGATTCTATGGCACCTATGACCTGCCGGCGATCGACAATCTGGTGTCCTACAGGTTCAATCCACGCTCGTTTAAGTTTTCGTAGGAGTCTGGCTCGTCGAGCGATCACTGTTTCGCGAAGACTTCGGCCAGGGTCTGTTGAATGTCCTTCTGAATCCTCGCGTGAGCCTGCGGGTGGTAGGCCACCGTGAACATGGCCCCCGACACTCTCGCGAGGACCGGCGTCCGGAACTCGGGATTGTCGAACGCGTGGTGGGCGCCTTCGTACTCGAACAGCTTGATGTCAGCGCCGGCCGCCCGCTGGCTTTCCGCGAAGGCCCGGACCGTCGTGATCGAAGTGGCCTCGTCAAGGGTGCCCATGAAGAGGCGGATCGGACGGCTCGCCAGCGGTCCGTAATCGACAGTGGAGCGGATCGTCGGGTAGAGCGCCAGGTACGCGCAAAACTCGAGGTTCTCGGGCGCCTGCGCCTTGAGCGATCGCGTCATCGCGG
>QHSR01000250.1 GCA_003221635.1 Candidatus Rokuibacteriota bacterium | reverse complement strand
ACGTCGACATGAACCAGACGCCGCACCCCAGAAACTCGCGCGGTGAGCTGGGCAAGGCCCTCTTCAACTGGTACCGCAACACGATCTCCCGGGACCCGCTCACCCGGGTGTCGGCACCGAACCACTTCGCCGACCAGCGAAATTTTCTGGCCTCGGTGGTGAATCAGGCCCCCAAGGGCAAGATCAACTCGAGACAGGTCGCCGTGCCGGATCCCGCCGTCATGACGCGCCACATCAAGGCGGTCGCCCGTCACATGGGCGCCGACGTCGTCACCGTAGCCCGGGCGCATCCGTCCTTTCTGTACGCCGCCACCGCGCCGCCTAAGGACAGCGCGGCGCGAGACGTCTATCAGAACAGCTCCGGGGACGTGTTCCAGGGCCGCACTCCTGAGCAGATGGCGCAGCGGTACCCGTACATCATCGTGGCCACCACCGCATGGGACTACGACAAGCTGCAGGCCCACCGTCATTACATCGGGGACGCGGCGTACCACGTCTCGCAGATGAAGGCCCAGATGATATTGAAGGCCCTGGAGGGCTACATCAAGGAGCTGGGGTACGCGGCGCTCCGGGGTGTGTCGAACCCTCAGGCGGCGGGGCTCGCCTCCGGCGTCGGGGAGCTCGGGCGCAACGGGCTCCTCATCCACAGGAAATTCGGCGCGCGCATCCACATGCCTGACCCGATCATGACCGACCTCCCGCTCGTCTCGGATCAGCCCGTCGACAACGGCGTGGAGGATTTCTGCAAGGTCTGTCGCAAGTGCGCCATCAACTGTCCCACCAACAGCGTGCCCTTCGGGGACAAGGTGGTCTTCAACGGGGTCGAGAAGTACAAGATCAACTGGCTCACGTGTTACAAGGTCCGGCCGTACATGGACGCGCATTGGGGAAGCTGCCTCACCTGCGCCACCGTCTGTCCGTTCACCAAGCCCAACGTCTGGTGGCGGAGCCTCACCGTGTGGGCGCTCAGCACGTGCCCCATCCCTGCACGCCCGGTTCTCGTGCGCGCGCTGAAGGCGATCGACGACCGGTTCTGGGGTGCGACCCGGCAGACGCGAGTCCGCTGGCTTGGCTATGACTCCGGCATCAAGCCAGGGGAGCAGGCGTGCACGGTGGCCGGTTGCACCGCGCCGCATGGCACGGCCCACGCAGCCAACCCGGTTGGGAACGTCGGCTATTACGCGCCCCTGAAGGAGAATACCAACCGCTTCGTCAAGCGGGACGCCTAGTGGCGCTGCGATCCGGCTGGCTCAAGAATCCGTGGCGACGGGCCGAGCAGCGGAGCCACGATCCCTACTGGGACTTCTTCATCAACACTGCCCCGGCAGACCGGGCCAACTCGCTGCTCGACGTGCTCCGAAAGGCGCCCGAGGGGAACGTCTTCCCGACCAAGGCGGACCTCCATACGCCCGAAGTCACCGCGCGCCACGTCAAGGAGATGGCGCGCTACCTGGGCGCTGACCTCGTGGGCATAACGAAGCTCGATGCCGACGAGGCCGGTCATCCCTCCGCCATCGTCTGCGCAGTGCGTGCCCACCATGATCCATCCCAGGCGCCCGGGATCGGCGGTCAGGTACCGGTGCAGAATGGGCTGTTCGTCACGTTCGTACTCAGCGCGTGGATCCGCGAGCTGGGATACCGCGCGAGCATGGCGGCGTCACTGGACGCTGCACGACTGGCCGTCGCCGCGAAGCTGGGCACGCTCGATCGGACCGGGAAGCTGGTGACCGCGGAGTATGGCACTCGGGTTCACGTGGCCGACGTGATCCGTACCGATCTGCCCCTGGCCGCCGCGTAGCGCGGCGCTTCCCTCAGCGGCCGTGCCGTACGTCATCACCCGGCTGTGTACCAACGATGGAGCCTGCGTCGAGGTGTGCCCGGTCGCCTGCATCCATACCAGGCCCGGCGCCCCCCAGTTCTACATCGATCCCGACGTGTGCATCGATTGCGAGCAGTGCGAGATCGTCTGCCCGGTCGACGCGATCTTCAAGGATGTCGACGTCCCGGCCGAGCACGCGGATTCCATCGACGCCAACGCCAGCTTCTTCCGGCAAAACAAGGCGGTGGTTGGTCCGGTCGCTTTCGAGACGGCATGGCAGATGGTGCACCGGGCGCACGCGTACGCGAGGAGCGTGGGGATCGCGGTGGCGGCCGCCGTGGTCGACGAAGCGGGTACTCCCATCGCCGTCGGGCGGATGGACGGCGCCCCCCCGCGGACGACGGAGCTCGCTGTCAGCAAGGCCTACACGGCGGCGGCCTTTCACCTCGCCACTGCCGATCTCGCGGCTCAAGCGCGCCAGCCCTGGCTGCGCAGCCTCCTCGTCGCGCATCGCGGGCGCCTCCTGCCCGCGGCCGGCGGTCTCGTGATCTTCGAAGGCATCACGATCATCGGCGCCATCGGCGTCGCGGGCGGGAGCGCGACCGACCAGGATGTCCTGTGCTGCCAGGCCGCCTTCTCCGTCCTAGAGACCGGTGGGCACTGAGCGGCTGATTTTAGGGAGTTCCTTTCCCCGTTTCGACGCGTTGCCAAGGCTCTCGAACGCGCGGATGAGCGGCGAGCGAAGCTCGTCCGCTCTATTCGTGAGTTATGCGGCCAATGTCCTGCTGATCTATACGTATGAAAGTACCTCGCTAAGCGTGTCGATCGCAGGGATGTCCGCCGCGGGAGGCGACCAATAGGACGTGCGCTTCCAGATTGCAACAAGGCCAGCCGCCTTCGCTGCCGTCGCGTCAGCGACGGGGTGATCGCCCACATGGCAGCACTCCGCCGCGTCAACCCCGAGGCGCGCCAACGCCTTGTCGAAGATGCGACGATCGGGCTTTCGAAGGCCTTCTACCTCAGAGATCAAGACCATCTCGAAATAGCTAAGAATCCCGAGGGCGCTGATAGCGCCATGCTGTACCCGTTGCGTGCCGTTGGTGACGATGCCGAGCCGCGTCCCTCTACGCCCCAGTTCAGAAAGGGTTGAAATCACGTCAGCGAACGGCCGGCAGAATGCATGGTATCGTCCCCAGAAATGATCGAGCAGGTCCGCCGCGAGTACAGCTGGGAGATCAAACTCTTCTACGATCGAGGCGTATAGTGCCGCTGTCTTCTTACCGTGCCCGTGGTCATCCAGAACGAGGACGCGTGAGACGAATACGTCGCGGTCGACGTGGCCAAGATGTGTGGCGAACGTCTCGTACTGGTCGCGCAGTAGTAATCGCACCGTTGAATCTCGGTCCAGCAGCGTGCCGTCAAGATCGAAGAGAACGGCCTTGATCATGAACGACGGGGCTCCCTGTCCGTACGACTAGAAGTATACGTAACTAGATAATCCATGTGACGCAGCGCGCCCGGTCCGTATAGCGTGGAACAGCGATCCCGATGCGGAGATCCAAAGGTCTTGCGTTCCATGTTGTTAGTAGCGGCCGGGCTCATTTCGTCGTCGGGTTAAATAGCTCTGGGTATTCGCCCATTCCCCCGTTTCGATAACGTCCAGACAGCGAGAATGACCGCGCGCCCGATCCGCCGCATTGGGCACCTCGGTGGAGGACGGCTACCGGAAGTCTAGCCGAATGCCACGATAGTCACAGCGCTCCGGCCGAGGGCACCGGGGCGCTTGGTAACGCCAATGAGCCGCTCGGGCTACTTCTCGATCCTGCCCTCGAAGGGAACGGGCAGCCGTACGCGCTCGCGTGAGAGCCGCCCGTCGAGGCCCCCGAGGACGTTGCGCGACCTCGAGGAGCGCCACGGCTTTTGCCGGGGCGCTTCCGAGCGCGGGGGGCTTGGGGGGCCCGTCGAGGCCCCCCATGTCTACAAAGGCCCGAACGCGGGCGGCGGAACGCGGCGCTTCGAGGCGGCTTCATACGCCGAGGCGATCTTCAGGAGCACGTCCTCTCTGCCCGGCTCGGCCCGGAACACCAACGAAAAGGGCAATCCCGGCTCCGGAATGACCGTCGGCGTGTCCGAGGGGACCGTCACGTAGCGTGTGCCGTCGGGACCGAGTGCGAACACCGGATCGTAGACGGTCGTCACGTAACCCGCCGGGATCAGGACCTCCGTCAATCCCGCGTTCGGCCCGTAAAACGTCTCCAGCCGCAGATTGCCGGGCAGGCCCGGCTGGTAAGCGCCGCCGATCTTTCCGGGCGGAAACGGCGTGTGCAGGCGGACCAGCGCGTCCAGGTGGTTCTCGAGCAGGACCATCATGTCCACCCGGCGCAGCAATTCGCGCAGCATGACGCGCTCGTTCACGCCCTGACGCTGGCCGAGGGGATTGCGCGGGTCGCTCACCTCTTCCCAGTTCCTGAAGGCCGCGCGCCCATCGTCGCCCCAGAACTTGGATCGCGCGTTGAGCGTGGGAAAGTCGACGAGCGTCTCGGTGAATCCCCGCGCCTTCCAGTCGGCGGCACGGCGGGTCAGGTATTGCGGGATGTGGAACCTGAACGCCATCGCGAGCTCCTGCTCCTGGATGGTCGCGATGTCGAGGTTCGCGGGTGGCGCGATCCGTCCTTCCGCCAGCGCGACACAATAGTCGATCGGCTGCACGGTGCCCGTGCCGAAGACCTTCCCGGGCATGAACTCGGTCGGCACGATCGCCGTCGCGAACCCCTTGAACAGGGGCCGCCCGTCCCGCCCGAGCCTGAACAGGAGGTCGGGCATGATGATGGGCACCAGCCGCGCGAGCGCTCGCCTGAAATCCGTCGTCATGGCCTCGATGTCGGGATCCCGCTTCCACAGGGGATCGGACGACTCCGCGAGCGTTGCCCCCAGCCGGCCGCCGAGGATGGTCTTGATCTCTCTTGCGGCGGTGGTGACGATCGGCTCCTCGGCCTTCGACCCCGGCGGGTACACCATGGACTCCCGGACGACGCCGATGCGCATGCCCTTGAGCGCGCCCGGTGTTCCGGACATCGTCGCGTGGCGTGCGTACGGCGTGCTCAACACGGACGAGCGCGGCACGGTGGTGTAGGGATCTCGCGGATCGTAGTAGCCTTCGACGCTATCTTTGAGAGCATCGAGGACCCTGGCGCAATCGCCGATCGTGCGGCAGAGAATGCCGCTGCGGTCGCAATAGATGTCCGCGCCGATGGCGCCGCCGTTGAACCCCAGCATCGATTTGTGCGGAAGGATGAGCGCCACCGCGTTGTGGTTGGCCGGGCCGCGACAGGACGCCCGCGTCTCCTCGCCGAGGCTGGCCATCACCAGATTGGCGCTGACCGACACGCCCGACCCCGAGCTCGAGCCGAGCGAGGCCGAGCGCGTCGTGTCGTAGGGGTTCGCGGGATTGCCGCCCCAGGTGCTTCGCTGGTAGCCCAGCGTCGACGGCAGCACCTTGTCGGGAACGTGGCGGCCCCCGGGATTTCCCGCCCGCCCGTTGTATTCCGTGTTGACGGCCTTGGCGAAGATGATCGCCCCCTTGTTGCGGAGCTGCTCGACCAGCACGTGATCGCGAGCGGGGAAGTCGATGTCGTAGCGCGCGTCGCCTCCGGCGGTGGTCCGCATGTCCTTCGTGTCGAACGGATCCTTGAACGAGAACACGACGCCGTACATCGGCATCTTCTCGAGGTCGGGATTGCGTCCGTACGTCGCGTCCAGGTCCGCCGCGCGCTCGAGGGCGTCCGGTAGCCTGCGGAACATCTCGCAGACGGGGGGCGCGCCGGGGGGCAGCGGCCCCTCGGAAGGGTGCCGGTCGAAGTCTCCCCGGCACGTGACCGATCGCTCACCCCGAATGTTGAGGGTGGCGAGCGCATTCACCTGCCCGGCATTCGGCTTGCCGACGATCATTCCGAACTGCTGCTGGACGTCAGGCTGGGAGGCCGTCGCCTCCATGCGGCCGTACTCGAGGGCCGGCCCCTTGTACTTGTCGAGGTCGGGCAGGATGGTGGAGGCCTTCACGGTTTCCGCGGGAAAGCGAAGCGGCGCCTTCGCGCGCACTGCGCCCGTCGCTTCGCGGACCGGGGCCCCGCCTGCCGTGACGAGCACGCTGGCCACCCCGTTGTAGGCGCGCACGCGGTCGATGTAGTGCTGAACGACCGCGACGCAGGTCGTCTGCCCGGACTGGATGGCTGCGTGCAATTCCTCGATCGTCGCCTCGTCCAGACGAAACGGCTTGTCCTGTGCCCTGGGCTTCGCTGTCACGACGTCGCCCCCCCTGTATCAGGTCTCTGATGAGACGGCCGCGCCCTCATCGCACGGTCCAGGAGCGAAGAATAGTGTAGAGGCGGTCCGGGGGCCAGCGGGGCGACGCCGGCGCCCGGCGACGCATTGTCGGCTACCATGGACGCGCGCTGCCGTTCACCCGAGCGCGTCAAGCGGGCGCTGAGCTGACCGAGGAGGCGATCGGATGAACCGACACCGGCGACAGATCGTGACCGGGGCCGTGGCCCTGGCGTTGGCCGCATTCACGCTTGCCATCGTGGCTCCCAAGGCGCGCGCGGGGCGCGCGGACGCGCCCGTGGGGCGCGCGGACGCCCCCGCGGGGCAGATGACATGGGCTCTGCACTTTACCCCGGCGCCGACGCTCCTCGAGCCCGCCGAGACGCCGGGACTCATCACACCCTTCATGTTCCTCTACGCGCTGCACGACGCCCTCGTGAAGCCGATGCCGGGGAAGAGCATGGCTCCCAGCCTGGCCGAGTCGTGGAGTATGTCGCCCGACGGGCTCGTCTACGAGTTCGTCCTGCGCAAGGGGATCAAGTTCCACAACGAGGAGCCCGTCACGGCCGAGGACGTCAAATTCTCGTTCGAGCGGTACCGCGGCATCTTCGCGAAGGCGCTCAAGGACAAGGTGGCCGCGATCGATATTTTGGATCCCGGGCGCGTCCGCTTCCGGTTGAAGCAGCCGTGGCCGGACTTCATGACCTTCTACGGCACGCCGGCGACGGGGGCGGGATGGATCGTTCCCAAGAAGTACGTCGAGAAGGTCGGCGAGGACGGTTTCAAGAAGGCGCCGATCGGGGCCGGGCCGTACCGCTTCGTGTCATTCACTCCCGGCGTGGAGCTGGTGGTCGAGGCCTTCGACGGGTACTGGCGCAAGACGCCGAGCGTGAAGCGCCTGGTCTTCAAGTCCATCCCGGACATCGCCACGCGGCTGGCCATGCTCAAGCGCGGCGAGGCGGACATCGCATACGCGGTCACCGGCGAGATCGGCGAGGAGGTGCGCCGTACTCCCGGACTCACGCTTCGGCCCACGCCGTTCGTGAGCACTCACTGGCTCGTCTTCGTCGACCAGTGGGACTCCAGCTCTCCGTGGCACGACCGGCGGGTGCGGCTGGCGGCCAACTACGCCGTCGACCGCCAGGCCGTCAACCAGGCCGAGACCCTCGGGTTCTCCAAGATCACCGGGAGCATCATCCCTACCAGCTTCGACTTCTACTGGCAGCCGCCCGCGTATCCATACGATCCGGCCAGGGCGAAGCAACTCCTCGCGGAAGCCGGGTACCCGAAGGGCTTCGAGGCGGGGGACTTCTGGTGCGATGCCGGGGCCACCGGGTACAGCGAGGCGGTGCTCAACTACCTGCAGGCCGTGGGGATCCGGACGAAACTGCGCCCCCTCGAGCGGGCCGGATTCCTCAAGGCGTATCAGGAGAAGAAGCTGAAGAACATCGTCTACGGCCTGAGCGGTGTCTTCGGGAACGCCGCCACCCGGATCGAGGCGTTCACGGTCTCGAGCGGCATCTACGCCTACGGAGGCTATCCGGACATCGACGGCCTCTTCAGAGAGCAAGCGGTCGAGCTCGACCGCAAGAAGCGCGAGGCGATCCTGCATCGCATCCAGCAGCTGATCCACGAGAAGGCCATGTACCTGCCGATCTGGCAGCTCGCTCTCCTGCAAGGGTACGGTCCGCGCGTCGCCGAGTCGGGGCTCGGGCTCATCGCCGACTATCCGTGGTCAGCGCCCTACGAGGATCTGAAGCTCAAGTGAGACGGGCAACAGGGTGCGCGTCAGGCATCAGACTCGCTTGACATGGGTGGGGCGCGGCGTTATGTCTCGGCCGCGTCCCGCCTGGGTCCGATCGCGAGGCGGCGTGACCACGACACACCGGGACCCGTAGCCGGCACATCCCCGCCAGAAGCGTCAGGAGGGCAGCATGCAACGCCAGGGGCAGCGAGGGATCGCGATGGTGACGGCGCTGAGCTTCTTGTTCCTCATGGTCGGGCCGGCCCTGGCGGCCGATCCAGAGATCGACCGCTTGCTCCGGAGCCCGGCCGCCAAGGACTGGGTCACGAACGGCGGCAATCTCACCAACCAGCGCTACTCCACGCTGAAGCAGATCGACACCACCAACGTCACCCAGCTCAAAGGAGCCTGGATGACCCGTCTCAAGGGCTCCGGGTTCGGCGGCAAGTACTCCTTCGAGGGATCGCCGCTCGTCAAGGACGGGATCATGTACGTCGTCACCGGCAACGACGATGTCTTCGCCCTCAAGGCAAAGACCGGCGAGATCCTCTGGGAATACTGGTCCGGCATCGACCAGAAGATCTCCACCGTGTGCTGCGGGTGGGTCAACCGTGGGCTCGCCATGGGCGAGGGGCTGCTCTTCTCCGGCCAGCTCGATGCCAACCTCGTGGCTCTGAACATGAAAACGGGCGAGGTGGTGTGGAAGACCCCCCTCGAGAAGTGGGAGAACGGCTACACCATCACCAGCGCTCCGCTCTACTACGACGGGATCGTCTACAGCGGCATGTCGGGTGGAGAATTCGGCGTTCGCGGCCGGCTGACCGCCCTCGACGCCAAGACCGGCGCGATCCTGTGGCGCTCGTACACGCTCCCCGGGCCCGGCGAGCTCGGCAGCGACACCTGGCCGCCCGGCACCGATCATTCGATGCGCGGCGGGGCAACGATCTGGAACACGCCGGCCCTCGATCCCGACCTCGGGCTCGTCTACTTCGTCACCGGCAACTGCGGGCCCGATTACGACGGGTCGATGCGCGAGGGCGACAACCTCTTCTGCGCCTCGATGATGGCCTTGAAGGCCAAGACGGGCGAGTACGTCTGGCACTTCCAGCAGGTGCACCACGACATCTGGGACTACGATGCGGCGAGCCCGGTGGTCCTCTTCGACACCGTGATCAATGGCCAGCCGCGAAAAGGGATCGCCGAAGCCGGCCGCACGGGCTGGGTGTACATCCTGGACCGCACGAACGGCAAGCCCCTGATCGGGATCGACGAGCGCCCGGTCCCCCAGGACCCGCGGCAGAAGACGGCCAAGACCCAGCCGATCCCGCGCGGCGACGCGACCGTACCGCAGTGTGCCGAGCTGCTGCCGGGCTACGAGAAAGCCGGCTGCATCTACGACACCTTCTGGGAAACCCCGGTGCTGATGCAGCCGTCGGGGATCGGCGGCACGAACTGGTCGCCGGTGCCGTACAGCCCTGACACAGGCTATTTTTACGTGCCCGGCACGGTGCGTACGAGCGCGTTCACGCGCTTCGGCGACAAGTACGTGCTCGGGCTGCGCTACACGGGTGGAAGCCAGTCGGCGCCGATCGGCTCACCGATGACCGGGACGTTCACGGCGATCGACAGCAAGACGAACAAGATCGCCTGGCAGCACAAGACCCCGTACCGGATCGGCGGTGGCGGCGGTTCGACGGTCACCGCCGGGGGCCTCGTCTTCCGCGGGGAGCCCGACGGCAACGTCCTCGCGCTCGACGCCAAGACGGGCAAGGAGTTGTGGCGATTCCAGACCGGTTTCGGGGCTGACGCCCCGCCCGTGATCTATGAAGTGGACGGTGAGCAGTTCGTCGTGATCGCGACCGGGGGTAACCAGCTGCAGGGCAGCGCGTATGGCGACGCGGTGTGGGCGTTCTCGTTGAAGGGACAGCTGAGTCCGCTGTGGCCACCGCCCCCACCCCAGACGGTCGCCGGGCCCACCGGACCGATCATCGCGGACGCCGACACGGTCAAGATGGGCGCCAACAACGTGGAGTACAGCTTCGGGCCGGCGCGCATTCGGATCAAGGCGGGCACCACGGTGACCTTCACCAACGTCGGCGATCTGCCGCACTCGGCGACGTCGATGGACAGGGGTAAGTGGGACACCGGGGTGCTGGTCAAAGGCGGCTCGAAGGCCCTCACCTTCTCGCAGCCCGGCAGTTACTTCTACATCTGTCTGCCACACCCCTGGCAGTACGGCCAGGTCATTGTGGAGTAGCGAGCGGGACGGGCGGGCGTACCAGCGCCCGCCCGTCGTCTCCGGCCTGGTCACGCTGGGGCTCCTCGCCGTGTGCTTCGCCCAGCGCGACCAAGGGGCGGCCCAGCTCGCCCCGACGGCGACGGAGTTGCAGGTTCTGCTCACGACATCCGAGCTGGTGGTCGGCTCGAATCGGCTCGCCTTCGGGCTCTTGAAGGACCAGAAGCTGCTCGCCGATGCCAAGGCCGTCGTGCGGGTCTATGCCATCCATGACGACGACGCTCGGCTCACTGCCGAAACGCCAGCTCGCTACCACAAGCTGGAGGTCATCGAGCAGGGAAACCATGTCCACATTCATCCAGACGGCTCGCGACACGTGCACGGCGCGGCGACCGACGTGCAGGGCATCTACGTCGCGCAGGTGACCTTCGCGCGCCCTGGAACCTGGGGCCTCGAGATCCTGGCGCAGCCGGGTGACGGTACTGTCGAGTCGGCGCGATTGAGCGTCAACGTCCCGCCGGTTTCCCTCACGCCGATGGCCGGGACGCCGGCGCCGCGCAGTCGGAACCTCGTCGCCAGCGACGTCAGCGACCTGAGAACGATCGATTCGAGTGAGCCGCCGGATCCGCGATTGCATCAGACGCGGATCGCGGACGCGATCGCGCAGGGCAAGCCGCAGGTGATCGTGTTTGCGACCCCGAGGTACTGCACCAGTCGGGTGTGCGGCCCGGTCGTGGACGTCGTACGGACGCTGATCCCGAGCTACGCCGATCGGGTCGTCTTCATTCATCAGGAGATCTGGCAGGCCGGGTCCCCGCTGACGTTCTCCCCCACGGTGGAAGAGTGGAATCTCCGCTCCGAGCCGTGGATCTTCATCGTCGACGGCCAGGGGACGGTCCGTGCCAGATTCGAAGGTCTGACGACGCGGCGTGAGCTCGAGACGGCGCTGAGGCAGGTGCTCGGACCCGGGCCACGGTAGCGGTCAGGGGGCCATGGGCTTCCAGGGGTACACCGGGACGAAGTTGTCGCGGTTCGGCATCTTCACCTTGGGCAGCGTCTCGGCGTTCATCACGTCCTGCTCCCTGATGATGCCGTTGAGACTGAGGAGATAGGCGGTGACCGCATAGACCTCGGTGTCCGTCAGCGAGTGCGGCTGGAGGAACGGCATCGCCCGCCGGACGTAGTCGAACACGGTCGTTGCGTACGGCCAGTAGCTGCCGACGGTGCGCACCGGCGCCTTGCTCGCCAGGGTCCCCTGGCCCCCGACCAGCCGGTCGTTGGGCCCGCCCACGCCCCTCTCGCCATGGCAGGCCTGGCACTTCTGGGCATAGACGAGTGCGCCTTCCGCCGACGTCCCGGCTCCCGGCGGCAGTCCTCGCCCGTCGGGGGGAATGCTGATGTCCCAGCCCGCGATTTCGGCGGGGGTCGCCGGGCGCCCGAGTGCCGGCGTTTCGCGTGCCGTCGTGCCCGCGCAGCCGCCGACGGCGATGATCAGGCTCGCGAGGGCGAACGCCTCACGCGTAGACATTCTTGACCTCACCGCTCGACTCGATGCCCCAGGCCTGGATCGCGTTGTAGTGGAAGATGACGTTTGCGCCGTGCTCGGCGATCAACCGATCGCGAGTGGGCTGGACATGGCCGGCGTCGTCCGTCGCGCGACTCTTGAGCACCGTCGGGGCACCGTTCCACTTCCAGGCGATCCGGAAGCGCGTCAGCGCGTGCGCCAGCACGGGGGGTGACAGGGCGGCCTCCGCCCAGCTCTGCCCGCCATCCGCCGAGACTTCGACCTTTCGGATCTTTCCATGGCCCGACCACGCGATTCCCGACAGCTCGTAGAGGCCCGGCCCCGTCAGGCGTAGCCCGGGCGCCGGGCGTGTGATGAGCGATTTCACCTCCATCGGATACGTGAACATCAGCGACTTGCCGTCACCCTGGAGATCGGTGTAGCGGGACGTCTCATCCTTCGTCATCGTCGGCGTGTCCGTCACCTTGATTCGCCTGAGCCATTTCACGCTCATGTTGCCTTCGTAGCCGGGAAGAAACAGTCGCACCGGATAGCCGTTCTCCGGACGAAGACGCTCACCGTTCTGGTACAACGCCAGCATCGCGTCGTCCATCGCCTTCCGCATCGGCACGCTCCGACTCATTGCCGCCGCGTCCGCGCCTTCCGCCAGGATCCAGTCGGCGCGCGGATCGACGCCCGCCTCCGCAAGGAGCAGGCGCAGCGGAACGCCCGTCCACTCGCTGCAGGACACCAGCCCGTGGGTCTGTCCGCACGTGAGCGCGGGCGGCGTCGGCTGATACATCGCCCCGCTGTTGCCCGAGCATTCCAGGAAGTGGATGCGCGACACCATCGGATAGCGCAGCAGCGACGCCACCGTGAAGACCAGAGGGCGCGCGACCATCCCGTGGATGAGCAGCTGGTGCTGCGCCGGATCGATGGCGGGGACGCCATTGTGGTGCCGCTCGAAGTGCAGCCCACTCGGTGTGATGATGCCCTCCAGCGCCTCCAGCGGCGTGCGCGACGCCCCGGCGCCCGTCGTGCCCGGTTGGGAGCGGATGAGGGTGCGCGTCACCTCACGCTCGTACGTGGCCGGTGACCCATACGGGCTTAAGGGAGCGCCGGCGATCTTCATCCCCGCTGGGATCTCCGGTGGGCCGGCCGCACCTGCCTCGGTGGAGGCGAAGGCCATGAAGGCGCCGGTCGCAAGCGCTCCCAGGCCTCCCTTCATGAAGACTCTGCGGTCGAGTAACCCGTTCCCGGCAGCCTCCTGGGCATTCTCTAAACGGCGGTCACGGCTTCGTGGACGCATCGCTGTCCTCCCCATCGAGGCGCATTCTTCACGGAATCTTGCTGCGGCTTCGTGAGAATGCGTCGAGGGTAGCCGCGGGCTCCAGCAGGGTCAAGGCGCACGAGACCGGGCTCCGCGGCCTGGTGTCACGAGGCCGGCGAACCGCGTGACCAACGCCGCCTCATCGAGCCCGCCGGCGCGGGCCAGGGCGCGGACCTGCTCGGGATTCTCGAGGTCCGCCCGCGTGAGGCGGATCATGTAAGCGGCGAGCATCTGGTAGCCTTCCGAGGCGACGTCGACGTGGCGCACGCGGAACCGCCCCGTCCTGGCGTCGATCAGGTCCCGGAACGGGACCGGAACGAATGTTTCGCCCTGTATCGTCGCCATCGCTCCCGTGCCGCCCTCGATCAGGAACCGTGTCGCCCAGTACCCGAGACTCCGGCAGTAATGGATGTCGAAGCCCCCCGGCGGGGCGCAACGAAGCTCGTAGCCGATGTCCTTGGCCACGATGCTGCACGCGATCTCGCGCGCTTTCAGATTAGCGGAAACGCGCTCCTTGAGCAGGCGCGAGAGCTCCAGCTCCGCCAGGCGTACGTTCCCGTAAGGATCGCGCTCCACGTGTCCCAGCGTGTCGGGGTCCAATCGCTCGATCAGCCCTTCGGCAAGAAGGGCCACGCCGTGCTCCTGACCCCGGGCGCGCCGCTTGATGATCGCGCCCTCCAGGATGTCGGCGATCCGATCGAGGGCAACCACGCCCTCGGGGAACTCCTCACCGATGACGGTCAGCGTCGCGCCGGCGGCGCTGCCGATGCCGAGGGCCAGATGTCCGGCATGACGGCCCATGATCGTCACGAAGAACCACTTGTCGGTCGTCGCCGCATCCTTCATCAAATTCCGCACGAGGTCCTTGCCAACGTCGACCGCGGTCGTGAAGCCGAACGTCGGGATCCCGGCCGGGAGCGGCAGATCGTTGTCGATGGTCTTGGGAACGTGGGCGACTGCGAGTTTCCCTTCCAATACCTGCGCCACGGCAGCGGCGCCGGACGCGGTGTCGTCGCCGCCGATCGTCAAGAGGTATGAGGCGCCGAGGCGCTGCAGCGCCTCCGCGACGTTCCGGAGCGTCTCGGCAGACCGCGACGGATTCGCGCGGGAGGTGCGGAGAACCGAGCCCCCGTCGAAGTGGATCCGCGAGAGCGCGGCGATCTCGAGCTCCTCGACATGGCCGAGGTCCCGCTGCATGAGCCACTGGTAGCCGTCGTGGCAACCGAGCACGCGGAGCCCGCGGTTGCGCGCCTCGATCGTGGCCGCCGCGATAACCGCGTTGATGCCCGGCGCCGGTCCGCCGCCGACGAGGATGGCGAGCGCTTTCGCGCTCACGCCGCGCTCCGCTCGAGCTCCGGCGTATACGTCCCCGACCGAGCCGCGCCGTTACAGCGGGCGCGGTGGCGGAACGCGCGCTGGGCATCACCGACCCGTGCGGGGTCGCCGCTCCACGTTCTGAGCGGCGCGGCCTGGAGGGCCCGAGCGTAGGAGAAGCCGAGCGGCCAGGGCCGCGGACCGGGAAGACGATTCATCGCGTTGAGGTGGGCGGTCGCCAGCTCATCAGCCTGCCCGCCGGAGAGGAAGACGATGCCGGGCACGCCCGCGGGGACCGTACGGCTGAGACATCGTACGGTCGCCTCCGCCACCTCCTCCACCGGTGCCTGGCGCGCGGAAGCTGTACCCGGCAGCACCATGTTCGGCTTCAACAACAGTCCCTCCAGCGCCACCTTCTGCTCCCACAGCGCGTGGAACACGGTGTGGAGCGTGGCCTCGGTGACCTCGAAGCAGCGCTCGATGGAGTGCCCGCCGTCCATCAGGACCTCCGGCTCGACGACCGGGACGATCTCCGCCTCCTGGCACAGCGCAGCGTAGCGCGCGAGCGCGTGCGCGTTGGCCTCCAGGCCCAGCCGCGTCGGGGTGCGGCCATCTTCGCCAATCGCGATCACCGCACGCCATTTGGCGAAGCGCGCCCCGAGCTTCTTGTATTCAGCCAGGCGCTCGCGAAGCCCGTCGAGCCCCTCGGTCACCTGCTCGCCCGGCGCCCCCGCCAGCGGCTTCGCCCCGCGGTCTACTTTGATCCCCGGGATGATCCCCTCGCGTGCCAGGACTTCGACGAACGGGCGGCCGTCGTCGGCCGCCTGGCGGATGGTCTCGTCGAAGAAGATCACCCCGCTGATGAACTCGCTGAGGCCCTTGGTCGTGAAGAGCATCTGCCGGTAGCGCCTGCGGTTCTCCTCGCTGTTGGAGATCCCGAGCGCCTCGAAGCGCCGTCCGATCGTCGCGTGGCTCTCATCGGCCGCGAGGATCCCCTTGCCGGGCGCTACCAGAGCGAGTGCTGTGTCTTTAAGGGTCGTTGCCGTCATCGCCGCGCCTCCCTCCACTCGGCTCGTCTCGACCTGCGCCGGCCGCCTTTGGTCTCCCGCCACGGCGGTCAGGGGCGGCGCTCGGCCATTCCCTTGCCCCGGCGTCCATTTCGGCCTTCCTGGCCCAGGCGCTTCCGGGACACCGAGCCACGCGAGCCTGAGGGCTGCTCTCCAGGCTGGCTTGGGCTACTCTTCTCGGAGGCCTCAAGGGACGGAGCCGCAATGAATCCGACGGCTAGCCTCAATGCTACTCTTCGGCGCGGTGAATCGAGGCGACTCGCTGGAGTTGGTAGAGCGTGACGCAGAGCGATCGAGCGCGGGTCTCTTGGCACCAGAACACCGAGACACGCTATCGACACGGTCGGACCTCTCCGGACCCCGATCGCGTCGAGCCTCTCGGCTTCCCACCGCCCTGGCCCACGCGTCCATGGATCTACGCCAACGTGATCGCGTCGAAGAACGGAATCCTCACGTGGAAGAGGACGGGTGTACATGACGATCCCATCCGCGCGATTGCCGGCGGCGATTTCACCCGATCGGGCCGGCTCGCCGACCTGCAGCTCATGCGCTATCTCCGTGCCTGCGCGGATGCGGTCTCCTTTGGCGCTCAAACGCTCCGGGATCAGCCCGATCTCATCGGAACGCCGGACATTGGAGGCGGGCTCGGAGACGCACTGTATCAGTTCAGGGTGCGACACGGGTTAGGCCGGTTCCCACTCCAGGTGGTGTACTCCGAGTCCGGTCGACTGGACCTCGACGCGCCGATGTTCAACACTCCCCATCTCGTGGTGATCATCATCACGACCGGCGCTGGCGCGCGCCATCTTCGCGCGCGGGGCAGTCATGAAAAGGGCCTCACGCTGCTCGTCGCTGCCGCGGACAGCATCGACTCGGTCGGACTCCGCCGCTCACACGAGCGTCTCTTGAACGAATTCGGGGTGCATTACGTGGACTGCGAGGGCGGCGCGGTAATGCTGGAGTCTCTTCACCAAGCTCACATCCTGGACGAGGTCTTCGTCACGGTCACGGACGCCCATGTCGTGCCCACCGAGCATACGGAAGTCAAGCGCATCTTCGAGTTCGAAGCCGAGGGTGCGTGTCTGATTGGCGAGGGCCGAACGGCCTCGGATTCCGGATACATCTTCCGCCGGTGGCGGTTCAACCAGCGCTGAGAGCTTCGGATCGAACACGGCGCTCATCGGCGCTATCGTTCCTGGAGTACTTACCGGCTACGAGATCTTGACGAGCTCCATCAGCCGGCCGAGCGTGGCGAGCCGCGCGTCGAGCGTCGCGCCGGCCGGATCCACGCGCAGTGTGGTGAGGCCGCTGGCGCGGTAGACGCGCAGCCGCTCGCGCACCATGGCCTCGGTGCCGAGCAGGTTCGCCTTCAGCGCCATCTCGTCGGGCACGCGGGCGGTCGCCTCGTCACGCTTGCCGTCCAGCCAAAGGCGCTGCACCTCGGTGGCGGTGTCGGCGTAGCCGGCGCGCTTGAAGGCGTCGTTGTAGAAGTTGTGCTGGCGCGAGCCCATGGCGCCGAGAGTGAAGGCCAGGCCGGGCTTGCGCGCGGCCACCAGCCGCTCGACATCGTCACCGAACGCGACAGCGCCGCCGGCCTGCAGATCGAGATGGCCAAGCGTGCGTCCCGCGCGCTTGGCCCCGGCCTCGAGGTGGTCGAAGAAGATGCGCGCGTGGTCGGGCATGAACGAGGTGCCGAGCCAGCCGTCGGCGATCTCACCGGTCAGCTCGAGGCCGCGCGGCGAGAGGGTGGCGAGGTAGACCGGCATGTCGGGGCGCGGCTGGGCCGAGGAGCGCAGCGCCTTGCCCTCGCCGCCCGGCAGCGGCAGCTCGTAGACCTGCCCCTTGAACGCCACGCGCTCGCCGCGCGTGGCCCGGCGCACGACCTCCACGATCTCGCGCAGGCGCGTGAGCGGCCGATCGAAGCGCAGACCGTGCCAGCCCTCGATCACCTGCGGCCCACTCACACCCATGCCGAGCACGAAGCGGCCGGACGACATCGAGGCCAGGCTCAGCGCCGTCATGGCGACGAGCGCCGGCGTGCGCGTGCCGGCCTGCATGATCCCCGAGCCGAGCCGGATGCGGGAGGTGCGCGCCGCCATGAACGCCAGCGGGGTGGCCGCGTCCAGGCCCCACGACTCGTGCGACCAGACGAAGTCCACGCCGAGGCGCTCGGCCTCGGTCACGTACGTTGCGGCCTGGTCCCAGTCCTCGTTGGCCTCCAGGCGCAGGCCGATGGCGACGCGCATCAGAGGGCGCCGGCCACCTTGGCGAGCTGGCCGGCGTGATCGAGGTCGTGCAGCCGCATGAACAGCAGCGTCTCGCGCCAGTTCAGCGCGCCGAAGAACGGATGCGGGATCGTGGCCTCGAGCCGCGCCGTCGGATGCGCGCTACCCACCCGCTGGAACAGCGCGGTGCGGTCGCGCTCGAGCAGCGCCCACCACTCTTCCAGCGGGCGCGGCGTGGTGTCACGCGCGGCGACGTCCCGTGGCTCGCCCGGCGGCTGGCCGTCGAGAATGCGCCCGATCGCGGCGCCGAAGTGCCGGCCGGCCTCGACGACGTGCGCCATCACCTCGTTCGCGCTCCACTCCCCCGGCGCCGGCGGCTCGGTGAAGCGCGCCGGAGGTACGGCGGCGGCAGCCGCCCGGAGCTGGGCCATGGCCTCCTGCACCTTGCCGATGATCTGATCCGGCGAGAGCTTGGCGCCCTGGGCCGTCAGGTAGCCGCGGATGCGCAGTGTCTCCTCACTGGTCACGGCCGCGACTTTAGCACGAACTTCTGCGCGCGCTTGCCGGTGTCCACCTCGGTCGTGTGTCTCAGCCGCGCTTGGTGATCCTCCCGACGACCTCCACACGCACCGGAACGTCGCCAATGCGCTCCGGCGCCCATACGCCAGGCGGCAACGGCTCGCGCAGGTTCACCTTGAGTGCATAGTCCTCGCCCACCTTGGTGATCCCGACTCCCACCACGCCGGGCAGGGCGGCCAGCAGCGCCTTGGCGGATTCCTTCGCGGCCCGTGCCTGCTCGAGGCTGATGGGCATGTGCGGTCCTACGCGAGCTTCACCTTGAGAGCCTGGAGCACGGCGGCGATCGGATTCGCGTACGTCAGCCCCTTGCCGTTGGACCCGCCGTGGTCGCCGCCCGCAAAGAGCAGCGCGGCGGCCCGCATCTGGTCGTCGACGATGAGCGAGCCGCTGTCCCCCGCGTCGCTGAACGACCGGCTCCCCGCGCCCTCGATCTCGATCTGGTTGTCGAAAGAGATGACGCCGATGTCGTACTCGACCGCCACCCCGTCCAGCTCGAACGCGGTCACTCGCCCATGGCGCACGCCCGTCGTGCGCCCCACCTTGTGCACGACGCCACCCACCTGCAGGTCGCCGGCGCGCTGGCCGGCCAGGGTGCCGATGCCCTTCAGCTTGTGCACGTCGGCCTGGATCGCCGCGTTCAGCTTCGCGATAGCGCAGTCGACGAAGTTCGTCTGCCCGGGATCGAGACGGACGAACCGCGTGAGCTTGGCCACGCGGTCCGCCGTAGGGCTGCCGCCATCCAGCGCGCCGGGTTGGACGAGGTGCCCGCCTTTGGGATACCGGTTCTCGTCCGCCAGGACGTGGTTGTTCGAGAGGATGTACAGCGCGCTCGACGACCCGGACCGGACGAAGCACCCTAGCGTGCCGGCCATGATGAACCCGCTGGCCAGGAACCCGGCGGACGAGCCGATGAGCAGCGGGCGCTGCTTCGATCGGTACCACGGCTTGGCCCGGGCGCGGATACGGCCCACGTACCGCACGTCCACCTCTCCCTTGGCCCTGGCCGCGATCCGGTCCACCAGCTCGCTCTTCTCCAGCGCCCTATCTTGTAGCCGGACCGCCAGCCGATAGCTCTTCTTGTCCCGCGCCGAGACCCCCAGGAAGTAGCTCGGGGCCCGGCGCTTGAGCGACGCCGCGCTGGCGACCGCGAGGCTCGCGGTCCCGCCCGCCGCGGCTCGGACCGCGAACGTCTTGTTCAACTGAGCCGGGAGCGACTGCTTGAGCTCACGAACCGAGTCGAGTCTCATGCAGCCTCCTCATCGTCCCCCTCGTGCCGTAACCACAGTACACTGGCGGCATGATCAGAGCGAAGATGTGCCCGAGAATCTTCCGAAAGGGGCTCCTCGTCAAGTGGCTTTCAGCCAGCTGCGGTCCTCCGCCACGGGCCGGCCGGTGAGATTGGACGAGTGAGCAAACCAGCGCGGATCGAGCCGCATCATCATTCGCTAAACCGTCGGACCTAGCCGCCGACATGGACGACATCTACTGCTTCGGCGGTAACCCCCTGGATCGGGCCAGCGAGCACCGAAATGACCGCGCGTGGATCGCCGCGCTGCTCGGCGACCCGGAGACGCGCATCTTGGCGTTGCGCGACCTAAAGCCGTTCACTCGCGGCACGGCGGCGCCGGCGCTCGATTGGCAGTCGGTGGGCCAGTGGCGCGACCAGATCGACACGGGCGCGCCGCTGATCTTTCTCGGCCTTGGCGACGGGCGCGCGCATTTCGCGATCGATGCGACCGGGGCGAACGTCGCCTCCGACGTCGACACCGAGTTGATCGACGTGCGCGCCCTCGCTCCGGCCATCGCCACCGGCGAGGCGGCCATCCTCGCCGAGGCCCGCTCCCTGCTCGACTGGCACGCCCGACATCGCTTCTGCGCTCAGTGCGGATCGCCGACCAATGTGGCGTCGGCGGGTTGGGTGCGACGCTGCCCAGATTGCCGGGCGTCGCACTTCCCGCGCACCGATCCCGTCGTGATCATGCTCGCCATCCACGGCGATCGGGCCCTGCTCGGCCGTAACCGGCGACGCGCGGGCGCCCGGTTCTCATGCCTCGCCGGCTTCGTCGAGCCGGGGGAAACCCTGGAGGAAGCCGTGCGCCGCGAGGTGCGCGAGGAGGCGGGCATCCGCTGCGGGCGGGTGCGCTACCTGGCTGCGCAGCCGTGGCCGTTTCCGTCGAGCCTGATGATTGGGTTTCTCGCCGAGGCCCTGACCGAGGAGATCACAGTCGATCCCGAGGAGCTCGCCGAGGCGCGCTGGTTCCCCCGCGATGAGATCCGGCAGATGGTGGCGCGCGCCGCCGCCGGCGCCGACGATCCGGCCCGGGTGTCGCTGCCAGCGCCCATCGCGATCGCACATCATATTTGCCGGCGATGGTCGACCGGCCTCGACAGCCTGTGACCAGGCTAAGAACTCTGCGCCGATATTCGGCGAGCGATCTTGGCGCGGCAGGTAGACGCGATGACAACCCAGCCGCGATCCACTTCTGTCACCTCCGAGCTAGGCTCACCGCAGCGGCGGTGCACGAAGTAGAAGGCGTCGAGCTCGCCCAGAAGCGTCACTCGTGACCCCTCCCGCCGGAGCCGGCCATTGTGAGTCGGCTGAGTTGGCCATCGGGCTCATCTGTTGAAGCAAGCGCCGAGCGAGGCTCGGCGCTCGTAGTTGGAGTAGTCCATTACAGAAGTGGTGTTCACCGAGTTGTGGCGCCTTGCGGCGGCATCACACCGAGCACAACCTGCTACGTTATGACCGTCTGCTCCTGTTGACTGCGTGTTGTCGAAAACCGTCCGCGTGACGTCCGCACGAGGCTGAGGGGATAGAACGGTGCTCGCTAATCCACTGAAGGAATTGGCGCCTGCGCGCAGGAGGATTCTCGACCGGCCCGCGTCAAGAGTCGGCTCGAAGCGCCCGAGCTCCCGGGGAAAACGTCGTGGCGATAGGACTTTGCGTTCTGTAGCCCCCGGCTCTTCAGCGTTCTTTGAGCGCCGCGTGGGCTTCAGTACACTGGAATGAGAAGGCTCCCTCAGGGCGATGTCGAATCAGCAGGCGCTCCTCCAATTCCTGCGCGCCCTCCTGGCCGCTAAGAAGTCACTGGCGCTCTACCCGCCGGCCAGCGAGGCAGCGACAGGTTGGATCGAGCGGCTACGGCGCTCATTGGACGACGCCTTTCGTCAGGGCCTGATCTTCCCGATCCGCGTGGGCCGGGACCGCTTCTCCTGGCCGGGCGGGGAGGTCGCCGTCACGGACCAGGCGCTCAAGGGTCTGCGGTTCGAGATGCAGTCCCGGGGGATCCTCGAGCTCAGCATCGAGCCGTCGGTCGAGACCTGGGAGCTCCAGGCCATGCTGGAGCTCCTCAACAAGCCGGTCGAACAGTTCGCCTCCCTCACCGCCGCGCGCAACTACCTCCGCGACCGAGCCGTAGTCCACGTGAGCGTCAGCGCGCCAGGTCTCGGGGGCCTCCCGGCGACCCCCGGGAGTCTGGACCTCGGCTGGGGCACCGGCACAGATGAGTCGGGCTCCGGGGCGATGCTCCCTGGGGCGGACGCGGACGCCCTGGACCTGCTCGTCGAGTCCATCCTGAAATCGATCGACGAGCGACTCGAGAACCTCGCGTATGAGCGTACCGGGTTGCTCGAGTGGTTCCAGACCGTCTCGCGCGGTGGGCGCGTCGATCTGCTCTATGCGGCGGTCAAGATGCTCGGCGCGATGGCGCAAGGCAGTGGCGACCGCGAGGTTCGCGCGCGAACGACGCTCGAGGCACTCATGCTCCTCCCCGACGCGACCCTGACGCCCTTCTTCGGTGACTACCTCCTCCCCGGCGCGGCGACCGATCTCACCGCGTTCAACCTGCTCACGCAGGTCACCGAGGACGAGCTGCGGCAGATCGCCCGCCACGTCCCGCGGGAGCGGCTCGTCGCGCTGACGACGGAGCTGCTCGAGTACCCCTGGGAGGAGGGCAAGCGACAGCGCTTGCTGGAGGCGATCACGTTGACGCTCGAGCGTGACGCTGACCCCGGGGCGCCTCCGGCAGGACCATCCCTGCTCTCGCACAGCGACCCGCTGTTACTCGAACTGCGGCAGGAGATCATGGACGCCTGCCGCCCCGAGGTGCTCCTCGCGCGAAGCGCGGACGTGCTCCTGGCGCTGGTCTCCAGCGCTCATCGCGCCGAAAGCCCGGAGTTCGCATTCGATGCGCTGGCGGAGATCGCCCGCGAGGCGCTGGCCGGCGGCCAGCCCGATCTGGCCCTCCGCGTCCTGCGCAGTGTCGCGACCGACGCCACGCCCGAGACGTCCCAAAACCCGCCGACCCCGACCGCGCTGTTCCGAGGCAAGGTCGCCGGGCACAGCCACGTCTCGCTCATCGTGGATCTCCTCCGTCAGGACCCTCCGACGGGCCCGATGGACATCGCGACCGAATATCTGCGTCTGGCCGGCCCGGAGGGCGTGGAGGTGTTCACGGCGCTCCTCGCGGAGCAGCCGCACCGCCGGATCCGGATTCGGATGTGCGAAGTGCTGGCCCGCGTGGGAGTGCCGGCGATCCCGTCGTTGCTGTCGCGGCTCGATGACAAGCGCTGGTTCGCGGTGAGGAACGCCCTCTATACGCTGCGGAAAATCGGGCACACCTCCGCGTTCCCGGCAATCGTCGCTGTGCTGGAGCATCCCCACCCGCGGGTCCGGCTGGAGGCCGTGCGCGCCGCCATCCACGTCGGCGGGGCAGCCGCGAGAGCACCGTTGCTCCGCCGCGTGCATGACCCAGACCCATCGGTGCGACGGACGGCGATCGGCGCAGTCGGCACCCCGGGGAACGACGCCGCCGTCCCAGAGCTGCGCAAGGTGCTGCAGGGCCCAGGCGCCCGGAGCGAGGACGACGCGGAGGTCCAGCTGGAGACGATCCGCGCGCTCGCCTCGATCGCCACCCCGGCCGCGCTGGAGGTGCTCGAGGCGACGGTCAGCCGACGCACCTGGTTCTGGAAGCGCGCCGACCGCCGTGTCCGGGATCTGGCCGTCCAGACGCTGGCCGGCCGGAAGCCGCTGGCAAGCGTCTCCCCCGAGGCCGTCGATGGCAGATAGTCGCCCCGAGCAGGCGTCGCACGTCTTCGGCTGCTTGCACGGCCTGGTCCGGACGGCCGCGCTCTATCCAGCGATGCACGCGCTGACGGTCAAAGCCAAGCAGACCCTGCACGACGCATTGACCGCCTACCTGAGCACGCATGGGAGGCTCGTGTATCGCTTCCTGGGCGACGTTCTCGTCGCCGACGATCGGATCCTCCCGCGAGAGAGCCTCCTCTACCGCCGGTTCGTCGCGGTCTGCCAGAACGAGTGGCAGATCGGTAGCATCTCGTTCATCGCGGGTGTGGAGCCACGAGAAGTGGACGCGCTCCTCGAGGCCGTCACCGCGGGAGTGGGTGGCGAGCCGGCGTCGTGGACGTTGCGCAAGGGGTTGTCTCACGTGCTGCTGGGTCCGCCGGTCCAGCCCGAGCAACAGAGCGGAGAAACGACGGCCAAACGAGCCTACTACGGCTCCATCGACGCCCTCCGCGACATCCAGGCGACCGTCCGTGCTCGCTCCCCCCTCGCCGTGGAGCAACTCGGAACGCTCCGCGTCTTCTCCTCCACGCTCCTGGAGCAGATCCTCCAGAGCCCGGCGCTGGTCCTCCGCCTCGCGAGCATCAAGTCCTACGACGAGTACACCCTCTATCACTCGGTGAACGTCGCCGTTATCTCGATCGGCCTCGGCCTCGTGATCGGCCTGCCGGAGACCCTCCTCCGGGAGATCGCCATGGCCGGCATGCTCCACGACGTCGGCAAGATCGCCATCCCGCTCGAGATCCTACGGAAGCCTGGCCCGCTCGACGAAGAGGAATGGCAGATCATGCGGCGTCACCCCGTCCTCGGTGCGGACCTCCTGAGCCGCCTGCCGGGCTCGAACCGTCTGCCGATGATCGTCGCCTTCGAGCACCACCTACGCTTCGACTTACGTGGCTATCCATCTGTCGCCACCGGGTGGGCGCAGCATCCGGTCAGCCGCCTGGCCTGCGTGGCCGACGTGTTCGACGCCATGTCCTCGCGCCGCGCATACAAGAAGGCCATTCCGAACACGGACGTGCGTGGCTTCGTCCGTGACGAAGCTGGGCGAACGTTCGATCCCCGACTCGTTTGCGTCCTGGATCTCATGCTCGGACAGCTGGAGGGGGAGACGCCCGAGGAGGGACTTCATGAAAAATCTGATCGAGTCTCTCGCGCTTGAGGGGACCGCGCTCACGGTGGCCCTCGCGCCGGCTCTACCGGTCGACGCGCGAACACTGACCGCGGCTACGGCCATTCGCGTCTTCGATCGCTACCCGGTCATCGACCGCGTCATCATGGTGACCGGCGCGAACAAGATCAGCTTGTCCCGAGAGCAGGTCGAGCGTCTCCTGCGCTCGGAGACCCTCGCCAAGCCCGACGGCAACCAGTGGCGGCATGCGGTCGCTCTCATCGCCGCCCTCTTGGGGGGCTAGAGGGCGAGCGGCCGTGATGCACGGATCCGTTCTCTGATCTCTGACCGGGCCAACGACCCCGTCGTATCCTCGCCCACCACAGATGAGACTCGCGACCTGCTGGCCGATCTCGAAGAATTCGTTCACGACCACCGCCCGTGCCGCCCGATGACCGACGCGACCGAGGCCGCCTGGAACGGCTACCGGCGCACCGTCGCCTGGAGCTACGTCTGTCTGATGCATGTCGACGGGTGACCCGCACGTGCATGCGCTCCGGCGGCGCGCCCTGGATCGCGGCGACCTTCAGCAGGAAGTCCGCGCGCGCCTCACCTCCGCCGTCGGCGGCCCCGTCGGCCACGCGCAGACGCGTGCGCGTCCCGCGGGCGACCTCGAGCGCCAGCGTCGTGAGGTGCGCGCGATGTACATGGCGCCGCGCGCCTTCCATCACCTGCCGTGCTATCGTCTGAGCCGCCGATGACGTCCTCCATGCTCCTGCGCGACACCCTCTGGAACGTGCCGTTCTGGGCCTTGCTCGGCGTGGCCATCCTGGCGGGCTCCTCCGACGACGGCCACGCCGCCGAGCCACCGACGGGGGCCGCTATCTTACAATCGCTGCGCAGCTTCGCCACCATGGGCAGCGTGCTCTACGTCGCCGCCCATCCGGACGACGAGAACACGCAGGCCATCACTTACCTCGCGCGCGGCCGCGGATACCGGACGGCCTATCTCTCGCTCACCCGCGGCGACGGCGGACAGAACCTGCTCGGCCCCCAGCTCGGCGAGGCGCTCGGCGTGGCGCGCACGCAGGAGCTGCTCGCCGCGCGCCGGCTGGACGGCGGCCGGCAGTACTTCACCCGCGCGAAGGACTTCGGCTACTCGAAGAACTCCGAGGAGACCCTCAGCGTCTGGGACCGGCGGGGCGTCCTCGGCGACATCGTGCGCGTGATCCGCGAGTTCCGCCCGGACGTGATCGTCACGCGGTTCTCCCCGAAGCCCGCGCCCACGCACGGTCATCACACCGCGTCCGCCGTGCTCGCCCTCGAAGCGTTCAGGCTCGCCGCCGACCCCGCGGCGTTTCCCGAGCAGCTCCGCGAGCTCAGGCCCTGGCAAGCACGG
>QHSR01000083.1 GCA_003221635.1 Candidatus Rokuibacteriota bacterium | reverse complement strand
TCGGCGCGCGAGGGGACGCGCTCGTCGGGCTCCTCACCGGGAACATCGAGGCGGGCGCCCGGATCAAGCTCGCGCCGACCGGCCTGTGGCCGCTGTTTCGGGTCGCCGCCTACGGTGGCGACGACGCCGACCGGCGTCGACTGCCCCCCATCGCGCGCGAGCGGGCGCGTGCTCTCGGCCACGACGTCACGTTCGACCGCATCACGATCATCGGGGACACCCCGCTCGACGTCGAGTGCGCCCGCGGCTGCGGCGCCCTGGCGGTGGCGGTCGCGACCGGTCAGCATCCGGCCCACGAGCTGGCGACGTGTGAACCCGACCTGCTCTTCGACGACCTCACCGACGTCGACCGCGTCGTGGCGCTTCTGACCAACGGCCGGCCGTGACGCTCGTGCTGCTGGTCCTGTGGCTGCACCTGCTGGGCGTCGTGGTCTGGGTGGGCGGGCTCATGTACCAGGCTCACGTGCTCCTGCCCGCGGCGCGGCGGGGCGGCGCCGCCCCGTTCGCCGAGGTGCTGCGGCGCGGGCGACCGGTGACGTGGACGGCGATCGCGCTCGTGGCGCTGACCGGGTTCTACAACGTGACGCGCCTGGGCCCGCTCGAGCGGGTGTTGGAGAGCGGCGCGGCGCTGACCTTGGCACTCAAGTTCGCGCTCGTGCTCGCCGCCATCGCCGTCTCGGGCCAGCGCGACTTCGCCCAGGTGCCGCGTCTGGCGCGCGCCGTCGCGGCCGGGGACGATCCGCGCCCGGCGCTCTCGGCGATCGCGTGGATGGACCGCGTCGTGCTGCTGCTCTCTGTGGTGAGCGTCTACCTGGGGCTGGCGATCGCCCGGGCCTGATCAGCGGACGAGCGGGGCCACGCCCAGATCGCGGGCGAACTGATCGCACTGGGCGACCAGCACCGGCGCCAGCGGGATCCCGTCCTTCGGTGGCTGACCATGACGGGCGCGTCGGGCATGGCAGACTCCTCAGAGGCCGGTGATCTTGATGCCGGAGTTCTTCAGCTTGTAGCGCCGGTTGATCGTGGCGAGGACCGCGGTGATGCCCTCGAGCGGGCCGGCGTTGGAGAGCGCGCCGACGTCGATCGGGCGCAGGCCCATCGAGCGCGCCAGCTCGCCCACGGTCTCTTTGGCCGCGGCGTCGGCGCCGCACAACAGAAGGTCGCACTCGATCGGGTGATCCGTCTCGGACAGCTCGTGCGCGGCGATGTGATGGAAGGCGGCGACCACCCTCGCCTCCGCCAGCAGCGCCTGCGCCTCCTCCGCCGCCGAGCCGGCCGGCGGCGGCGTGAAGAGGCGTGGCCCGCCGAACGTGAGCGGCACGACCGTCGAGATCACGACCTTGCCGCGACAGCCGTCGCGGACCTCGGGGAGCGTCGCGGCGAGCCCTTGCGCCGGCAGCGCGATGACGATCACCGTCCCGAGACGGGCCGCCTCGGCGTTGGACTCGCCGATGATCGGCAGCTTGTGGGTGTGCTCGCGCAGCTCGGCCGCCTTCGTCTTCGCCCGCTCGGGATCGCGCGAGCCGATGATGATCGAGTGGCCGACGAGCGCCCACCGCGTCGCCAGTCCCGCGCCTTCCTTGCCCGTGCCGCCGAGGATCGCGATGTTCATGGCGCCTGGCGTCCTATCGAAAGAGGTCGCGCGCGGGATCGCGTAGGAGCGGCTTCGACCCTTCCTCGCTCGGCTTGAGCCTGAGCCCGCGCACGATCGCCGCCGGAATGCGGTCGAGCTTGCCCATGACCGGCTCGGCCGCGCCGGCGAGCTCATCCGCCAGCGCCAGGATCGTCGCCTGCAGCGGGCGGCCGGCCGGATCGCGTTCGCCGAGGTAGCTGAGGAGCGGCGCGAACCCGGCGAGACCGATCGCGATGTTCGTGAGCCCCTCGCACCAGGGCCTCCCGAACGTGTCGGAGATGATCACGAAGACGTCGGCCCCGGTGAGCGCGCGCACGCGGTCCCGCACGCCGCGGGCCGAGCGGTCGGAATCTTCCGGCAGGAGCGTCACGTAGTCCGCGTCGACGTTGGACTGATCGACACCGGCATTCGCGCAGATCCACCCGTGGTGCGTCTCGGTGATGAGGACGCCCTTGTCCATTCGCACCACGCGTCGCGACTCGCGCAGGATCACCTCGACGAGCTGCGGATCTTTCGCGAGCCCGGCGGCCATGGCGCGCGCGATCGGCGAGGGCTCGACGTCCGAGAGCCTCACGAGCCGACCTTCGGCCTTCGACACGATCTTCTGCCCGATCACGAGGAGATCGCCGGCGATCACGGGCGTCGACTGGCGGGCCGCCGCCTCGACGATGAGGCGGGCGATGTCGTCGCCGCGGCGCACCTCGCCGATCCCCTCCGACACGCCCGGTCTTCCCTGGACCGTTTCATCGTGCGCGGTCTGCGAACCCGGCTTGAGCCGACGGAGGGTCGAGAAAGGCGCGACCCGGCTGCGTGCGCCAGGTCGACACGAGGCGAGCGGTCTCGGTCGTGCTGTCCTCGGCGAGCAACGCGGTCAGGTCTTCGGGTGCGTCGATGTCGAGCCCAAGACCCGGCAGCGGGAGGACGCGGGGAGCGAGGCCGTGCCGCCGCGCCGTCTCGAGGTGTCGCTGGAACGACGGCTCGCCGAACGTCAGCCCCATCGCGCCGGGCGGGGCCAGGGCGACCCCGTTGGTGCCGAGTCCGGAGCGAGAGGGGACGAAAGCCGGCACGCCCTCGCCCGCGGCACCGGCCAGTTGCCGGAGCTCGTCCGCCGTCACGCGCGGCACGTCCCCGGGCACCGTCAGGAAGAGGCGCGCGCCCCGCCGACTCGCCTCGGCCTGGGCCAGGGCAACGGCGGCCGTGTGGCCGCGATTCTCCGCCTCGACGAGGGGCTCGGCGCCCAGACCACGCGCCATCGCCGCAACCGCCGGGTCGCGCGTGACGACCCAGACGCGGTCGAGCTCGGCGGCCGCGAGCGCGCGCAGCACGTCGCGCAGCATCGCGCGCGCCAGCTGGTCACGCTCGCCGAGCGTGAGGACGCTCGCCAGGCGCTGCTTGGCACCAGCCAGGTCTTTGATGGGCACCGCGACGACAATCATCGGCGCTCGAGGACGCGTCGGGCGAGCTCGGTCTCGTGCTCGCGACTCTTCATGACGATCTCGGCCAGGTCCGTCTGGACGCCGAGTCGCTCGAGCTCCGTGACGCACGCCAGGTCGCTCCGGTCGATCAGCAGGCGTCGGAGCCACGGCCTGTACGCCGAGGCAACGCCCAGCGGAGAGATCGGGAGACCCCGGGTGCGCATGAGGGCGGCCGCCGGGCCACGCACCGCCGCGCCGCCGACGATCGGGCTCACGCCGACCACGGGCGCGGCGGTCGCGCTCAGAGCATCGACGATGCCCGGCACGGCGAGGATCGGGCCGACGGACGTCACGGGATTGGACGGGCACACGACGACCAGGTCGGCGGTCCGGATCGCATCCAGGACGCCCGGAGCCGGCTGTGCCGCCGTCGCGCCCTCGTAATCCACGCCGACCACGTCGACCAGCGCCTTCTCGCGCACGAAGTATTCCTGAAACGTGAGCCGCCCGCCGGGGGTTCGGATCATCGTGCGCACGGGATCGTCGCTCATGGGAAGGATCCGCGCCGCGACACCCAGAGCCGCGGCCAGTCGTGCGGTCACCAACGAGAGCGACTGCCCGTCGCGGAGCGCCCTGGTGCGGGTCAGATGCGTCGCCAGGTCGCGGTCGCCGAGGTTGAACCACGTGTCGGCGCCGTAGGCCGCCATTGCGCGCAGGCACTGGAACGTCTCGTCCGCGAGCCCCCACCCGCGCTCCGCGTCGAGCGTCCCCGCGAGCGCGTATATCACGGTGTCGAGGTCGGGCGAGACGTGGAGCCCCCAGATCTCCGTGTCGTCGCCGGTATTGCCGATCACGGTGAGGTCCCGCTGGGGAACACACGCCGCGAGGCCCCGCAGGAGCTTCGCGGCGCCGGTGCCACCGGCGAGCGTCACGACGCGCATGTCAGTCGCGAGCGGCTTCGCGCAGGGTCCACAGTGCGCTGCCGCCGCGCCAGGCGTAGAGCCCGGCGCCCTGGCAGCCCGCGAGCGCCGGCGGCAGCGTGCTCTCCGGCACCGGGATGAAGCCGAAGCGCACCCAGATCCGGTCCAGACTTTGCGGCCGCGTGAAGAGGGTGACGACGCCCGCGGCGGTGGCGTGGTCGAGGACCGCCGCGACGAGCTGCGCGGCGACTTCCAGGGGCTCGGTCTCGATGACGACGACCGGCCCGTGGAGCATCATCGCCGGACCGCTCCGCTCGCCGACCGCGGCGCCGACCAGCCGCTCGCCGCCGTCGATGGCGCCCCACGAAAACACGATGTCGGCGGTGGCGGGCCAGGGAACCGCGGCGAATTCGAAGAGCGGCCTGGCCATCGCGGCGTCCGGCAGGGGCCGGTACCCGATACCCTGCCAGACCCGCGGTACGGTCGCGGACGCGAGAGAGGGAACCGGAACAGCGGCGGGCCGGTGGCCCTCCGCGCGGGATCCAGTCCTACTTCTTGCCAAGCACCGCGTCCTTCAGGCTCTTCGCCAGCCGGAACTTGCACACGCGCTTGGCCGGGATCTTGAGGGGCTCGCCGGTCTGCGGGTTCCGACCGATCCGCGCTTTGCGGTTCGCGAGGACCAGTTTCCCGAAGCCTGGCAGAAGGAACACGCCGCTCTTCTTCGCTTCCCTGGACGCGAGGTTGAGCGTCTCGTCGAGGATGCCCTCGATCTGCTTCCGGGTGAGGCTGGTCTTCTCCGCAAGGTGCGCGACCGTCGCAGACTTCGTCATCGTCTTCGCCACAGGTGTCCTCCTGTCGATCGGGGCTGGTGGTGGTTGAACGCGAACTGCATTATTAGCACAGGCCGACCCGCGCGGCTACCCGCGCGTGAAGCGGAATTCCCCCGACGCGATCAGTCGGCGATACGAGCCGAAGCGCGCCTCGGCGTCCTCGATTTTGTCGAGGGGTGATTCGGGGTCTTCGCCATCGTTATAGGTGTGAAGGAGGCCGTAGAGCGTGTCGCGCTGAGCGGGCACCCGGCCGGCGTCGCGGATGAGGCGGTGCAGCTCGGCCGGCCCGACGAGCTGGCCGTACTGCGCGCCGGCCGACGTGGAGATCGACTCGTTGATCAGCGTGCCGCCCAGGTCGTTGGCGCCCGCCGACAGGAGCAGCTGCGCCAGCTTCGGCCCCTCCTTGACCCAGGAGGACTGGATGTTCCGGAAGGTCGGACCGAGCATCAGGCGCGCGAGCGCGTGCATCTTCACGACCTCGATCCCGGTGGCGCCCGGCCGGACGCCGGGGACCAGCCCCTTCGCCCACATCGGTGCCTCGGAGTGGATCAGCGAGAGCGGCACGAACTCGGTGAACCCTCCGGTGTCCTTCTGGATCGCGCGGAGCAGGGCCATGTGATGGATCCAGTGTGCCGGCGTTTCCACGTGGCCGTACATGATCGTGGAGGTCGTGCGGATGCCGAGCGCGTGCGCCGTCGTGATCACGTCGACCCACTGCTCCACCGTGATCCGGCCGCGCGCGATGACGTCACGGATCGCCTGGTCGAGTATTTCGGCCGACGTTCCGGGCAGTGTGCCCAGGCCCGCGGCCTTGAGCTCCGCGAGATACTCTCGGATCGGCAGGCCCGAGCGGATCGAGCCGTACAGCACCTCTTCGGGCGAGAACGCGTGGATGTGGAGCGCCGGCACGGCGGCGGTGATCGCGCGGGTGAGGTCGATGTAGTAGCGCCCGTCGAGCTTCGGCGGCAGGCCGGCCTGGATGCAGACCTCGGTGGCGCCGAGCTCCGACGCTTCGCGGGCGCGGCGGACGACCTCGGCGACGGGAAGGAAGTACCCCTCCTCTTCGCGATGGTCGCGGCTGAAGGCGCAGAAGGTGCAGTGCTTGATGCAGACGTTCGTGAAGTTGACGTTGCGGTTGACGACGTAGGTCACGACCTCGCCGGCCTGCCGCCGCCGCATCTCGTCGGCGACGAGCGTCAGCGCGTGAAAGTCGCGGCCCTCGGCGCGCGCGAGCGCGATGCCGTCCTCGACGGACACCTCGTGGCCGTCGAGCGCCCGGGCGAGGATCGGGCGGAGGTCGCGCGAGACCCAGTCGAGCGAGGCGAGGAGACTACCAGCGGCGCCAGTGTTCATAAGAATCCTTGACGAGACCGCGCTCGTCGAGCAGGGTTCCCACGCGCGCGCGCAGGCGCTCGTCCAGGAACTCGGGACGCGCCGCGAACTCGGGATAGATCGCGAGGCGCTCGCGCAGGACGAAGCCCTGGCTCTCGGTGGCGCGCCGGAGCTCGGGGATCAGCGGCCACGGTTTCTCGGGGTTGATGTGGTCTGGCGTGAGCGGCGAGACGCCCCCCCAGTCGTTGAGTCCCGCGGCCAGCAGGCGCGGATAGGCGCGCGGCGACAGGTTCGGCGGCGCCTGGATGTTCATGTCGGGCCCGAGAACGAGCCGCGCCACGGCAAGGGTCCGGAGCAGATCGTCGAGGGACGGCTCGGGCGCGTCCCGCATCGGGATCCGCGGCTTGGCGCGGAAATTCTGGACGATGACCTCTTGAATGTGTCCGTACCGCTCGTGGAGGTCGCGGATCGCGACGAGCGCGTCCACGCGCTCGCGGGCCGTCTCGCCGATCCCGATGAGCAAGCCCGTCGTGAACGGGATGCCGAGCTTCCCGGCGAGCGCGATCGTCCGGATCCGTCGCGCGGGCACCTTGTCCGGCGCCCTGTCGTGGGCCATGCCGCGCTCGAGGAGCCGCTCCGAGAGGGTCTCGAGCATCAGGCCCATGCTCACGTTGACCTCCCGCAGCGCGGCCAGGTCGCGCTCGGCCATGACGCCGGGATTGGCGTGGGGCAGCAGGGGCGATTCCTTCAGAACGGTCTCGCACACGGCGCGCAGGTACGCCAACGTGGTGCGGTGGCCATGCCGGCGGAGGAACTCGCGATGCGTCGGGAACAGCGCCTCCGGCTTGTCACCGAGCGAGAAGAGCGCCTCCTTGGCGCCGAGCCGGCCGCCCGCCTGGGCGAGCGCCACGACCTCCTCGGGCGTCATCGTGTGGGCGCCGGGCTCGCCGGGGTCGCGGCGGAACGTGCAGTAGCCGCAGTAGTCGCGGCAGAGGGTCGTGAGTGGCACGAAGACTTTGGCGGAGAAGGTGACGGTGCGGCCACGGCCGCGGTCGCGAAGCTCGCCCGCTCGGGCCAAGAGATCGCCGAGCGCGCCCGCGGGAGTCTCGATGAGGGCGCACGCGTCTTGATGCGAAATCATTTCCGCCGAGCCCGCGCGACTTTCGGTCTGACGTCGTTCGCGAAGCGCTCCATGTTCGCCAGCACCGCGCGCAGCTCCTGCACGGTGTGATCGAAGACGAAATGGGAGACGCCGAGCGCCTGGTAGCGCCGGATGTCGGCGACGACCTCGTCGGCCGTGCCCTGGAACAGGGGCCGGTCCCCGGCGGCGGCCCTGGCCCGCTTGCCGCGCACTTCCATCGGCACGCGAATGGTCAGGGTGATCGAGCTGGGGTCGCGTCCCGCCCGTCTGGCCCAGGTGTGAATCTGTTTGACCTTGGCCGCGTATTCGTCGGGGACGAGGAGCGCCGGTGGCCGCATGCCGATCGGATGCCAGCCGTCGCCGATGGTGCCGGCGCGCCGGAGCGCGGCGTCGGTGTGGCCTCCGATCCAGATCGGGATGGCGGGCCGCTGCACCGGCTTCGGAAGGACATGAATGTCCCGGATCGTGTAGTACTTGCCCTCGAAGGTGACGGGATCGGTCGTCCACGCGGCGCGCATCAGCTTGAGGTACTCGTCGGTCACGCTCCCGCGCTCCTCGAACGGCGGCGCGCCGAGCGCCTCGAATTCCTCGCGCAACCAGCCGACACCCGCGCCCAGGACCACCCGGCCCTTCGAGAGGACGTCCGTCGTCGCGAGCATCTTGGCGGCGACGAGGGGGTTGCGGTACGGGACGACCAGGACGCTGACGCCGAGCCGGACGCGAGTCGTCGCGTGGGCGAGGTGACTGAGGAGCACCAGCGGCTCGAGGTAGTCCTGGGCGAGGCCGCCTGGAAACTGCCCGCTGGTCGTGTAAGGGTACACCGACTTCGCCGAGGACACCGGCATCACGACGTGGTCGGTGACGAACAACGAGCCATAGCGGAGGGAGTCCGCCTTCTCGGCGATCTTGAGGACGACGTCGAGCCCGGCGAGCGGGCCGCGACCCGGAAGCGAGAGCCCGAACTCCACGACACTCCTCCGAGAAAAAGGGAGATTCCTGGAACGCGACGGCGGATATGGTATCACTAAGCGGGATGCATTTCTTCGACGTCGTCGTCATCGGCGCCGGCCACGCCGGGTGCGAGGCCGCGCTGGCCTCAGCGCGCATGGGATGCCGCACGCTGTTGCTCACCATGAACCTCGACGCGATCGGTCAGATGTCGTGCAACCCCGCCGTCGGCGGCACCGCGAAGGGGCATCTGGTCCGCGAGATCGACGCGCTCGGCGGCGAGATGGGACGCACCACCGACCGCGCCGCGATCCAGTTCAAGACGCTCAACGCCTCTCGCGGCCCCGCGGTGCGCTCGTCCCGCGCCCAGTGCGACCGCGCCCGATATCGGAGCGCGATGAAGCAGACGGTGGAGAGCGAGCCGCGCCTGGAGGTCCGGCAGGGTCAGGCGGCGCGCTTCCTGCTCGACGGAGGCCGCGTCACCGGCGTCGAGGATCAGGTCGGCGTGCGGCACCACGCGCGCGCGGTCGTCGTCACGGCCGGGACCTTTCTCCGCGGGCTGATCCACGTCGGCCTCGCGCGACAGAGCGCGGGCCGGGCGGGCGAGTTCGCCGCGATCGACCTCTCGAGCGCGCTGCGCGATCTCGGGCTCACGCTCGGGCGGCTCG
Source organism: Candidatus Rokuibacteriota bacterium (assembly GCA_003221635.1). Classification (GTDB taxonomy): domain Bacteria; phylum Methylomirabilota; class Methylomirabilia; order Rokubacteriales; family CSP1-6; genus AR31. The sequence goes on along the minus strand of QHSR01000083.1, from coordinate 12,559 downwards.
AGCAGTGGGGCGACGCCGAGCCGTGGCCGTTTCACTGGGCGACCGATCGCCTGGCGCTCCCCCAGGTCGCGTGCCATCTCACGTACACGACGCCGCACACGCATGAGATCGTCCGGGCGAATCTCGATCGCTCACCGCTCTACTCGGGGGTCATCGACGCGACGGGGGTTCGATATTGCCCCTCCATCGAGGACAAGGTCAAGCGCTTCGCGGATCGCGAGCGCCATCAGGTGATCCTGGAGCCCGACGGGCTCGACACCGAGGAGGTGTACGCGAACGGCATTTCGACGAGCCTGCCCGTCGACGCTCAGGAGGCCCTCGTCCGCTCGATCCCGGGCCTCGAGCGCGCCGAGGTCATGCGGCCCGGTTATGCGATCGAGTACGACTTCGTTCACCCGACGCAGCTGGCCCCGACGCTCGAGTGCCGGGCGGCGCCGGGTCTCTATCTCGCCGGGCAGATCAATGGCACCACCGGGTACGAGGAGGCGGCGGCGCTCGGGCTCTGGGCCGGGGTGAACGCCGCCGCCGCCGTGCTCGGGCGCGAGCCGTTCCTCCCGGATCGCTCCGAGTGCTACATGGCGGTCCTCGTGGACGACCTCGTGACCAAGGGGACGCTCGAGCCCTATCGCATGTTCACCTCGCGGGCCGAGTACCGTCTCTTGCTCCGAGAGGACAACGCCGATTTGCGCCTGGTGCGTTACGGCCACGGGCTGGGCCTGGTCTCGCGCGAGCGTCACGAGGCGGTCGAGCGGCGGCGCGCGCAGGTGGCGGCCGAGATCCAGCGCCTCGAGGCCACGCGCGTGGGCGGCACGCGGCTGCTCCAGCTGCTCCGGCGGCCCGAGGTGACCTACGCCGACGTGCGACGGCTCGACCCGGACGCGCTCGCCGACCCCACGCTCGCGCGCCAGGTCGAGGTCGCGGCAAAATACGAGGGCTACATTCGGCGCATGCTCGACGACGTGGCGCGCTTCAGACGGCTCGAGGAGCGGCGAATCCCCGACGGGCTCGACTACCGCGCGGTGCCCGGTCTCTCGACCGAGATCCGCGAGCGGCTCATCGAGGTGCGGCCGCGCTCCCTGGGGCAGGCCTCGCGCATTCCCGGCGTGACACCGGCGGCGATCTCGATCCTCACCGTCTGGTGTCACCGGGTTCAGCCGGTCCAGGCCGCTCGCTGATGGTCTGGAGCGTACGGCCTACGCGCCGTCACGAGTGCGGTCGGAGGCGAGCCGGGTGACGTCGCCGGCGGTGACGCCCGAGGCGTTCCTGAAGAAGCTCTCCGCGTGGGCCCGGGGCACCATGATCGAGAGCCATGGGACGCGGTTCGTCTCGGTGGGTCAGGGCCGCGCGGTGGCCGAGCTCGACTTCAAGCCCTCGCTGGCGCAGCTGACCGGCCGCTTCCACGCGGGCGCCATCATCGCCCTCGCCGACGAGACCGCCACGTGCGCCGCCATGTGGGAGACGAACCCGTCGGGCACGCTCCGCCCGGAGCTGTTCCCCCTGACCCTCCAACTATCCGTGAACCTTATCCGAAACACCGAGCGAGGGACCTTGACAGCCGAGGCCCAGATCGTCCATCGTGGTCGTACCACCGTCGTCGTCGAGGTGCAGGTCCTCGACGATCAGCGGCGGCTCATCGCCAGGCTCACGGCGACCCAACTGGCTCCGGCGGCTCCGCCGGCAGGGGCGCGCTCTCGCGAAGAGTGAGAGGCGGAACATGCGGCTCGCCTCAAAGATATTTCTGACGTCGGCGCTGGTCGTGATGGTGCTCGCCGTCGTGGGCGTCCTGAGCCTCCGCGCCGTCGGCCGCCTGGCTTCGGTCAACCGTGAGATCACCACGCGAACGGTGCCGGCGCTGCGCCTGGCCACGTCGACACGCGACGCGATGCCGACGCTGGTGCGGCTGGAGGCCCGGTTCCTGGTGCTCCAGGATCCGCGTTTCATCTCGGCGTGGAACGAGCGCGGCGATCGGCTGCGGCGAAGCCTGGACCGCCTGCGGGAGTTCGCGACCAGCGTCGAGGAGACGCGGCTCCTCGACGAGGCCACCGAGGCCTTCGAGCGCTACCGCGGCACGGTGGGCCAGATCCAGGCGCTGATCGGCCGCGGCGAGCGAACGCGTGGGCTGGCGCTTTCCGAGGGTGCCGCCCGGGCGCTGGCCGATCGCGTCGACGCGACCCTCGAGGCGCTGACCGAATCGATGCACGCGGACGTCCTGAAGGCGCAGGCCGAGGTCGCGCGGCTCGAGGCCCGAACCTGGTCGGGGGTGCTGGTGGCGTTTGGGGCCGCGATCGGCCTGGCGCTGCTCGGCAGCGGGATCATCGCGCACCGCCTGACGCAATCGCTCGAGACGCTGTCGGCCGCCACCGCCGCGGTCGCGGCAGGCTCGTTCGAGGAGCGGATCGCCGTGGAGAGCAAGGACGAAGTCGGCGAGCTGGCGCGCTCGTTCAACGCGATGGCGCGTGAGCTCCGGCGGATGGAGGAGACCAAGGAGGAGTTCTTCGCGTCGGTGTCGCACGAGCTGCGGTCGCCGCTCACCTCCATCCGGGAGGGCGCGCACCTGCTACGCGAGAAAGTCTCGGGTCCGCTCAATGACAAGCAGCGGCGACTCGCCGAGATCATCGCGGCGGGCTCGGAACGGCTGCTGGGGCTCGTCAACCAGATTCTCGAGGTGTCGCGGCTCCGGGCGGGCGTCCTGCCGATCCAGCGCGTGCGGCTCGATCTCGACACGGTCATCACCCGCGCCGTCGAGGAGCTCAAGCCGACGGCCGACCAGACGGGTGTGATTCTCGAGCGGGAGCGGTTGGGCGAGGACTTCTCGCTCAACGGCGACGAGGATCGGCTCCTGCAAGTGATCGTGAACCTCGTCGGCAACGCGATCCGCTTCACCCGACGGGGCGGGCGCGTGGTGGTGCGATTGGTATCCACGGGGCAGGAGCTGGAGATCCAGGTGGAAGACACGGGCATCGGGATTCCCTCGGGTGAGCTGCCGTACGTCTTCGAGCCCTACCGTCAGGCGCACGCCGACCGGGGCGGGACCGGTCTCGGTCTCGCCATCGTGCGCGGCGTCGCGCAGGCTCACGGCGGTCGCGTCACCGTCGAGTCGCAGGAGGGGAAGGGGAGCCGCTTCACCGTGCTGCTTCCGCGCTCATGAGGTGTCTGTGGGTCGCCGTGTTGCCCCTGATCCTCGCCGGGTGCGTCACCGGGCCCTTCGCCCGCCCCCCGACGGCGATGCTCGCGAAGGCCGACAGGCTCGCCGCCGCGGGTGAGTACGGGTCCGCCATCGTCGCCTACGATGCCTTCCTCGCCCAGTTCGCCGACGACGCGAAGGCGCCGCGGGCGCGGGTGAGTCGTGAGGCGGTCGTCTCGATCTTGACGAGCCGCGACGAGATCGCCCGCCTGCAGCAGGAGCTGGCGCGCTTGCGCGAGGAGCTCGCCAAGCGGGAGGGCGACCTGACGCGGGTGCGCCAGGAAGCCGAGAAGCTCCGCGCCGATCTCGAACGGCTCAAGCAGATCGACCTCCAGCTCGAGAAGCGCAAGTGAAGCAGAAGGTCCTCGTGATGGACGACGACCCGGCCATCCTCGAGGTGCTCGAGATGCGTCTCTCCACGATGGGCTTCGACGTCACGGCGACCAGCGACCCGCGCAAGGCGCTCCAGGCGGTCGAGGGGACGCGCTTCGACCTCGCCCTCCTGGACCTCCGGATGGAGCCGCTGGACGGCATGCGGGTCATGGAATCGCTTCACCAGCGCCAGGCCCGCCTGCCCGTCCTGATCATGACGGCCCACGGAACGATCCAGACCGCGGTGGAGGCGGTGCGGCGCGGCGCGTTCGACTATCTCACCAAGCCCTTCGTCCGCGACGAGCTCCGCTCGAAGATCGCGCGGACGCTGGCGGCGCGCCGATGGGCGCGCGATCGCGAGCGGCTCTTGAGCGTGGGGCAGGCGCTCGCCTCGTCCGGCGTCATGGCGCGCGTGCTGGACGCGGTGGCCCAGGCGACCCTGGAAGCCACGGATGCGGACCGCTGCGTGGTGTTCCAGCTCGAGCAGGGGCGCCTGGTGCCGATGGCAAGCGCCGGATCGCCGCCGCCCTCCTGGGAAAAGCTGGAGGAGGCCGCGACGACGGCGATGGACAAGGGGATGCCGATCACCACGTCGGCCCCCCTCGAGGGCGGAGAGAGCGGCACGATCGTGGCGGCGCCGCTCGTCGTCCAGCGCGGCCCGGCGGGGGCGCTGGTGATCGAGACGGCCGCGCGCCTCGAGCCGGTCGAGGACGACCTGGAGATCCTGGCGCTCTTCTCCTCGCAGGCCGCGATCGCCATTCGCAACACGCACGACCTCGAGCGTCTGAAGAGCGGCGCCGTCGCCGCGCTCGGACGCATGGCGACGCAAGTCGCCCACGAGGTCAAGAATCCTCTGGCCGGCCTCCGGCTCTACGTGCGCCACCTCGAGCAGCGCCTCGCCAAGACGGGCGACGCCGATGCGAGAGATCTGGCCGGCAAGATCGCGATCACGGTCGACCACCTGGCGAGCGTCGTCTCCGAAATCACCGCGTTCGGCCGGCCGCCCGAGCTCCACCGCGAGGCCACGGCGCTCCACCCGTTGCTCGACGAGTGTCTGGACCTCGCCCGCGCCCGACGTCCGACCGAGGGAGTCGAGATCGTCAGAGCGTACGATCGGGCGTGCCCCGAGGCTCAGCTCGACGCGCGCGAGCTGCGGAAGGCGTTCTTGAACTTGATCCTCAACGCCCTCGAGGCGCTGGAGGGCGGGGGCCGGCTGACCGTCGCCACCGCGTATTCCCCGGCAGCCGGCAGCGTCACCGTGACCATCGAGGACACCGGTCCTGGGATGACGGAGGAGACGCTCGGGCGTGCGTTCGACCTGTTCTTCACGACGAAGCCGGACGGCACCGGGCTCGGGATGTCCATCGCGCGTTCGGTGATCAACCTGCACGCCGGGGAGCTCACGGTGTCGAGCCGCCTGGGCCACGGCACGCGGGTCCAGGCGCGGCTTCCGCTCGAGCCCGCGACCGATCCCGCGCCCCCCGCGGACTCCCGCCCGTGACGCTGCGCTTGCAGTCCCCGTTACGATGAAACGGGCGATGCAGAGTCAAGTCGCAGCAAGGACAAGGATCGACCGGTTCGAGTCAAGGATTGACCAGGCGTGTCGGCGCCACGCCGCGTCTCTCTCCGGCCACCGGGACCGGTTCGAGTCAAGGCTTGACCGGGCGTGTCGGCGCCACGCCGCGTCTGTCTCAGGCCACCCCCGGTCCGAGCCGGCCTCCCGGCCCCCGCTACAATGAAGCGCACCCATTCCATCCTGGTGGTGGACGACGAAAAGACGATCGCCGACGGGCTCCGTCTGACCCTCGAGAGCGAGGGGTACGGCGTGCGCACGGCCGGGAGCGTGCGCGAAGCGCTGGGGGCCGTCGTCCAGGGCGATCCGCACGCGGCCATCGTGGATCTGATGCTGCCCGACGGTGACGGCCTGCAGCTGACGCGGGAGCTCAAGCGGCGCGATCCGATGATCGAGGTCATCGTCATCACCGCCTACGGCTCCGTGCGCAAGGCGATGGAGGCGACGAAGGGCGCCGGGGCATTTCACGTCCTCGAGAAGCCGTTCGATCCGGACGAGCTCCTGGGCCTCATGGAGAACGCGCTCGAGCGCCGGAAGCTCGTCAGCGAGAACGCGGACCTCAAACGCCGGCTCGTCGAGCAAGTGACCGATACGGAGATTCTCGGCAGCGCGCCGGGCATTCAGCGCGTGCTGGAGACGGTCGCGGCGGTCGCGGACGCCGACGCCAATGTCCTCATCGTGGGCGAGAGCGGCACCGGCAAGGAGCTCCTCGCCAACGCGCTGCACGAGCGGAGCGGGCGGCGGGGCGGGCCGTGGATCAAGATCAACTGCGCCGCCCTGCCCAAGGATCTCATCGAGTCGGAGCTCTTCGGCCACACCCGCGGCGCCTTCACGGGCGCGACCACGGACAAGGTGGGGCTGCTCGAAGAAGCCGACGGCGGATCGCTGCTGCTCGATGAGATCACCGAGATGCCGATGGACCTCCAGGCGAAGCTCCTGCGGGTGCTCGAAGAGCGCATGGTGCGCCGCCTTGGCGCCGCCAAGGCAGTGCCGGTCGACTTCCGCCTCATCAGCTCCACCAACCAGAGCCCCGAGGCCGCGCTCCGCGAGGGACATCTGCGCCAGGATCTCTACTTCCGCATCAACACCGTGTCCATCGAGGTTCCGCCGCTGCGCGAGCGGCGTGAAGACATCCCGATGCTCGTCCGCGCCTTCCTCGAACGCTATCGCACGAAGCACGCCCGTCCGGTGGAGGGCATCGAGCCGGAAGCCTATCGACGCCTCCTCGCCTGGTCGTGGCCAGGCAACGTGCGCGAGCTCCAGCACGCCATCGAGCGCGCGGTGCTGGTGACGCGTGGACCGATGCTGACGCTCGAGGATCTCCCGGAGCAGCTCCAGCACACGGCGCGCGAGGGTGGCACCGGCCCGTCGGCGGTCGCGCCTTCACAGGTGCCCGCGGGCTCGCTCGAGGAGATCGAGCGCGCCTCGATCCTCAAGGCGCTGGAGACGACGCGATGGAACAAGCAGGCGGCCGCGGCGCTGCTGGGGCTGCGCCGCCCGACCTTGTACTCCAAGATGCGCAAGCACGGCATCCCGCAGCGGCGGGCCTGAGCCGGCCGCGCCCAGCGCCTGAATCGCGAGCAGTTCTGCGGCGCTTGCCTATTCATTAGGCAAGACGGGCCATGGTCCACCCACCCGCTCCTTCGAAGGGGCTGATTTAGTGTGTCTTCCCCACTGGCACGCCTGGGCACGGCGGTTGCTTGACCGAACGCGCCGGGAGGGTCGCAGATGAAAAAAATCGAGGCCATCATCAAGCCGTTCAAGCTGGACGACGTCAAGGAGGCGCTCACCTCCATCGGAGTCATCGGCATGACCGTCTCGGAGGTGCGTGGATTCGGTCGGCAGAAGGGCCATACGGAGCTCTATCGAGGCGGTGAGTACACGGTGGACTTCCTTCCCAAGATCAAAATCGAGGTCGTGGTGCCCGACCGCATCGTGGACAAGGTCTCCGAGGTGATCGCGGCGGCGGCCAAGACCGGCAACATCGGCGACGGAAAGATCTTCGTCTATCCGGTCGAGTCGGCTGTACGGATTCGCACAGGCGAGCGCGACGAGAGCGCGCTCTAACAGGGAGGGACCCATCGTGAAGCGATTCACTCTTGCACTCGCAATGCTGCTAGTGCTCGGAGCCACGATGTTCGTGGCATTCGCCCAGCAGCCGGCCCCCCCGGCCGCCAGCTCGACTGCGCCGGCGGCGCCAGCGCCTGCCGCCGGTGCTGCCGCCGCACCCGCGCCGGCCGCGGCGCCGGCGTCGAAGATCGACAAGGGCGACACGGCGTGGATGCTGACCTCGTCGGTCCTCGTGCTGATGATGACCGCGCCGGGCCTCGCGCTGTTCTACGGTGGGATGGTCCGCCAGAAGAACGCGCTGGGGACCCTCATGCACAGCTTCATCATCGCCGCGGTCATCTCGGTGCAGTGGATCCTGTGGGGCTATAGCCTCGCCTTCGGCCCCGACAAGGGCGGCATCATCGGAGGCCTCGAGTGGGTCGGCCTGAGGGGCGTCGGCCTCGAGCCCTTCGACGCCTACTCCAAGACCATCCCGCACCAGGTCTTTATGGTCTTCCAGATGATGTTCGCGATCATCACGCCGGCGCTGATCACCGGCACGTTCGCCGAGCGGAAGAAGTTCTCGGCGTTCCTGCTCTTCACGCTCCTGTGGGCGACGTTCGTCTACGATCCGCTGGCCCACTGGGTGTGGGGCGACGGCGGCTGGCTCAAGAAGCTGGGCGCGCTCGACTTCGCCGGTGGGACGGTCGTCCACATCTCGTCCGGGATGTCGGCGCTCGTCTGCGCGATCATGATCGGAAAGCGCCGGGGCTTCGGCCACCAGCCCATGCCGCTCGAGGCCAATGGTCTCGCGGCGAGCGCTTTCACGGCGACCAACACCGGCGCCGCCGCAGCGGCGCTCGGCTGGATGTTCACGGAGTGGATGAGCCGTGGCAAGCCCACGGTGCTGGGCGCGGCCTCCGGCGCGGTCGCGGGCCTGGTCGCGATCACGCCGGCGTCGGGATTCGTCACCCCGATGGCCTCGGTGATCATCGGCGCCGTGGCCGGGGCCCTCTGCTACGCGGCGTGCAACATCAAGACGAAGCTCGGGTACGACGACTCGCTCGACGTGGTCGGCGTGCACGGGGTCGGCGGGACCTGGGGCGCTCTCGCGACCGGGCTCTTCGCGACCAAGGCCGTCAACGACGGCGGCGGTGACGGGCTCTTCTACGGAAATCCCGGTCAGCTCTGGATTCAGTTCGTCGCGGTGGCGGCGACCTATGTACTGGCGATCGTCATGACCAGCATCATTCTCAAGGTCGTCGACGCCATCGTCGGACTGCGCGTCAGCGCCGAGGACGAGGTGGTCGGCCTCGACCTCTCCCAGCACTCCGAGACGGCGTATTCCGCGGGGGGCGGGTTCGGCGAGTTTGGACCGACGGCGGGCGGGGCCACCGAAGCCGTGCGCGGGGCCGAGGGCAAGCCCCGGGTGGCGCATTGAGCCCGTGCGCCCGCCGGGGCTTGATTCGCCCCCCGGTTGACCGTAAGGTAGGCGGGCTTCACATCACTCAGCAGAGAAGGAGCGTCGCATGACCCCGAAGGACGTGCTCAAGCTGGCCAAGGAAAAGGGCGCCAAGATCATCGATCTCCGGTTCATCGATCTGCCGGGTCTCTGGCAACACTTCTCGATCCCGGTATCCGAGCTGAACGAGGAGATTTTCGAGGACGGCCTGGGCTTCGACGGCTCGTCGATCCGCGGCTTCCAGACGATCGACGAGTCCGACATGCTGCTGATCCCGGATCCCAACAGCGCGGTGATGGATCCGTTCACCGCGGTGCCGACGCTCGTGGTGATCTGCAACGTCAAGGATCCGGTCACGGGCAAGTGGTACACGCGCGATCCGCGGTACATCGCCCAGAAGGCCGAGGCGTATCTCAAGAAGACCGGGCTCGCCGACACCGTCTACATCGGGCCCGAGCTGGAATTCTTCTTCTTCGACTCGATCCGCTTCGACCAGACGTACAACGCCGGGTACTACTTCATCGACTCCGAGGCCGGTGCCTGGAACACGGGGAAAGAGGGGACGCCGGAGCAGCCGAACCTCGGCTACAAGCCTCGCTACAAGCAGGGGTACTTTCCGGTGCCGCCCATGGACAAGTTCCAGGACATCCGGTCGGACATGGTGCTGGCGCTCGAGTCCGTCGGCGTCCGTATCGAGGTGCACCACCACGAGGTGGCGACCGGCGGCCAGACCGAAGTGGACATGCGCTACGACACGCTGACCAAGATGGCCGACAAGGTCCTCTGGTACAAGTACTGCGCCAAGAACACCGCCCGGAAGTGGGGCAAGACTGCGACGTTCATGCCCAAGCCGCTCTTCCAGGACAACGGCTCCGGCATGCACACCCACCAGTCTCTCTGGAAGAACGGCAAGAATCTCTTCTACGAGCGCGGCGGATACGCGGACATCTCCAAGAACTGTCTCTATTACATCGGCGGCATCCTCAAGCACGCGCCGGCGCTGCTCGCGCTGATCGCGCCCTCGACCAACTCCTACAAGCGACTGGTCCCCGGTTATGAGGCGCCGATCAACCTGGTCTACAGCCAGCGCAATCGTTCAGCGGCGATCCGCATCCCGGGACCCGACCTGCAACCCGTACCTCTCGTTCTCGGCGTGCCTCATGGCTGGCCTCGATGGAATCGCCAACAAGATCGACCCCGGCAAGCCGGTGGACAAGGACCTCTACGAGCTGCCGCCGGCCGAGCAGAAAAAGATCAAGCAGCTACCCGGCGACCTCAGCATCGTCCTCGACAACCTCGAGAAGTCCCACGACTGGCTCCTCAAGGGCGACGTGTTCACGCCGGACGTCATCGAGACGTGGATCGAGTACAAGCGGAAGAACGAGGTGGACGCCGTGCGGCTCCGCCCGCACCCCTGGGAGTTCGCGCTCTACTTCGATATCTAGCTGGGCGTCGGTTCATGGAGCGGGTGACCACTCAAAGCGATTGACCGGATGGGGGGCCTCGAGGGCCCCCCAAGCCCCCTGTGCTCGGAGCGCCCCTGGCGCTCCTCGACGTTCGACTTCAACAACACTCGGTGCTTGGGAAAGCGGCAGCGTTGCGGGCGATGCCCTGTCGCTGAGCATGTTGTGACGGGGAATCCAGTGCTAAGCGGTTGATTCTTTGAAGGCACGCCTGGCATTGCGCTTGCGACGAAGGCTGGGCGTGACGGGTGAGGGGCCGAAATCCACTCCACGCTGGCGGGTCGCGATTCTCGACGATCACGAGCGCTCGCGCGCGTCGCTTCGCGCCGCCATCTGGTCGGCGGGGGGCGAGGTCGTCGGCGAGGCGGTGCGTTGCGCCGACGCTCTGGAACTCGTGCGGCGGGCGAGCCCCGATGTCGCCGTCTTTGCCGTCGGTCTCCCCGACGGAGACGGCGTCGAGGCGGCGCGGCAGGTGATCGGAGCGGACTGCCCCGTGGTGCTCTTCACGAGTCACACGAAGCAGGAGCTGGTCGATCGGGCGCGCGCCGCCGGCGTGATGTCCTTTCTGCTCAAACCACTCCGCTCGGCGGAGCTGGCCCCCGTGCTCGACCTGGCCGTCGCCCGGTTCCGCGAGACTCTCGAGCTACGGCGGTCGCTCAAAGATCGCAAAATCATCGAGCGGGCGAAGGGGCGACTGATGGCGCGATACCAGCTCTCCGAGGAGGAGGCATTCCGTCGGCTCCGCCGCGCCGCGATGGACAGCCGCCGCCCGATGGTGGACATCGCGAGGGCGCTGCTCGTGTCGGAGTCAGTCGCGTCCGATGTGCCTACGCATTGAGCACGTCGACCCGCCAGCGTCACCGTAAGACCTCGTAAAAACAGCGTAAGACCCTCCGGTACGGCCCTTGCTGTCGAAGACATGCGCCGCGGCCAGAGACGCCTGCGGACGACGCGCCAACGACGCCGCGATCGAGACCAACCACCGCAGTCGAAAGGAGACGGTATGGCAGAGTACGCACGTCGCGGCTTCCTCAAGGGCTCGCTCGCGGCAGGGGCCGCGCTCGGCGCCGGTCTCGGGTTCCCCAACGTCGTACGGGCGCAGGAGATGGTCAAGATCGGCGTCCTGCACTCGCTCTCGGGCACGATGGCCATCAGCGAGGTATCGCTGCGGGACGTCGTGCTGATGGCCGTCGAGGAGATCAACGCCAAGGGCGGCGTGATGGGCAAGAAGATCTCGCCCACCGTCGTCGACCCGGCGTCGAACTGGGATCTCTTCGCCGAGAAGGCCAAGCAGCTTCTGCTCCAGGACAAGGTGGCGGTGGTCTTCGGCTGCTGGACGTCGGTCAGCCGGAAGTCGGTGCTGCCGGTCTTCGAGAACAACAACGGCCTGCTCTTCTACCCGGTCCAGTACGAGGGCGAGGAGTGCTCGAAGAACGTCTTCTACACGGGCGCCACGCCGAACCAGCAGCTGATTCCCGGGGCCGAGTACCTCATGTCGAAAGAAGGCGGCGCCTATAAGAAGTTCTACCTGCTCGGGACCGATTACGTGTTCCCGCGCACGGCCAACAAGATCCTGCGCGCCTTCCTGCTCGCCAAGGGAGTGCCCGCGGCCAGCATCGAGGAAGAGTACACGCCGTTCAACCACCAGGACTACCAGACGATCGTCGGCAAGATCAAACGGTTCGCCTCGGGCGGCAGCGCGTGCGTGCTCTCGACCATCAACGGCGACTCGAACGTGCCCTTCTACAAGGAGTTCGGCAACCAGGGTCTGCGCTCCGAGAACGCGCCCATCATGGCCTACAGCGTGGCGGAGGACGAGCTGCGCGGCATGGACACCGCGGCCCTCGTCGGCCACCTCGCCGCCTGGAACTATTTCCAGTCGGTGGAGAACGCGAACAACAAGAAGTTCGTCCAGGCGTTCAAGGCGTACGCGAAGAAGGCCAACCTGCCCGGCGGCGACAAGCGCGTCACCGACGACCCGATGGAGGCCGCCTACTTCGGCGTGTACATCTGGAAGCAAGCCGTCGAGAAGGCCAAGTCCTTCGACGTCGATCCGGTCCGCAAGGCCGTCTACGGCCAGACGTTCGCGGCGCCGAGCGGCACCATCAAGATGCACGAGTACAACCACCACACCTATCGACCGGTGCTGATCGGCGAGATCATGAAGGACGGCCAGTTCAAGATCGTGACCCGCACCAAGGGCCTCGTCGAGCCGGAGCCGTGGAGCAAGTACACGAGCCCGGACAAGGGCTGCGACTGGGTCAAGCACCAGGGTACCTATCAGAAGAAGGCGTGAGATACCGTCTCGTCGTTCTCCTTTCGCTGGTCGCGTGGCTCGCCGCGGGAGCGGCGGGCCACGCGGCGCCGACCACGCGGTCCCCCGAGGTGACGCGCGCGCTGGCGGATCTCGTCGGTGAGGACGCCGATCGCCGCGAGGCGGCCGTCACCGTCCTCGG
>QHSR01000082.1:2948-22156 GCA_003221635.1 Candidatus Rokuibacteriota bacterium | reverse complement strand
AGCTCGGCACGCTGATCGGCGGCGCCGTGATCACGGAATACGTCTTCGCGCTGCCCGGAGTCGGGCGCCTCGTCGTCGACGCCGTCTTCGCGCGCGACTACCCTCTGGTGCAGGGCGTCGTTCTGCTGATCGCCGTCGGCTTCATCCTGAGCAACCTGATCGTCGACGTGCTCTATGGCTGGATCGATCCCCGGATCCGATCTCGCTGAGCGCGCGGCGGGCCTCTCGCGGCCGGCGTCGGAGCCCCTCCGCGCGCGACGCTGGAAAGTTCTCCGGCGCGCGGCGCGCGCGCGGCTGGCGCCGTTCGGGGGGGCGGTCATGCTGCTGGCGATACTGGTCGCGCTCGCGGCGCCCCTGTTGGCGCCCTACGATCCGCTCGCGCAGAACCTCGGCAACACCCTGGCCCGGCCGGGCCGCGCCCATCTCCTCGGCACGGACAACGTGGGGCGCGACGTGCTCTCGCGAGTGATCTGGGGCACGCGCGTCTCCCTGGTGGCCGGTCTCGTCTCGGTCGCGCTCGCGGTGGTGGCGGGCACCCTGCTCGGTATCCTGGCCGGCTACTTCGGCGGGCGCGTCGACGGGTTCGTGATGCGGCTGATGGACGCGGTGCTCTCGTTTCCACCGCTGGTCCTGGCGCTGGCGCTCGGCGCCGTGCTCGGCGCCGGCCTCACGGGCGTGCTCCTGGCGCTCGGGGTCGTCTACACGCCCACGTTCGCGCGCCTCATGCGGGGCCAGGTGCTCAGCATCGAGGCGCGCGACTACGTAGACGCGGCTCGGGCGCTGGGCGCGTCCGGCTGGCGCGTCGCGTGGCGGCACGTGGTCCCGAACGCCATCAACCCGATCATCGTCCAGGCGTCGTTGAGCGTGGCGTTCGCCATTCTCGCGGAGGCATCGCTGTCCTTCCTCGGACTGGGAATTCAGCCGCCGCAGGCCTCCTGGGGCAGCATGATCAATGCGGGGCGCGGCTATCTGCAGCAGGCTCCGTGGATCGTCTTCGGGCCGGGCGGCGCCCTGTTCGTCACGGTGGTGGGATTGAACTTCGTCGGTGACGCCGTCCGTGATGCGCTCGACCCGCGGGTGCGCGGATGAGCAAAGCCGAGGGCTGGACGAGGACCGAGCCTTACCGCACGAGGTCGGCCACGCCGGCGTCGAGACGTAGCGTCAAGGCGACCCGTGACGTCGCCCGCGGCGCCGCCGCCTGGCCGTCGTGGCAACGCCAGGCGAGCCGTGTCTTCGCGTAACCGACGCGTGGCAGGACCTCGTGCGCCGTGAGGGCGAGGCCCCAGATGATCGTGCTCACCGCGACGATGTGCGCGAGGCCGACGCGGCTTCTCCACGAGACTCGAGCGCCCCACACGCCGGCCACGACGACGGTCCCGACCGCGATGAGATAGACGAGCAGCCACCAGCCGCAGGCACGCGCGTACGGCCACTGGGGCAACGCGATCCCGAGGAGGACGCCCAGGCTCACGCAGGCCCAGACGCCTCCGGGCCGCATCGGCGCGCCGACTGGCCGCAGTCGCGACAGCGGTCGCGCCCCCGGGGTCGACGGCCGTTCCGACACAAACGATCGATCGAAGGGCCGCAGCTTCCTGATGAGCGAATCGACGACCGCGGCCTCCTGGTTGTCGTCGGCTGGACCCTTGCCCGATTTGGCCAACTCTGCACCTCCGCGCGTGTCTGCGTGGACGCTCTTCGGCCGTTGTGGCGCCGAGATTCCAGTACGCAAGGGCGCTGCCAACCGGGATGCACGAAATCTCGCGGCTTTCACCACGGGGCAGACCGTGTCAACGCTGCCACTGTGGCACGTGCGCCGAAAGCTCGCCGCCGGCGGGGCGCTTCCGGCTATCGAGCGAGGAGGGCGAACAGTCGAGCCGGCGTGACCGGAACTTCACGAATGATCACGCCCAGGTCCGCGACCGCGTCCTCCACGGCGTTCGCGATCGCAGCAGCGCCCGGGATGGCGCCGCTCTCGCCAACGCCCTTGATGCCGAGCGGGTTGATCGTCGAAGGATGCTCGTCGAGCGCCACCGCGAGCGACGGGAGCTGGTCTGCCTTCGGGATCGCGTAGTCCATCAGGCTTCCCGTCAAGAGCTGGCCGGCGCCGTCGTAGACCACTTCTTCCATGAGTCCGGCGCCGATGCCCTGGGCGGCGCCACCCTGGAGCTGGCCCTCGACGATCGTGGGATTGATCGCGCGTCCCGGATCGTGAACGATCGCGTACGCGAGCAAGCGAATCTCGCACGTCTCCACGTCCACCTCGACCGCGGCGGCCTGAGTGCCGAATGCCCAGGTGACCGTATCGGGGTAGAAGTACGTGCACGCGTGGAGCCCGGGCTCGCCCGTCGCCCTGAGCGCCTTCGACTTCACCGCGGCGTGAGCGACGCGGCCCAGGCTCACGGTCCGATCCGGCATGCCGACGACATGCACGCGACTGTGTTCGATGCGCACGTCCTCGGGGGCGCATTCGAGCAGCTCGGCGGCCACACGCGCGGCCCGCGCGCGGACCTCGCGCGCGGTCTGCGCGACGGCCGGGCCGGAGTTGGCGGCGACGCGGCTGCCGCCGGTGCCCATGCCGAACGGGAAGAGCGCGGTGTCGCCCGCCGCGACGTGGACGTCGTCCCAGGCGGCGCCGAGCTCGGCGGCGGCGATCTGGGCGAGCGTCGTCGCGTGCCCCTGTCCCTGGGCCGTCACGCCGATGTAGACGTAGACCTTGCCGCTCGGATCCACCCGCACGGTCGCGCCCTCGTAGGGGCCGAGCCCCGTCCCCTGCGCATAGCACGCGAGGCCGACGCCGATGCGGCGCGTGCCGGCGGCTCGCGCCTTCTGACGGCGTCGCCACTCGTCGTAGGGAAGGAGCGCGAGCGCCCGCTCGAAGGCCGCGGGGAAATCCCCCGGGTCGTACGTGACCGGCACCCCGTCCTTGTAGGTCAGTCCGGGGCGGTAAGGCATCTCGGCGGGCCGCACAAAGTTACGCCGGCGAATCTCCGCGGGGTCCAGGCCGAGTCGGCGCGCGCCGATGTCCATGAGGCGCTCCATCACGAACACCGCCTCCGGGCGCCCGGCGGCGCGGTACGCGGCGTTCAGCGCCTTGGTGGTGACCACGCTCGTGCCGGCGTTTCGGTAGTGTGGCACCCGGTACGGACCCGGCAGGTGATTGACCGTGTTCGCGGTGAGCCCGTCGCCCTGCAGCGGGTAGGCGCCGACGTCGGCGAGGAACGTGGCGTCGACGGCGACGATGGTTCCGTCGCGCGCGAACCCGATGCGGGCATCGTGCGTCTGCTCGCGGTCATGGCCCATGCTCGCGAGGTTCTCATGGCGGCTCTCCACCCACTTGACCGGCCGGCCGAGCCGGTGTGCCGCGGCCGCGACCAGGATCTCCTCGGGATAGATCGGACCCTTCGGCCCGAAGCCGCCGCCGACATCGGGTACCACGACCCGCACGTCCTCGACCGGCAGCCCGAGCGCGGCGGCCACCACGTCGCGCAGCGCGTACGGGCTCTGGGTGGACGACGACAGCACGAGCGCGCCGGAGTCGCGGGCGCGATACGCGAGCACGCCGCGCGTCTCGATCGGCACGGCGCTGAGACGCGGGTGCCGCAGCCGCTCTCGGACGACGAGGTGCGCCCCGGCCAGCGCGCTTTCGGCGTCGCCGACGGCGCCGCGCGCCACCAGCGCCGCGTTGTCGGCCCAGCCCGCGTGCAGGCGCGTCGCCGACGCGAGCGCGGCCTCGGCCGTCGGCAGGGCCGGCAGCCGGCGACCGGCTCGCCGACGTAGCGGACGACGTCGCGGGCGAGAACCGGCTGGGCCCAGGGGCGCCCTTTGTGAGCGCCCCCGTACGCGGTCGGCACGTGCGGCGTGACCTCGCCGAGGTCGGCGGCGCTCCAGGCGAGGACGACGCCCGGAAAGTGGCGGGCCGCATCCGTGGCGACCGTGGTGAGCCGCGCGTGAGCCTCGGCGCTCCGCACGACGCCAAGGTGCAGAAGCCCCTCGCGCGTGAGGTCGTCGAGGAAACGCCCGCCGCCCGTAAGCAGGCGCTGGTCTTCCTTGCGTCGCGGCGAAGCGCCGATCATCTCGCTGGGGAATCTATCACGCCTGTCGAAGATTCACTTCGGTAGACTCTGGGGATGATGCGCGAGCGCGGCTATCGATGGCCGGCGTGGCTCCAGATGGCGGTGCTCGTTCCGGCCAACCTGATCGGCGCCCTCGTGTCGTTCACGTATTTCACCTTCGTCGACCAGCTGACGCCGCGCAGGGATGGAATCTCGGGCACCGCCCTGTTCTTCGTCGTCGGCTTCGCCCTGCTGGCCGCGTTCGTCTCCTTCTGGGCCGATCGCTGGTCACGGGTCCTCGACCCGGTCGACTGTCGCTGGCCGACGTCGATGGAAGCCCGGCGCCGCGCGCTGCTGCTCCCGTATGCGCTCGCCGGCATCGTCTTCTGCGGCTGGGCTCTCGCCGGCCTGCTCTTCGGGGTGATCCGGCCGCTCATGCTCGGCGTGTTCACAGTGGAGCGCGCCTCGCCTCGCCTGACCCTTGGCGTCGGCGGGCGCGGGCGCGAGCGGATGCGGTAGGGGTCGACCGGACCACGCGGCACGCGTGCGCTGCCCCGGGGCGGCTGGGCTCCATCCGGGCGCGCCGTGCCCGGATGGAGCCCAGCCGCCCAGGGGAAGCGAGCGCGTGCCGCGTGGTCGTCGCGACCCCTCCCACTCCTCCCCCGGCCCCCGGCTAGCGCTGCTGCAGGCGGTCGACGAAGGTATTGATGCGGTCGGCTTCGGGGCCCAAGAGATCGAGGAACCAGAACGCCGCGCCCTCGGAATCGACGCGGACGACGAGCGACACGACATCGATCGGCGGACCCCCGTCCGGCGGCGCGAACTCGAGCTTCACCGCCTGGCCCGGCCTGAGGCGTCGGCCCACGCGCACTTTCATGCCCGTGGACGAGAGTTCGGTGCACGTTCCTTCCAGCGTTCCCTTGGAGGCCGTGATTCGCACGCCCAGCTTGACGGCGGCGCGCGGCGCGGGCCGGCGCTCCACGGGGCGCTGAGCGGCGGCCTGTTGCCGGGCCATGGCGAAGGGCTTCAGATAGGCCAGGACCTGGCCCAGCCGTTCGAGCGTGACCGGCTTGCGGATGAAGTCCAGGGCGCCGAGCTTGAGACACGCGCGCGCTTCCACCTCGGTCGCGACGCCCGACACGACGATCACCGGCACCTCGGAGTCGTGGACGTTCGGGAGACTGAGGAACTCGACCCCGCTCATCCCGGGGAGCCTGACGTCGAGCAGGATCGTGTCCGGGCGCGCGCTCGTCAGCGCCTCGAGCGCGGCTTCCGCGCTTCCGACGACGGTCGGCTGATACCCCAGCTCGCCGATGAAGTCCCGGAAGATCTCGGCCAGCCGCTCGTCGTCTTCCACGATCAGGACTCGCATGGCGCTCACCATTCGAGCGCGCCCCAGAAGACCGGCTCGGGCGTCAGGCGGACGCCAAAGCGCTGCTCGACGGCGGCCCGGAGGCGCCGCGCGAAGGCGACGACGTCCCGCGCCCGCGCGCCGTCGTGCGCGACGACCGCGAGCGTGTGGCGGGTGGAGAGACCGATCGGCCCGTCGGTCACGCCCCGCGCGAACCCGGCACGCTCGATCAGCCACGCGGCGGAGAGCTTGACGCGGCCCTCGGGCAGGGGCCAGCGCGGCATCGCCGGATCGCCGGCACGCGCCTCGACCGCCCCGATCTCGGCGGCACGAATGATGGGGTTCATGAAGAACGAGCCGCAGCTCCGGCCGTTCTCGTCGCCGGGATCGAGCACCATGGACTTGGACCGGCGGATGGCGATCACGCTGGCCCGCACCTCCGCGAGCGTCGGTGCCGCGATGCCGCGCGCGGCCAGATCTTTCTCCACGTCCACGTACCGGACGGTCGCGGGGCCGCGGGGCCGCAGCCGATAGCCCACCGACAGCACGACGTACCGTCCCGGCTCGCCACTCCGGAAGAGGCTGTCGCGGTACGTGAAGCCGCACTCGCGATTCCCGAGGGCGACGATGCGGCCGGTGGACGTATCGAGGGCGCGCACGGCGCACACCGTCTCGCTCACCTCCTGGCCGTAGGCGCCGACGTTCTGCATCGGCGTGGCGCCGACCAGGCCCGGAATCCCGCTCAGGCACTCGAGCCCGGCCCAGCCGCGCTCGACGCTCCGTCGCACCAGCTCGTCCCAGGGCTCGCCGGCCGCGGCCGTCAGCTCGACCGTGCCGTCCGCCTCGCGCGTGTCCACGCCGCGCAGCGCGATCTTCATCACGAGCCCATCGACGCCCTCGTCGGCGACGACGAGGTTCGAGCCGCCGCCGAGCACGTGGAGCGGCACGCGTCTGGCCCGGGCCCACTGGACGGCCGCGAGCACGGCGGCCTCGTCGCGCGCCTCCACGAAGTAGCGTGCCGGTCCGCCGACACCCATTGTGCAGTGGTCGGCCAGGCCGACCTGCTCGAGCGGGCTCATGCCTTGAGCATAGCGCGGCACCTGCCGAGTTCCCATCCAACCATCGGCGCCCCTTGACTCGCTCGCGCGGATGCAGCACGATCCCCCTCGCGAGGGAGGACGCGATGGCCTACTCGAGAGACTCGAAATCAGCCGCCGTGCGCGCCCAGCTCGACCACCCCGTGATCGACGGTGACGGACACTGGCTCGAACCCGTGCCGATCTTCCTCGACTACCTCCGGCAGGTCGCGGGTCCGTCGGTCGCCGAGCGGTTCGTGCAGACGGCCACCGCGCACATCGACCGCGGCTGGTACGGCATGACGCCGGCCGAGCGCCTCGACCGGCGCCCCACGCGCCCGACGTGGTGGGGAGAGCCGGCCAACACGCTGGACCGCGCCACGGCGATGATCCCGAAGCTGTTCTACGAGCGACTCGACGACTTCGGGATCGACTTCGCGCTCCTCTACACCACGCTCGGCCTCTTCCACATCGGGAATCCGGACGAGGAGCTGCGCCGCGCCATCGCGCGCGCCGTGAATCGAATGAACGCGGAGATGTTCAGACCGTACGCCCACCGCATCGCGCCGGCGGCGGTGGTGCCGATGCACACGCCCGAGGAGGCGATCGCGGAGGCCACCTACGCGGTGCGCGAGCTCGGTTTGAAAGTAATCATGATCGCGAACCATGTGCGTCGCCCGGTTCCCGCGTTCGCCCGCCAGGCGGCCGACCCGACGCAGGTACGCCACTACGTCGACTCGCTCGCGTACGAGAGTCCCTACGACTACGACCCGTTCTGGGCCCGGTGCGTCGAGCTGAACGTGGCGGTGACCGCGCACTCCGGCAGCATGGGCTGGATGGGCCGCGAGTCGGTCAACAGCTTCACCTTCAACCACATCGGCCACTTCGCCGCGGCCAGCCAGGCGTTCGCCAAGGCGCTGATCCTGGGCGGCGTCGTCCATCGGTTCCCGTCGCTCCCCTTCGCGATGCTCGAGGGCGGGGTGGGCTGGGCCTGCAACCTCGTCACCGATCTCGTCGGGCACTGGGAAAAGCGCAGCGGCCGCCCGATGGAAGCTCACGTGCGTCCGAGCAACCTCGATCGACAGATACTGAAGGACCTCTTCACCCGCTGGGGCGGCCGCGCCTACGAAGACAAGATGGACGAGCTGATGGGCTGCCTCAGCCTGGTGCCCCCGTTCAAGACCCTGGACGAGATGACGGAGCGCGAGTACCGCGAGCAGATCGATGACTTCGCGGCGGCTCACGTCGGCTCGGCCGACGACCTGCGGCGGCAGTTCGCCGAGCACTTCTACTTCGGTTGCGAGGCCGACGACCCGACGACCGCCTGGGCCTTCGACCGTCGCGGCCATCATCGCCTGCACCCGATCTTCAGCTCCGACGTCGGCCACTTCGACGTGACGGACATGACCGGGGTCCTGGACGAGGCGCACGAGCTGGTGGAGCAGGGGCTGATCAGGGGGGAAGACTTCCGGGAATTCGTCTTCACGAACGCGGCGCGTCTGCACACCGCCCTCAACCCCGACTTCTTCAAGGGCACCGTCGTCGAGGACGCGGTCGCGAAGGAGCTCGCGCGCTGATCGACGCGGTCCGGTGCTGGATCGACGAAGCCAAGTGCGTGGTGGCGCTCACCGGCGCCGGCATCTCGACCGACTCGGGCATCCCCGACTTCCGGGGACCGCAGGGCGTGTGGACGAAGAACCCGGAGGCCGAGAAGCAGTCGACGCTGCAGAACTACGTCGCCGACCCCGAGGTGAGGAAGCGCGCGTGGCAGAGCCGGCTCCACTCGCCGGCGTGGCAGGCGCGGCCGAACGACGGGCACCGCGCCTTCGTCACGCTCGAGCGCCGGGGAAAGCTCGACACGCTGATCACGCAGAACATCGACGGGCTCCACCTGAAGGCGGGGTCGTCACCGGCGCGCGTGATCGAGATCCACGGCACGATGCACGAGGTCGTGTGCCTCGCCTGCGGCGAGCGGGCGGCCATGGAGCGGGCGCTGGCGCGCATCCGCGCCGGTGAGGACGACCCGCCGTGCCGGAGCTGCGGCGGGATTCTCAAATCGGCGACGATCTCGTTCGGCCAGGGGCTCGTGCAGGAGGACCTGCACCGCGCCCAGCAGGCGGCCGCGAGCTGCGACCTCATGCTCGCGGTCGGCACGAAGCTGTCGGTGTACCCGGTCGCCGGGGTCGTGCCGGTCGCCAAGCGGGCCGGCGCGCGGGTCGTCATCCTCAACGCGGAGCCGACGGAGATGGACGCGCTGGGCGACGCCGTCCTGCGCGGATCGATCTCGAGCCTCTTGCCCCGTCTCGTGGAGGGTGCCCCATGCCGGTGACCCGGTTCGACGTGAGAGTACGACGTCCGTTGGCGGGCGGCGCGCCGTTCGGTCCCGCCGGCCCGTACGAGGAGCTGAAGGGAACGCTCCACTTCTCGATCGACCCCAAGCACGGGGCGAACGTGCGCATCACCGACGTGGCGTTGGCGCCGCGCGACCACGCGGGGCGCGTCGAGTTCGAGTCCGACGTGTCCGTCTTGCTGCCGGTGGATCGCGGCCGGTGCAGCGGGCGCGCCATGCTCGACGTGGTCAACCGGGGGAACACCGTCGCCGTCCCCAACTTCAACCGCGCGACGCGCCCGGCGTTCGCCCCCGGCTCGAATCCGGATCCGCCCGTCGACCCGGGCGACGGGTTTCTCATGCGGCGTGGCTTCGTGGTGATCTCGTGCGGCTGGCAGTGTGACCTCCCGGACGTGCCCGGCCTGCTGGGCCTGCGCGCGCCCGAGGCGCTCGACGCGCGAGGCAACCGTGTCACCGGCCGTGTCTACACGCAGCTGCAGACGCCGGAGCCCGTCATGCATCAGCTGCTGTCCGACCGGGGCCACCGCGCGTACCCGGCTGCCGATCTCGACGAGCGCGACGCGGTCTTGCTGGTGCGCGATCAGCCCGACGGCGAGCCGACGACGATCCCGCGCAGCCGGTGGCGCTTCGCCCGCGTCGCGGGTGGCCGCGTCGTGCCCGACGCGAGCTACATCTGGCTCGACGGCGGCTTCGAGAAGGGGCGCCTCTACCAGGTGGCCTACACCGCCGTCGGCGCGCCGGTGCTCGGGCTCGGCCTCGCCGCGCTCCGCGATGCCGTCGCCTGGCTCAAGCACGGCGCGCCGCGCGACGGGAATCCGGCGGGGGATGCCGTGCGTTCCGTGTATGCCTACGGTCGATCGCAGACCGGACGGCTGCTCCGGACGCTGGTCTACGACGACCTCAACCTCGACGAGCAGGGGCGGGAAGCGCTCGACGGAATCATCGCGAACGTCGCCGGCGGGCTCCGCGGCGAGTTCAACCAGCGGTTCGGGCAGAACTCCAAGGACCGGCCGCACATGATGGATTACGCTCACCCGTCGACCGACGAGGAGCTGCAGCGCCGGCTCGCCGCGCGCGGGAGCACCTTGAAAGTGTTCTACACGAACAGCTCAGCCGAGTACCACCGCGGCGACGCCTCGCTCGCTCACACGGACCCGGAGGGCACGCGCGACGTCCCGTCCGGCCCATCGGCGCGCGTCTACCACTTTGCCGGCACCGAGCACGGGCTCGGTGTCTGGCCGCCGACGGACCAGAAAGTGACCGCCGCCGACCCGTCGGAGCCTCCCGAGCATTCGCAGAACATTCGCAACACGATCGACTACGCGCCGCTGTTGCGCGCGTGTCTGGTGAATCTGGACCGCTGGGTCACCGAGGGAATCGAGCCCCCGCCCAGCCGGCATCCGCGCCTCGCCGATGGCACCGCGGTGCCCTTCGAGGCCCTCCACGCGGTCTTCGATCGCATCCCCGGCGCCCGCTATCCGCGCCATCACGCGCGTCCAAGCCGCCTCGACTTCTCCGTGCTGCCGCCGCGCCCGGGTCCGGCCTACGGCTCGCTCGTCTCCGCGGTCGACGCCGACGGCAACGAGACCGGCGGCATCGCGCTGCCGGAGATCGCCGTGCCGCTCGGCACCCACACGGGATGGACGCTCCGGCATCCGAGTATCGGCGGCGAGGCGCAGCGTCTCGTCTTCGGCGGCGCGACCATTCCGTTTTCGCGCACTCGCCGTGAGCGTGCGGCGCTGAGCGATCCGCGTGGTTCCATCGAGGAGCGCTATCGATCGCGCGACGACTATCTCGAGCGCGTCCGTCGAGCCGCCATCGGGCTCGCGGCCGATCGCTATCTCCTTGACGAGGACATCGAGCTCACGCTCGCGCTCGCGGCGCGGGCGTGGGACCACTGGACCGCCTGAGTCGATCTGATCCGCGCGGGCACCCAGGAGCTCCACCGTCCCTGACTCCGGTGTGACGAGGAGGAGCCACATGGCGTTTATTCGAGCGATCCCGCTCGAGGAAGCGCCCGTTCGGCCGAGCTACGTGAAAGGACACGACATGGCGATCACGCGACAGAACATCCAGCCGGAGGCGCTCGCCACCCCGAGCCGGAGCGGCCACACGCTCTATTCCCACGTGGTGTCCGTGGAAGGCCGCCGGCTCATCTTCGTCGCCGGCCAGCTGGCGCGGGACCGCGCCGGCAACGTGGTGGGCAAGGGGGACATGCGGGCGCAGATCCGCCAGGTCGGCGAGAACATCAAGGCCGCTCTGGCCGCCGCCGGCGCGACGCTCGCCGATATCGTCAAGACCAACACGTTCGTGACCGACATGGACGAGTACTTCCGCCACGTGGACGTCCGCATGGAGTACTTCGGACCCGCGCTGCCGACGAGCACCACGGTCGAGGTCCGGCGACTCGCCCACCCCGACTTCCTGGTCGAGATCGAAGCGGTCGCGATGACGGACTAGACGCGCCCGGAGCCGGGGCTAGCGCGTCCGGTTGTACTGATAGTCCTCGCGCTCACCGCCTCCGACGCGCAGCTCTGGCCGGAGCGGAGGACGCGTGCTGTTCAAGCGCGCATGCACGTCCAGCGCGGCCTGGTCGGCCCAGCGCTCCAGCAGCGCCAGCCGGTCGGGATTCGCGACGCTCTGGAAGATCTCGAACTGCTCGCAGCCAGGCTCTTTCATCGCGTCCGCGCAGCGAGCCTTGTACGTCTGCGCCAGCTCGGTCCCCTTCCCCGGGGCCGCGGTGATGGTCACGACGAGTCGGATTGGCATGGTGTCTCCTGGGTGTGCCGGGTTGACGTGATTTCGCTGCGCGTTGCCAGCTCACTGCCGTGTGCGGGTGATGATGACTTCCACGACGTCGAAGCCCGGCGGCGAGTCAGGGACGGTGGAGCTCCTGGGTGCCCGCGCGGATCAGATCGACTCAGGCGGTCCAGTGGTCCCACGCCCGCGCCGCGAGCGCGAGCGTGAGCTCGATGTCCTCGTCAAGGAGATAGCGATCGGCCGCGAGCCCGACACCGGTATTGGGGTCCCGGGCCACGACTCCCGTGCCGGTGTCGCCCGAGCTGGGCTGTACCTTCCAGCCCTGGGAACGCACCAGCCGCGTGACTTCCGCCTCCCATTGAGATCGGTTGAGCCCGAAGATTCGGTCTGCATCCTGCTTGTTGACGATGCGTTCCTGACCATCAGGTGCGGGGAGAGAGATGGTGAGCAGCCCCAACGAGACCGCCACAACGATCGACCCGAGTACTCGCCCCCGTCGCCGGCTGTCGAGACGGCGCGGTGCTGTTCCTCTCGCCATGGCGCCTCCTGGCTCCAACCCTGATCTGCCATGCGGCACCGAGCACACAACCTGCAGCGGTCGGGCTCGACAGTCGCGAGCATCAGCGCATCTCAGCAAGTTCAGGACAGCATCGGTGCCGGTGCACGTTGGCGACGCCGGCGCTCGCCTCACTCGGCTGACATTGTGCGCGGTGCCTCAATCCTAAATCAGAGCTGGAGTCGAGTCGAGTGCGAGGGCGCGCAGCGCCGCGCGCGTCCTGCGGCACGCGAGGTCCGAAGGGTTACTGCCTGGGCAGTGGGCGGGGCGAAACGGCGTTGGGGACCGGGTTCGTGACCGGGCCGGTAGGAATCGGCGGGATGCCCCCGCCGGTGAGAGTCGTCGGGTCGCAGAGAGTCGTGGGGCTGGTAGGAGGCGTGGGATTCGTAGGAATTGTCTGGATGCTCCCGCCGATCGGAGTGGTCGCGCCGGTGACGGCGCCGCCGCTAACCGCGGTCGTGCTGCCGCTCAGCGCGTGCGTCACGTCGGCGATCGACGCTGCCGTCGCCGCTCGGGTCACTGGCGCCACGCTGTCCGCGGGAGCGTCCTTCGGCAAGAAGGTGAAATCCGACGCCAGGTTCTTGGCAGTCTCTGGCGTGATGGCCACGGGCGCCGGAATGGGTCCGGTGTCGGTCACGGTCACTCGCTGGAACGCGCCGACCTTGACCGCGGGCCCGACGGGCCTCCCGGTCGTCGGGTCGAGCTTGGTGACCTCGACGAGCCCGCGCAGGATCGTGATCGTCGAACGTGCCGGTGAGATCTCGGCGACGACGAAAGTCCCGCGGATCGCGGCGACGGCGTTGGGCGTCTTGATCTCGAGGGTCTCGCCCGGCTTCATCCCGGCCTTGCTGACTGCCACGGCCGACCGGCCGGCCGCGAGGAAGACCGTCGACATCGCCGGGACTTCGGTGATCGTGAGGATCGACCGCTCACGTGCCGTCACGGTCGCCTTGCCGCCCAGCAGGACGCGCACCGCAGACCTCTCTCCGGTCACGATCCGGTCGCGGAGGAAGACGGCGTCCTTGAACCTGAGCAGCGCAGGCGCTGGCTGTGCCGCGCGCGTGACGGTGGCGGTCCCCAACAGCATGGCGACTACGCCAACCCGCGGCTCCTCGGACCACGCCGGCAACGGCGACGCGGGCATGGCGACCGTGAGCAAGGCCATGGTGAGGGCGCCGAGTGCGCGATGTGATCGCGTGCGAAGAGGCGGTCTCGTTCCCATAAGTTCGGAGTCTAAAGGCGCCGAGTCACGCGCAAATAGGGGAAATCCTGCAAATCCGATCAGGTGAATCCCTGACCGGCCGGGCGTGGAGTCAGAAAGTCAGGGCTGGAGCCGGGTCGAGCGCCAGGGGCCGCCGCTGAAGCCCGCGTCATTCGGCGTCAGCGAGCGCGTCCACAGCGCTCGGTCGTGAGCCCGAGCCGGCTGCCCGACCCACAGCTCGACGCGCTCCGCCCACACGCGGTATCCGCCCCAGCGCTTCGGGCGCGGGAGGTCGCCCGCGGAGCGCTTCTCCTCTTCGATCTTCGCCAGGAACGCCGCGCGCGACTCGATCGGCCGGCTCTGGTTGCTGGCTGATGCCGCGACGCGCGCGTCGGGCGGCCGCGACTTCCAGTAGGCGTCGCAGTCCGAGTCGGGCGCCAGCGTCACGGGACCATCGACACGCACCTGCCGCTCGTGGGCGTCCCAATGGAAGACGAGCGCGGCGCGAGGATTGAGATCGAGCGCCTGTCCCTTGAGGCTCTCGCGATCGGTGTAGAAGACGACCCAGCCGGCGCGCGCGTCGAAGCCGCGGCAGAGCACCATGCGCGCCGAGGGGCGGCCGTCGGGGTCGACGGTCGCGAGCGTCATCGCGTGCGCGTTCCGGATCTCGGCGAACGCTTCCTTCAGCCAGCTCTCGAGAAGCGGCAGCGGGCTGTCAGGAAGCTCCGCGGGCAGCGCGGGCTTAGTAACCCTCTTCCTCCAGAAGGGGAAACGCGCTGGTCACGTGCGCGGGACGGACCGGCGTCGCCGCGTGGATGTAGGACGGGTTCGCGGCGCCGAGACGGTCGACGCCCAGGAGCCCGAGACAGATCCGGATCTCCTCTTCCAGGAGCTCGAACACCCGCACGAGACCCGCCTGGCCGGCGGCGGCGAGGCCGCAGCACGCGAGACGTCCAATCCCCACCGCCTGCGCGCCCAGCGCGATGGCCTTCACGACGTCGGTGCCCCGCATGAACGAGCCGTCGACGATGATCGTCGCTCGCCCCCGCACGGCCGCGACGACCTCGGGCAGGATGTCCATGGTGCCCCGGCCGTGGTCGAGCTGCCGGCCGCCGTGATTGGAGACGTAGACGCCCTCGACCCCGTGCTCGCACGCGAGCGCCGCGTCCTCCGCGGTGGCGATGCCCTTCAAGATGAGCGGGATGTCGTGGAGATCCTTGAAGCGCTTCACGTGGTCCCAGTTGAGCGCGGCCTGAAACTCGTGGCCGCTCGCGCGCAAGCGCCAGGGCTTGACGAACCGCCGCGCCAGGTCGCGCTCGCGGCGGCTGTAGACCGCCGTGTCCACGGTGAGGCAGAACGCGGCATAGCCGTTGTCCTTGGCGCGCTTCACGTGGCCGTCCACCCAGGCGTCGTCGCCGCGGACGTAGAGCTGGAAGATGCGGAAGTTGTCGGCCGCGGCGGCGACGGCCTCGAGGCCCGGGTTGCAGACCGAGCTCAGCATCTGCGGTACGTTGAACTCGGCGGAGGCCTTGGCCGCGGTGGCGCCGCCGCCCGGCTCGAAGCTCTCCACGGAGCCGACGGGCGCGATCATGACCGGAATCCGCACCGGCCGCCCGAAGAGGCTCGACGTGGTGTCGATCTTCGACACGTTTCGCAGGACCCGCGGCCGGAACGCGAGCGAGTCGAGGGCCAGTCGGTTGCGCCGGAGCGTGGTCTCGGTCTCGGTGCCGCCCGCGAGATAGTCCCAGGGGCCCGGCGCCAGGTTCAGGCGGGCCGCCCGCACGATCTCGTGAAGCGTCTGGAACTTCTCCTCGAGGTTCGATGGTGACATGGGGTGTCCTCGCTCAGAGGTTCGGATGCCGTGTGCGCCAGCTGGTGGCCTGCTCGTAGGTGTGGCCCACTCTCAGGATCGTCGCTTCGTCGAACGGGCGCCCCGTGATCTGGATCGACAGCGGCAGCCCCGCCGCGGTGAACCCGCACGGCAGGGCCAGCGCAGGGAGGCCCGTCATGTTGAACGGTCCCGTGTTGCCCCGGGGGAATCCGTACTCGGGATCGTAGACCGTCGTGAACGTGGGCGCTGTCTTGGGGCTGGTCGGCGTCGCGAGCACGTCCACGCGGCGGAGCACGGCGTTCATGTCGGCCCTGAGCTGCGTGCGAAGACGCTGGGCCTGCACGTACTCGGAAGCGGTGATGAGCGCACCCGCCAGCATCCGCTCGCGCAGGATCTCGCCGAAACGCTCGGGATGCTCGCGCAGGTCGTGCTCGTGATACGCGAACGCCTCGGCCAGGAGGATCGCCGTGTAGGCGCCGGCCGCCTGAATGCTGGGGATCTGGACGTCCTCGACCGCGGCGCCGAGCTGGCGCAAGATCGCGAGCGCCTGCTCGAATCCTTTCTCGACCTCGGGATCGATGCCTTCGAAGAAATACTCGCGCGGCACGCCGACGCGGAGCCCGCGGACGCCCCGGCTGAGCGGCGCCACGTAGTCGGGGACGGGCTCGCGACTCGACGCCGGGTCGGCCGCGTCGTGGCCGGCGAGCGCCTGGAGCAGATACGCGCAGTCCTCGACGGTGCGCGCCATCGGACCGGTGTGATCGAGCGTCCACGAGAGGGTCAGGACGCCGGCGCGGCTGCAGCGGCCGTAGGTCGGCTTGAGGCCCGTGATGCCGCAGAACGAGGCGGGCCCGCGGATCGAGCCGCCCGTGTCCGAGCCGAGCGCGCCGAACGCGAGACCGGCCGCGAGGGCCGCGCCCGAGCCGCTCGACGACCCGCCCGGCATCCGCTCGAGGTCCCACGGATTCTTGGCCGCGGCGAAGCGATGGCCCGGGAACTGGATGCCGAAGGCGAACTCGTGGGTGATCAGCTTGCCGAGCATCACCGCGCCCGCCCGCTGCAGCCGCGTCACGCACGTGGCGTCCTCGGTCGGGATCCAGTCGGCCAGCAGCGCCGAGCCACCGGTGGTGAGGATGCCGCGGGTTGCGTAGATGTCCTTGTAGCCGACGGGAATGCCGAGGAGCGGGCTCGAGATGTCGCCGCGCCCGAGCGCGGCTTCGGCGGCCTTGGCGTCGGCCAGCGCCCGGTCGGCGGTCACGGTCACGAACGCGTGCAGCCGCGGATCGAGGCGCTCGATGCGCTCGAGAAGCGCCCGAGTCAGCTCGACCGGCGAGAGGGCGCGGCGCCGGAGTCGGGCTCCGATGTCGCGGATCGTCGCGTAGGAGAGCTCGTCACTGGCCATGATCGCCTCTCGGCCGTCCGGCGTCGAAGGTGACGGCTGGCTCGAGCGTCCTGTGCTTCCGCGAGTCCATCGCGTGGATCGGCCGGAGCGCGTCGGTCAACAGCCGGCGCACGAGCTCGAGCCGGTTCTCGGCGATCTCGACGCGGGCTGCTTTCATGCGGTCGCGTAGCTCTTCCAGGGTCATGGCGGCCCTCCCGTGTGGGAGAATACCGCGACCTCGATCCCAACGGGAGGCGGATTGATGACGCGCGCGCGCCCCTTCCTGAGCTCGGTCGTGCTCCTCGCGGCGATGTGTCTGGCCACGCCTGCCGCGACGCTCGCACAGGGAACCCTCAACGTCTACTGCAGCGTCCAGGCCGAATGGTGCCAGGGGATCGCCAACGAGTTCCAGCGCCAGACGGGCGTCCGTGTCGCGCTCACCCTGAAGGGGTCCGGCGAGACCCTCGCGCAGGTCAGCGCGGAAGCGGCCAACCCCAGGGGCGACGTGTGGTTCGGCGGCACGGGCGATCCGCATCTGGCGGCGGCCGAGCAAAATCTCACGCTGGCTTACAGGTCGCCGAACCTCGACAAGCTGCACGACTGGGCCCGGAAACAGGCCGAGCAGTCGGGGTTCAAGACCGTCGGCATCTACGCGGGCGCCCTGGGTTTCGGCTACAACCCCGAGCTCCTCCAGAAGAAGAAGCTCGCGGCGCCCGCCTGCTGGAAGGATCTGG
Organism: Candidatus Rokuibacteriota bacterium; assembly: GCA_003221635.1. Lineage (GTDB taxonomy): Bacteria > Methylomirabilota > Methylomirabilia > Rokubacteriales > CSP1-6 > AR31. The sequence goes on along the minus strand of QHSR01000082.1, from coordinate 4,864 downwards.
TGAAGCCCGACTACAAGGATGAAATCCAGGTGGCGAACCCGAACTCGTCCGGGACCGCCTACACGGCGGTCGCGACGATCGTGCAGATTTTCGGCGAGGAAGAGGCGTTCCGCTATCTGCGCCAGCTCCACCGTAACGTCAACCAGTACACGCGCTCGGGCGTCGGCCCGATCAAGGCGGTCGCGCGCGGCGAGACCTCCGTCAGCATCAGCTTCATGCACGACGGTGTGACCGAGGCGATCGCGGGCTTCCCGGTCAAGATCCAGGCGCCGTGCGAAGGCACCGGCTACGAGGTCGGCTCCCTCAGCATCATCAGGGGCGCGCGCAACCTCGAAGGCGCCCGGAAGTTCGTGGACTGGGCGCTGACGCCGCAGGCGCAGAAACTGGGCGCGGACGCCACGCAGTTCCAGGTTCCCTCGAACCGGGAGGCGCAGCTGCCGCCGCAGGCGCCGCGGTTCGCCGACATCAAGCTGATCAACTACGACTTCGCGAAGTACGGCGCGAGCGCCGAGCGCAAGCGCCTGCTCGAGCGGTGGGAGAAAGAGGTCAACAGCCAGCCGCGGTAGGCGCGGGCGTTATGGAGAACGGTCTTCGCCGCTGGGCGCTCGTCTGGAGCCTGCTCGGCTGCGCCGGTCTGGTGCTCCTGCCGTGGCACATGGCCCCCGTCGAGGTCGTGCGCCGGGGCTTCTGGCGCGTCGGACCCGGCCTGGTGCTCCTCGCGTCACTGGTCAGCGCGCTCCGCGGCGGCGAGCGGGCGGCCTTCGGCCGTCGCCTGATGCTGCTCGGCGGCGCGGGCGTCCTGTATGTCGGCGTCCACGGCTTCGCGATCGGGGGCCAGCCCGGGATGGGCACGGGCGCCGCGCTCGTCGCCGCGAGCTTTCTGATTCTCTTCGCGCTCGGGCTCGCCGCGCGCGGCTTTTTCAGGGGTGACGCCTTCGTCGCGGGCGCCGTCGTTCTCGTCACGGTGCTCGTGGGGCTCTTCACGTTCTTCCCCCTCGCGCGAATCTTGCTCAGCGCGATCCTGGGAGCCGACGGCGTCCCGTCCGGGCGAGCCTTCGCCGAGCGGCTGTTCACCGCGAAGATCTGGCGGCTCGACTGCGTGACGGGCGGCCGGAGCTGCGGCGTGGCCTGGAACACGTTGCTCCTGGCGCTCCTGACCGCCACGACGACGACGGGGCTCGGCCTCGCATTCGCCCTGGTGGTGACGCGAACCGGTTTCCGCGCGAAGCGTCTTCTGCGAGTGCTCACGGTCCTGCCCATCATCACGCCGCCCTTCGTGATCGGTCTGGGGCTCATCCTGATCTTCGGCCGGTCCGGTCTGATCAACCAATGGTTGGAATCGGCGCTCGCCGTGCCGCCGTCACGCTGGATCTACGGCCTGCAAGGCGTGTGGCTCGCGCAGACGCTCGCCTTCACGCCGATCGCGTTCCTCGTGCTCATCGGCGTCGTGGAGGGCGTGAGCCCGACGCTGGAGGAAGCATCGCAGACCTTGCGCGCGGACCGCTGGCAGACGTTCCGTCGGGTCTCCCTGCCGCTGATGCGCCCGGGGCTCGCCAACGCGTTCCTGGTGGGGTTCATCGAGAGCATCGCCGACTTCGGCAACCCGATCGTCCTCGGGGGCAACTTCGGCGTCCTCTCGACCGAGGTGTTCTTCTCGATCGTCGGCGCTCAGCTCGATCAGGGACGGGCGGCAGCGCTGGGCGTGCTCCTGCTCGCGTTGGCGCTCGGCGCGTTCTTCGGTCAGCGTCGGGTCGTCGGCCGCGGGGTCTACACGTCGATCTCGGGCAAGGGGGACGCCGGGCGGTCGGCGCCGCTGCCGCCGCCGGTTCAGCGCCTCGCGTTCGGCGTGGCGCTGCCGTGGGCGATGCTCACGCTCCTGATCTACGCGATGGCGCTGGCCGGGGGGTTCGTCGAGA
>QHSR01000082.1:0-2838 GCA_003221635.1 Candidatus Rokuibacteriota bacterium | reverse complement strand
CCTGACGGCGTACCTGCTCGTGCGGCAGCGGTTCGTGGGCCAGGCCGCGTTCGAGTTCGCGACCATGCTGAGCTTCGCGATTCCGGGAACGGTGATCGGCGTCAGCTACATCCTTGCCTTCAACGTGCCGCCCATCGAGCTGACCGGCACGGGCCTCATCCTGATCGTCTGCTTCGTCTTCAGGAACATGCCCGTGGGGGTCCGGGCGGGCGTGGCCGCGATGAGCCAGATCGACGGGAGCCTCGACGAGGCCTCGCGCACGCTCGGCGGCCGTAGCTTCATCACGCTGCGCCGGGTGATCCTCCCGCTGCTGCGGCCGGCCGTCGTGGCCGCCCTGATCTACAGCTTCGTCCGCGCGATGACGACGGTCAGCGCCGTGATATTCCTGGTCTCGGCCGACTACGACATGGCGACGACCTTCATCATCCACCGGGTGCTCAACGGCGACTACGGGGTCGCCATCGCCTATAGTTCGGTCCTCATCGTGCTGATGCTCGCGGCGATCGGGCTCATCCGGCTGCTCGTGGGTGAGCGGAGACTCCGGCGGCGCGCGGGATCGGCGCCGATCCCGCTGCCCACGGGAGGCACGGCATGACCGACCGCCGCGCGGCGCGCCTCGAGCTCGCGCACGTGACCAAGCGCTACGGGGAGGTGGCCGCGGTGCGCGACGTCAGCTTCACGGTGGCCGCGGGCAGCCTCGTCACGCTGCTGGGACCGTCGGGCTGCGGCAAGACGACGACGCTCCGGCTGATCGCGGGGCTCGAGATCGCGACGGCGGGGCGGATCCTGATCGGCGGCGACGACGTGACCGGGCTCGGCGCGGCCGACCGGAACGTGAGCATGGTGTTTCAGAGCTATGCGCTCTTCCCCCACATGTCGGTGCTCGAGAACGTCGCCTACGGCCCGCGCGTCGCCGGACGGTCTCGGTGCGAGGCGGCCGCGGCCGCGCGCGAGACGCTGGCCACCGTGGGGCTCGCTGAGCTCGGGGACCGGCTGCCGAGCGAGCTCTCGGGCGGCCAGCAGCAGCGCGTGGCGATCGCGCGGGCGCTCGTCCTGGAGCCGCGCGTGCTGCTCTTCGACGAGCCGTTGTCGAATCTGGACGCGCGTCTCAGGCGTCGGATGCGCGAGGAGATCCGGGAGCTGCAGCGGCGACTCGGGATCACGGTCGTCTACGTGACGCACGACCAAGAGGAGGCGCTGGGGGTGTCCGATCGGATCATCGTGATGAACCACGCGGTCGTCGCGCAGGAAGGAGCGCCGCGCGAGCTCTACGAGTCGCCCGACGACGTCTTCGTGGCGGGCTTCATGGGCGAAGCCAATCGCGTCAAGGGCGTGCTCCGGCGCGTGGACGAGCGGACGGGCCGCGTGACCATCGGCGGGCTCACGCGTATGCTCCCGCACCGCGGTCTGGCCGAGGGCGTGGTCGACATCGCCATCCGGCCTGAGGCGATTCTGATCGGCCCGGGTCTCTCCACGGACGGGGCGCTGCGCGGCACTGTGAGTCAGGCCGCGTATCTGGGCTCACGCATGGAGTACTCGATCGCGTCGGAGATCGGTGAGTTGTTCGTCACGAGCCCCGCCGTGGACGCGCCGCTGTCGCCGGGCGCCGCGGTCGCCTTGACCCTGGCGAGCCGGGGCATCACGCTGATCCGGCCATGATCGAAGCACGCGTCGTCCAGGCCCTCGACGCGCTCGGCGTGCCGTACGAGCTGATGACCTGCCTTCTGTGCTAGAGTGCCGCGCACATCCGGCCGGCGGGACCGGAGTCGAGGCCATAAAGGAGGGCGTCATGGAGCGCAAGAACAGCGTGGTCACGCCCGAGCGGTTCGCCGCCGGCATGACGTTCGATCAATACGTCGCGTACGTCGGCACGCCCGAGAACCTCAAGCGTGAGGGCTCCGGGAGGCCGCGCAGCGATATGAGCGCGCACCTGCGCGCGAGCTACGAGGCGACCCGGCTGGACGAGGCGCAGGTCGCGGCGGTCAAGTGGTTGGCGGCCCGGCCGAACGGTCCGGCGAAGGTGCTCGTCATCGCGGAGGAGTGGTCGTCGGACTGCCGCCGAGACGTGCCGATGCTGGCGCGCCTCGCCGAGGCGGGCGGGATGGAGCTGAGGTTCTTCCGGCGCGACGGCCAGCGGTTCAGCCGGAGTCAGCGCCCGAGCCTCGCCGAGGAGCCGGACAGCAACGCCGACATCATGGCCGAGTTCCTCAACACGAAGAACGGCCAGACCTGGCAGTCGATCCCGGTCGCCGTCTTCTACACGAAGGAACTCGAGTACCTCTACCACTACACCGAGTACCCCGCGATCTACCACAAGGACCGGGTGGTCGCGCAGATCCGTGGAGCGCGGCCGGGCGAGAGCAATGAAGACGCCCAGAAGCGGGGCGACCGCGAGTTCCTGGAGCTCCAGCAGTCGCCGTTTTTCCGGGTCTGGGCGCGCGCCGGCGCCGACGAGATCCTCAGCGCGCTCCACCGTCGGCTGCTCCTGGGCTCGCCCGCCTGAGCGTCACTCCGTGAGGATCCAGCCGTTGTGGCGGAAGGGGTCGTAGCGGTCCCCTCGCGCGCAGAAGTTCGTCGTGGCGATCACGCGCTTCATCTCCCTGTCGCTCGTCCGCCGCGCCGAAAGGAACAGGTCGAGGTCCTGGAACTCGGCGAGCCCGGCGTCCCGCTGGCGGCAGAGATTGCGGGCGCGGTTGAAGTACACGATCGGATCGCACGCGATTCGGGTGTCCAGGGGCAGCTTCAGATCTCGACGGGTCGTGGCGCCGTCGGCCCGGCGCAGCTCGGCCCACCCGGAGCACGTCGGCCGCGCGTCGAACATGTGGAGGGCGTAGAGGC
>QHSR01000269.1 GCA_003221635.1 Candidatus Rokuibacteriota bacterium | reverse complement strand
GAAGCGTACGGTGATCGTATGCGAGCCTTCGACCTCCATGCTCTTGATCATCCGGAACTCTGGCGCCATGGAATTCGCCGAGCCGTCCCTGGCGATGGAGGCGAAGGTGAACCTGACGTCCTCGGCCGTGACTTCTGTCCCGTTGTGGAAGCGGACTCCTTTACGCAGGTGGAACTTCCAGGTCCGTCCTCCGTCAGAGGCCTGCCACTTCTCGGCCAGCATCGGGATGAGGTTGCCCTTGCCGTCTCGACTCAGGAGGTTTTCCCACAAGGGCTTGAGCACGACGTCCTCGGCTCCGACGTACAGGTGAGGCAGCCAGCGCTCGTTGCCGAAAGTCGCGACCGCCACCGTCAGCGTCCCCACGGGCGTTTCCGAACGCCCCGCGGGCGTTTCCGGCCGGGCCGCTTGTCCCGACGCGACGGTCGGCGTCCACAGAAGCGCCACGATCAACATGAAAACCGAGATGACACGGAGTGCCGCGATCATTTCGCGGATGCCGTGCTTGCTCATGGACATCTCCTCATGTCACGTCGAGCCCTTGGAGCCCGGTCGGGCGCGGCTATCCTACTCTAGGACCAGCTCCGCCTCGCACGTGACTTTCGTTGGCGGGGTCAAGGCTTCTTCAGACGCATCTCTTCATAAGGCGCCGCGAAATACAGCAGCGAGTTGAGCCCCACGGCGGGCTCCTCGACCCGAGGTCCCACGCCGTGCAGTGTGGCCGGCTCGAAGATCGGTGCGTGCATGACTCGCTCGTGCATCAGCCGCTGGATCTGGTGCAGCATCGCCTCGCGCTTCCGGCGCTCGCGCTCCTGCGCCTGCTGCCGGAACAGGTCGTCGATATCAGAATCGCCGCCGTAGGCGTAGGTGCCGCTGCCGATGACGAAGGCCTCGAGGCGCGCGGCGGCGTTGCCCAGCCCCGCGGAGGCCCCCATGATGATGCCGGTGAGCTTCTTCGCCCTCCAGGCCTCGAAGAACGTCGCCCGCTCCATGCTGCGCACGCGACTGCGAATGCCCACCGTCGTCAGATAGTTGGCGACGCTCTCCCCGAAGCTGGTGAAGGGCGGGACCGGCGTCAAGTCGCCGGCGTCGAAGCCATTTGGATAGCCGGCGTCCGCCAGGAGGCGCTTGGCGTGCGTGGGATCGTACGGATAGGGCTCGATGCGCAGGGCGAAGTCCATGACGCTCGGGATGATCGACCCCGTCAGCCGCGAGAACCCCAGGCGCTCTGCCTGGTTGACAGCCTGCTTGTCGATCGCCAGGTTCGCCGCCAGCCGGACCCGGCGATCCTGCCAGGGCGACTTTGCTTTCCCCCATTGCTCGGGAAAGTCGAGCCACCACGCCGCTGAAGGGATCACCTGGGCCAAGCGGAGCTTGGGGTCGGCCCTCACGGTCTCACCCTCGACGCCGATCATCAGGTAGGCGATGTCGGCCTCCCCGGTCTTGAGCATCGCGAGCCGCGTCGTCCGATCGGGGATGCCCTTGATGACGACGCGCTTGACCGACGGCTTCTTGCGCCAGTACTGCTCGTGGGCGTCGAGCACCAGCTCCACGCCCGGGGTCATGCGCACGAACCGGTAGGGCCCGAGCCCGATCGGGTACTTCTTGAAGCCGTCCTCGCCGACCTTCTCGATATGCTTTCTGGGCACGACCCAGGCGGCGCCGGTAGCGGGAGTGGCATAGAACGACAAGAAGTCCGGCCAGGGCGTGTGCAGCACGAAGCGCACACGATGCGGATCGACGATTTCCACGGTCTTCACCCGCTCGTGGAGTAGCTTGGCCGCGGCGCCCCGGTAGCGGTGGAAGCTGAACTTCACGTCCTCGGCCGTGAAGGGGTCACCGTTGTGAAACCGGAGACCCTCCCTCAGCTTGAACTCGTAGGTGAGGCCGTCCGGACTCTCGCGCCAGGACTCCGCCAGACACGGCGCCATGTCGTTGCCGGGCAGCGGCTTGATCAGCGCATCGTGCAGGGCATAGAGGAATACAAACGGGGTGCCGATCCCCGGGGTCTCGGCCGGTTCGAGGAACGAGGGAGCGAGTGAGACGTCGAAGGCAATCGTCAGTTGACCATCCGGTTGGCTTTGCGCAGCGACCTCGGCGCCAAGCGATGCCAGCAGGCAGAACAGAGCGGGCGCGATCCGTACCAGGAGGTGGCGCATCACTGACCTCTTCATTGCGCGCGACCGCGCTCCCGATCCTTGAGTGTTTCGTCGGTGTGTCTCCTCGTAGGGCGTGAAGATCCATGCCGCGCTATCGGGCGTGGCTTACATATTCCCAATTGTGAAACCCCATGTGGCCGGGGATCACCGGCCACTCTCCGACCTTTGGCCCCAGTCCCGCGATGTTGTGGGCGGCGCCGATGGCGACGCCGGGGATGTACTCGTGGAGCCACGGTCCCATCTCGTCCCGCATGATGCGGACTCGCTCCTTGGGGTTGGGTTCGATGGCCAAGCGCTCGATGAATTCATCGAGCTTGGGATGCTCCATGAACAGGTTCAACGCGGCCTTGGTGTAGCCACCGCGAATGAGCACTTCCCAGGGTTCAGGGGCCACCAACGGGGCGGCATAGGCGAGGGTCACCCCCGAGTACGCCCGCGCCCGGAAGTCAGCCATGAAGACCGCTCGATCCAGCGGCCGCCGCTTGACCCTGATGCCCACCCTCTCCCAGTACGTCGCCACAGCCTCTCCGACATCCGGGAGAAAGCCGCGCCCGGGCCACGCGGTGAGATTCATGGTCACGTCGAACCCGCCCGGATAGCCCGCCTCCGTCAACAGCGCCTTTGCCTTGGAGGGGTCGTACGGGTACGGCTTCTTCAGCGTTTCCGAGTTCCACGGGTCGTTGGGGTAGGCGAGCCACGAACCTACGACAGTCCCCAAACCCCCGAGCATCCGCTGCATGATCGCTTGCTTGTCCACGGCAAGGTTGAGCGCGAGCCGCACCTTGCGGGCACGATCGGCGTCGGGTTGCGCCCACGGCACTTTGGGGTCGTAGGTGGGCTTGGAGGGCCATTGGCCACCCAGGATGACGTAGAGCCAGGAGACATTCGGCATCACGAGTGTCCGCACGCCCACTTTCTTCAACTCGTCCACGTACTCGCCACCGATCTCGATCACGTCAACGGTGCCGGCCCGCAGCATCGCCATACGGGTGGCCGGTTCGGGTACCTTCAGGAACACGAGGCGCTTCCACTGGGGCGTCGCCCGCCAGTGATTCTCCACCGCCTCGTAGACGATCCGGTCGCCGCGGACGTGCTCCACGAATTTAAAGGGACCGGTCGCCACCGGGTGCCGTTCGGCTCCCTTCTCACCAACGCTCTCGATGTAGCGCTTGGACTGGATGAAGGCCACCGATGCGAACAACCCCTGAGTCACCTTATTGCCGAACACGACGGAAGGCTTGTCGAAGCGCACGGTGATGGTGTGGCGGTCCTCGACCTCCAGGCTCTTGATCAGGCGGAACTCGGGCGCCAGGGAGTTGGCGGAGCCTTCCTTGGCGATGGCGTCGAAGGTAAACTTGACGTCCTCCGCTGTGACTTCCGTTCCATTGTGGAAGTGCACTCCTTTGCGCAGGTGAAATCTCCAGGTGCGGCCGCCCTCCAGGACCTGCCAGCGCTCCGCCAGCATAGGGGCCAGCTCGCCAGTCTTGTGATCTCGGGTCAGCAGGTTCTCGAACATGGGCTTCAGGACCACGTCCTGTGAGCGTTCCTTCCGGCCGGGCCGCGTCCGCGCGCGCCACGGCCGCAGCCCACAGAAGGGCTGTCGCGAGCAACGCGACGATCGAGAGCCGTAGTCTCATTCCTTCCTCCTCGGGCCCAAAGGCGGGACGTTTCTCTCTCGGTCGTTGACCGGGTGGCCGGTTTCCTACTTCAAGACCGCCTCCGCTTTCTGCGGGGGTTCACTCCAGCCCGTAGTCGGCCCAGTGCGCGTCCACCCGGTCCAGATCCTCCTGGGGAGGCACCGAGCGGGCAGGGAAGGTGTGCTTGCGCGTCGCGTCGACGCCCACCTTGGAGGAGAGCACGGTCTTTCGCTCGAGCTGGTTCACGTCCTCCTCGGCGACCGAGGGATCCAGCGCCACACCCGCGGTGTCGCGGTTGACGTACAGGTCACGCGCGGGCTGGACGTGCCAGGACATGGCCCAGAGGACCTGGAAGTAGTCACGGATGTCGATGTCCTCGTCGACGACCACCACCCATTTCGAGAACGACGGATCGAAGGCCCAGGCCGCCCACATGGCCCGCTGGGGAAGGGCAGGATGCTCGCGGCGAAGGGAGATGGCCAGGAACGCCGCGCCGCCGCCGGCTTCGAGGAGATGCACGTCGCGCACGGGAAGCCTGAGGTCTCGCTTGAGATGCTTGAGCAGCGCGACGTCGCGTCCCGTGCCCCGGATGCAGCTCGACTCGCTCGGCGGCATCTGGCTGAAGAAGGCCTGGTAGATGGGGTCGGTTCGATGCGTGATGGCAGTGACTTCGATCACGAAGCTCGGGCCCGATGAGCCCATGTAGCCCGTGTACTCGCCGAACGGCCCCTCGTGCTCTCGAACGCCCGCCGGGACGAACCCTTCGATCACGATCTCGGCGTGGGCCGGAACCTCGAGGTCATTCGTCTCGCAGCGCACCACCTCGAGCGGCGCACCGCGAAGCGCGCCCGCCACGCCGAGCTCGTCCCCCCGAATCCGCGCGACCGAGGTCAGCGGAACGGGCGGATCGCAGCCGATCACCACGGCGCACGGGGTGGGCTTCCCCTGGCGCTCGTTCTTCATGATGTGCGAGTACATGTCGCGCCAGGTCGTGCTCAGGAACAGGCCGAACCGCCGGGGCCCCTTGAGCATGAGACGGTAGGTGCCCATGTTGCGCTCCCCCGTCTCCGGATCGGTGGAGATCACACAGGGACCGGTGACATAGGGCGCCGGGTCCTGGTCGCGGGTCCACCGGCACAGGGGCAGCGTCGTCGCGTCGATCCGATCGCCCGTCAGGATCACGTCCTTCACGGGCCCCGTGCTCACCCGTACCGGTGGGATCGGGTGGCTCTGCGCCTGAGCCCACTTGTCGGCGATCTGGTCCACAGTGGTCTCGAGGGCCAGCGCGTACACCTCCGGCGAGGCGCCGAGGATCCCGGCGACCAGCGGCATGCGATGGCCCTTGATGTGCTCGAACATCACGGCCGGCCGCCGCGCCGGGGGAATTCGCTGGAAGACTCGGCGGATGACCGCGGCAACCTCCCAGTCCGGGTCAACTTCCTTCTTCACGTGATGCAGCTTTCCCCGGATTTCCAGAGCGGCCAGATAGTCGCGGAGGTCTTTGTAGGCCACGTCGCGTCACCTCCCGCCGATAAGTTGCGCGACTATAGCACGGACGCCTGGAGCCAGCGTCACACCCGTTCCGGCGTGATCGGTAGTGGCCGGCCACCGGCCTTGCGGCGCGGCGCTCGGCCGGAGTACGCTGGCGGGGCTCGCGGCGTCGGACGATCCGTGCTGCGAGGACGTCACCACGCGCCGGTCCTCCCCTCCAGGCGAGCGCCGGCGAGACAGGCGGAACGATGAAGCCGACGATCCTGCCCGAGACGCCCCAACCATCGACTTCCCGCGACGAGCTCTGGTCGAGCGACGCGATCGCCCGCATGCTCCAGGCCCTCGACGTGCCCTGGGTCGCCCTGGTGCCTGGGGCGAGCTTTCGCGGGCTGCATGACAGCCTCGTGAATCACATCGGCAACCAGCATCCCCAGATGCTGCTGTGCCTGCACGAGGAAAATGCGGTCGCGATGGCGCACGGCTACGCCAAGGCCAGCGGACGCATGATGGGCGCCATCCTGCACTCGAACGTCGGCCTGCTCCACGCCACCATGGCGATCTTCAACGCATGGTGCGACCGCGTGCCGATGCTCATCCTCGGCGCGACGGGACCGTGGGACGCGGCGAAGCGTCGGCCGTGGATCGACTGGATCCACACCGCGTCCGACCAGGGCGCGCTCGTCCGCGGCTACACGAAGTGGGACAACCAGCCCGGGTCCGTGCCCGCGGCGTACGACGCCCTGTTGCGAGCGGCGCAGATGGCGACGACGGCTCCGTGCGGCCCCACGTACGTGAACCTCGATGCGGCGCTGCAAGAGTCGAAGCTCGGGGACCTGCCGCCGTTGCCGGACGCATCGCGGTTCCGCGCCCCGGAACCGCCTCGTCCGGGGCCGGAGCTGATCGGGCGAGCGGCGACGCTCCTGTCCGGCGCCGCCGCGCCCGTCATCCTCGTCGGCCGCGGCCACCGCACGATGGAAAGCTGGCGCGCCCGGGTGGCGCTCGCCGAGAAGCTGGGCGCTCGCGTGATCACCGACCTCAAAGTCGGCGCGACTTTCCCGACTCGCCACCCGCTGCACGTCGGGCCGCCGGGCACCTTTCTATCCGAGGCCGCCACGCGCGTGGCTCGTGAGGCCGACGTCATCCTCGCGCTCGACTGGGTCGATCTGGCGGGAACGCTCAAGCAGGTCTACGCCGACCGGCCGATCACGGCCAAGATCGTCTCGGCGTCGTGCGACGTGCACGTCCACCGCGGTTTCAGCATGGACTACTTCGGCTTGCCCCCGGTGGACGTCAATCTCCTCGTCGAGCCGGACGTCGCGGTGCCCCTGCTCCTCGAGGCATGCCGCGCCCGCAACCACGCGCCAGCGTCGGCGGCCGCGCCGGAGCCGGGACGGGGCGCGCACGGCGTCCTGAGCCTCCGGACTCTCGCGGCGGCCCTCAACGAAGCCACCGACGGCGTGGACGTCAGCCTGACGGGGCTCCCGCTCGGCTGGCCCGGCGACTGCCGCCACTTCACGCATCCGCTCGACTACCTCGGCGGCAACGGCGGTGGCGGCGTCGGCGCGGGGCCCGGGATGACGGTGGGAGCCGCGCTGGCGTTGAAGGGCTCGGGCCGCGTCCCCATCGGCCTGGTGGGAGACGGCGATTACTTGATGGGCGTGACGGCGCTCTGGACGGCGACGCACTACGGCATCCCCTGTCTCCTCGTCGTCTGTAACAACCGCTCCTTCTACAACGACGAGGCGCACCAGGAGCGCGTCGCCCGCATGCGGGGTCGCCCGGTCGAGAACAAGTGGATCGGCCAGCGGATCAACGAGCCGGACATCGACCTGGCCATGCTGGCGGTGGCGCAAGGCGCGAAGGGCATTGGACCGGTCACCGAGCCCGAGCAGCTCCGGAGCGCCATCGCGCAGGGCGTGCGCGCGGTGCTCGACGGCGAGGTGTGCGTGATCGACGCTCGTGTGCGGGCGGGCTACGACGCCGACATCAGCGGCGAGCGCGCGGCGCGGCCGGAGCCCGTGGGCAGGACCTGACCCGGGCAGGGGCCCATCGGTTCGTCGCCCCTCAGCACGCTTTGCAGGGCGGCCAGTCGCGCGAATAGACCGGGTTCTTCAGGAATTCCTCGGGCCGGTACGGCCCGAACTGGGACACCCCGGTGAAGGTGTGGATGACGGTGTTCTGCAGCCGGCCGTCGACCCGCTCGACACGCCGCACGTAGATGTTCTCGATGGGATGGCCGTAGTCGTCGAAGCTCACCGGGCCCCGGGGCGCGTCCGTGATGCTCACGCGGCGTAGCGCCGCGAGGAACTTGACCGCGTCCTCCGCGTCGCCGCCGACGGCGTCGAGGGCCGCCTTCAGCACGCTGCCCGCCACGTACGTCCCCTCCGCGTAATACGAGGGCACCTGCTGGTGCTTCGCCTCGTACGCCTGCACGAACCGCCGATTGGCGGGCGTCGCCAGGGCGGCCGAGTAGTGGAGCGCGGTCACGATACCGAGCGCCTCGTCCCCCATGCTCCGTAAGACGTGCTCGTCCGTGAAGTTACCGCTACCGATCAGGGGGATCCGACCCTTGAGACCTGCGTCGGCGTACTGACGCACGAAGCGCAGCGCGTCGTTCCCGGCCCCGGCGGCGTAAATCGCGTCCACGTCGCGCTTGAGCCCCGTGATGTACGGCGCGAAGTCCGTGGTGCCGAACGGCGGCCAGAGCTTCTGCACGAGCTGACCGCCCGCCTCCTCGAAGGTCCGCTGAAAGGCGGCGCAACTCTCGTGGCCGAAGGCCCAGTCCTGGCCGATCATCGCGATCTTCCGGTACTTCAGCGTCTCGTACGCCCATCGGCCAAACGGGTGGCCGGGCTGGCCGGCCGACCACCCGGTGCGGACGACATACGGGCTTCGCCGCCGCTGGGTGAGGTCCTCTCCGGCGACCGTGGGCGACAGCGTCGGGATCTTCTGGCGATCGATGTATGAGACGAGTGCATAAGCCTCGGCCGTGGCGAGGGGCCCGACGAGGACGTGGACACCGTGGCTCTCGGCGAGGGCGCGCGCCTTGTTCAGCGCGATCGGAGGCTTGCCTTCGGTGTCCTCGACGATGAGCTTGGCCTCACGCCCGGCCAGCTGCTGGCGCTGCTCCTCGAGGTAGAGCGAGAGGCCGTTGGCCATCTCCTTGCCGTTCGCCGACAAAGGACCGGTCAGGGGGACCAGCAAACCGATCTTGATCGGACCACGCTGCGAAAAGACAGAGCCGACGGCGACCAGCAGCAGGACGGCGGCGGCGAGCCCGATGAAGCCATAACGAGTCGGACGAGTGATCATCTCGGACCAAGCCTCTCAGAGTCCGGCGCGGGTCTTGCCCCGCACCGCTGGGTTGTGACGACGTTGCCGGGACATGCCCCCGTGAGGACCCGACGTCTCGGCGCAGCAGCGGTATGGTAGCAAGACTCTCGCACTTCGGGAGTCGCCGGACGGGCCGGCGTCGGGGCGGGTGAGGGGGTCCGCGGGCGGTGCTTACCCGCGGACCCGATGGTCCACGTACGCTAGGGAGCCTGCTCGTCGTGGAGTGCCAAGCGAAGCGAGAGGACGGTCGTCTTTCCGCCGACCTGGGTGAACCGCGCGTCGACCAGCTCGCCCGGGCGAATGCCGGCCATCGCCACGTTGGCCGACGCCGGGACCATGAGGCGCTCTTGATCCTCGATCACGATCTGGCGGCCCGAATAGTCGACGTCGGTCACCCGAGCCAGCCGGACCTCGGTTTGATCGGCTGACCTGACCCAGGTCGGATGCGCGACCGCTGTGGTGGCCAAGAAGAGCGTCACCGACGCGAGCCCGAGAATCCACTTCGTCATGCGAGTCCTCCTATATGGGTTGTCTGCGGCCTATGGGTTGTCTGCGGCCCCCCGACAGTCCGGGAGCGCCAGTCTCATGCGGCAACAGGCATGCCAAGGTCTGCGGAGCAGTATCTTCGCTCGAGTATGGCTCCTGGACTCGATCGCGTGTGTAACGCTTACACGCACAGTTGTAGTTCTTACGTTGTGCGCCCAATCGTCGCGCGCTTGTGGCAAGGTTGTGCGCGCCGCAGGCCCTCCTGGGGCCGGGACCCCACCGGCCGCGGGGAGGCGATAAAAGGGTGCGCGAGCGGGCTTGGAGGGAACGACCAATGGCGAAGCTGAGCAGAGACGACGTCTTGAAAAAGGCCGAGGAGCTCAAGAACTGGGGCAAATGGGGTCCGGACGACGAGCTCGGCGTCCTCAACTACGTCACGCCCGAGGACATCGTGAACGCCGCCAGGCTGGTGAAGAAGGGCAAGGTGTTCCGGCTCGGCCTCAACCTCGACGAGAACGGACCGCAACGCGGTATCTTCGGCGGGCGCTGGAACCCCATGCACCAGATGCTGGCGACGGGCACCGACGCCGTCGCGGGCAAGCACGACGTCACGCCGGGCCTGCGCTACGCCGACGACGCGATCAACCTGCCGACCCAGGCGGCCACGCAGTGGGACGCGCTGGCGCACGTGTTTCTCGGCGAGAAGATGTGGAACGGCTATCCGGCCACGCTGGTCGACTGCCGCGGCGCCCACAAGAACGGTATCGAGAAGTTCGCGAACAGGATGGTGGGCCGGGGCGTGTTGCTCGACGTGGCTCGATACAAAAGCGTCGCGTATCTCGCGGACGGCTACCCGATCACGGCCGCCGACCTCGACGGCACGGCCAGAGCGCAGGGGGTCAGCGTCCGGCGCGCCGATTTCGTGATCGTCCGGACCGGCCAGCTGGAGGATCGCCTGGCCCGGAACGAGTGGGGCGGCTACGCGGGCGGCGATGCGCCCGGCCTGGCCTTCGAGACCCTGGACTGGATCCACGCCAAGCAGATCGCCGCGATCTGCAGCGACACCTGGGGGATCGAGGTGCGCCCCAACGCGACCGGGCCCGACGTCTTCCAGCCCTGGCACTGGGTCACGATCCCGGCGATCGGGATCGTGCACGGCGAGATCTTCTATCTCAAGGAGCTCGCCGAGGACTGCGCCGCGGACCGCGTGTACGAGTTTTTCTTCTGCGCGCCGCCGCTCGTGATCACCCGCGGGACCGGCTCGCCGATCAACCCCCAGGCGATCAAGTAAGGCTTCGGCCCGCACGCCGGAAGTGTTAGGATCGCGGGCCGGGAGAACTGCCATGGCACAGAACGGCGCGTTGGCGAAGAACATGCGGCTCTTGGGGCACAACGATCTGGGCGGCTTCGGGAACTGCGGCGAGGGGATGGCCATCCAGCTCGCCCGCGACGGGCGGCGCGTGCTGTGGCAGGGCCACGAGTCCGCGCCGAAGAACTTCACCGGCGTGGACGTGACCGATCCGCGGAAGCCGACGGTCATCGTCCAGACGGATCTGCCCCACGGGGACATGCGGTCCAACAACCTGGACCTCGTGGGCGATCTGCTCGTGGTCCCGTACCAGACGAGCCGCGTCGGCATGAAGCCGGCCGGTGTCGAGTTCTTCGACGTGTCCGACCCCAGCAAGCCGCGGTCGGTTGCGTTCTTCGACGCCTCCGGGCCCCACTCGAGGGGCGTGCACCATCTGTGGTTCGTCGACGGCACGTATCTGCATCTGGCGAGCGGAGCGCCGGACTTCAAGCCGCGGAACCCGAAAGACGATCAGTTCTACCGCATCATCGACGTCCGGCAGCCCACGCATCCGGTCGAGGTCGGTCGCTGGTGGCTGCCCGGTACGCGGGACGGGGACTCGGAGCCGGCCCCGGCGCGTCACCCGAAGTTCGACGCCGGATTCCGCGCGCACAACACGAACGTCTACCCCCGCCGGCCCGACCGGGCCTGGATCGGCTACATCGACGGCGGCGCGATCATCCTCGACATCTCGGACATGGCCAGGCCGCGCATGCTCAGCCGGTGGGACTACCATCCGCCATATCCGGGCTTCACCCACACGCTCCTGCCTCTCTTCGATCAGAAGCTCATGATCGTTTCCGACGAGGCGACCGCGGAGGCTGGCAAGGACTGGCCGAAGCTCGTGTGGGTCGTCGACGTTCAGGACGAGACCAATCCCGTCCCGATCTCGACCTTCCCGATCCCGCCGGTCGACGAGTTCAAGGGACGCGGCGGGCGCTACGGCGCGCACAACCTCCACGAGAATCGTCCGGTGGCGAGCAATCTGGTGACGGAGAAGATCATCTTCGGCACCTTCTTCAACGGCGGGGTGCGCGCCTACGACGTCTCGAACCCGTTCCGACCGGAAGAGGTCGCCTACTACGTGCCGGAGGCGCCGCGCGGCTCCCGTGCCGGGGCGGTTCAGATCAACGACGTGCTCGTGGACGAGCGCGGCATCGTGTACGCCGTCGATCGTCTCATCGGCGGCGTCTACCTGCTCGAGCTGGAGGTTTGATCGGCGAAGGGAGGCTCCCTCCGGCGAGGCCGCAAGTCCCGGGTTGATGAGTTGAGGATCCAGGGGAGTGAGGGATCGAACACTGATGACCTGACCGGCAACACGAGG
>QHSR01000268.1 GCA_003221635.1 Candidatus Rokuibacteriota bacterium | reverse complement strand
ACGGTCGCGACCGTCCGCGGCTCCTCGACGACCCGGTTCTCGTAGATCGGCGCCGCGCCCGCCGCCTGGAAGCCGACCATCCGCGGCAGCTCTTTCATGCGTCCCGCCCGGTGGTACTCGCGGTAGCCGCGCCAGTACGCGGTGATGTTCCCGGCGTTGCCGACGGGGATCAAGTGATAGTCCGGCGCCCGGCCGAGCTGATCGCAGACCTCGAAGGCCCCGGTCTTCTGCCCCTCGAGCCGGAACGGGTTCACGGAGTTCACGAGCGTGACCGGGTGCCGCTCGGCGATCTGACGGACGATCGTCAGGGCTTGGTCGAAGTTGCCCTCGACGGTGAGGACCCTGGCGCCGTGGATTGCGGCCTGCGAGAGCTTGCCGAGCGCGACCGAGCCCTTCGGCACCATGACGAACGCGCGGATGCCGGCGCGCGCCGCGAACGCGGCCGCCGACGCCGAGGTGTTGCCGGTCGAGGCGCAAATGACGGCGCGCGAGCCCGTCTCGAGCGCCTTGGAGATGGCGACGGTCATCCCGCGGTCCTTGAACGAGCCCGTTGGGTTGAACCCCTCGCACTTGAGGTAGATCTGCATGCGCGCATCGGTCGCCTCGGCCAGCCGGGGCGCCGGGACGAGGGGGGTGTTGCCCTCGAACAGCGTGACGACGGGTGTCTTGTCGGTCACCGGGAGGAAGTCCCGGTATTCCTCGATCACGCCGCGCCACAGCTTCACGCGGAACCACCCTCGACGCGGATCATCATCGTCGCGGCGGCGACGTCGCGCAACCGGTCGATCTTCGCCAGCGCCGCTCGCATGTCGCGCTCACGCGCCTCGTGGGTCAGCATCACCACGGGGACGGCCTCGCGAGTCCCGCGACCTTTCTGGATCACGTTGGCGATCGAGATGTCGTTCTCGCCGAGGATTCCGGCGACCCGGGACAGCACGCCGGGCCGATCCTGGGCGGTCACGCGCAGGTAGTAGCAGCACCGGATCGCTTCCATCGGCGTGAGCGGCAGCGCCGTCGGGCCGACCGACGGCAGCTCGAGGGGGAGCGCCGGGATGCCGTGCGCGATGCGCCGCGCGATCTCCACCACATCCGACAGCACCGCCGACGCCGTGGGCATCTGTCCCGCGCCTCGCCCGTAGAACATGAGGTCGCCGACCGCGTCGCCGGTCAGGAAGATCCCGTTGAAGACGCCGGATACGGCGGCCAGTGGGGAGGCGGCGGGGATCATCGTCGGGTGCACGCGGACCTCCACACCGGCGGCGCCGTCGCCGGCCGCGCCGGCGGCCGCCGTCGCCTTGGCGATCGCCAGGAGCTTGATCCGGTAGCCGAGCTCGCGCGCGTAGTCGATGTCCTGGGCGGTGACGAGGGTGATCCCTTCCGTGTGGATGTGCTTGAGGTCCACGAAGGTGCGGAAGGCCAGCGAGGCCAAGATCTGCAGCTTGTGGGCGGAGTCCATGCCCTCGATGTCGAGCGTCGGATCGGCCTCGGCGTAGCCGTGCGCCTGAGCCTCCTTGAGGACCAGCGAGAAGTCCAGGCCCTCGTCGGTCATCTTGCTCAGGATGTAGTTGCAGGTCCCGTTGACGATGCCCGCCAGCGACAGCACACGGTTGGCGACCAGCCCGTCCTTGACGGCGCGGATCAGCGGGATGCCGCCGGCCACCGCCGCCTCGAAGCCGAGCGCGACGCCGGAACGTCGCGCCTCCTCGTAGAGCTCGGCGCCGTGATGGGCAAGCAGCGCCTTGTTGGCGGTGACCACGTGCTTGCGGGCGGTGAGCGCGCGCAAGATGAACGTCCGCGCGGGCTCGAGGCCGCCGACCAGCTCGATCACGACGTGAATCGAGGGGTCGGCGAGGACGCGGGCCGCGTCGCCGGTCATGGGCAGCGTCTTGAGCTCGAGGCCCTCGCGAGCGCGGGTGAGGTCCGTGTCGGCGACGGCGGCCAGCGTCAGGCGGGCGCCGGCGCGCTCTTCCAGCATCTCCCGCCGGGCTTGCAGAATCTTCACGACCCCGGCGCCGACGGTGCCGAGGCCCAGCAGGCCGATGCGCACGTCGCTCACGCCGGTCACTGGCGGATCTCCGTCGGCTCGGTCAGCGGCTCAGGTGCTTGAGTCCGCGCAGCGCCTGGCGGATTCGCTGCTCGTTCTCGACGAGCGCGAAGCGGACGTAGCCTTCGCCATACTCGCCGAAGCCGATGCCCGGCGACACGGCCACCTTCGCCTCCTGGATGAGGAGCTTGGAGAACTCGAGGGAGCCCAGGCTGCGGAAGGCCTCGGGGATCGGCGCCCACACGAACATCGTGCCCCTCGGCGTCGGCACGCTCCAGCCGAGCTTGTTGAGCCCGTCCACCAGCACGTCACGCCGCTTGCGGTGGACCTCGACGATCTCGGCGACGCACTTCTGGTCGGCTTCCAGCGCCACGATGCCGGCGATCTGGATGGGCTGGAAGGCGCCGTAGTCCAGGTAGGACTTGATACGCGCGAGCGCGCCGACCATCCGCGCGTTGCCGCACACGAACCCCAGTCGCCAGCCCGCCATGTTGTACGACTTCGAGGTCGAGAAGATCTCCACGCCGACGTCCTTGGCCCCCGGGACCGCGAGGAACGACGGGGGCGTGTAGCCGTCGAACGTGAAGTCGGCGTATGCGAAGTCGTGGACGACCATCAGCCGGTGCTCGCGCGCGAAGTCGACGACCTTCACGAAGAAGTCGCGGTCCACACACATGGTCGTCGGGTTGTGCGGGAACGAGAGAATCAGGAGCTTGGCTTTCGGCCACGCCAGCTTGGCGGTTTCCTCGAGCCGCGCGAAGAAATCGCCGTCGGGAGTGAGTGGCACCGAGCGGAGATCGGCGTCGGCGATGACGACCGAGTAGGAATGGATCGGATAGGTCGGGTTCGGCACGAGCGCGCCGTCGCCCGGCTGGAGCACGGCCAGCGCCAGATGCGCCAGGCCTTCCTTGGCGCCGATCGTGGCGATGACTTCGGAATCCGGATTGAGCTCCACCGCGTAGCGGTCGCGGTACCACTTGGTCATCGCGACGCGCAGGCGCGTGATACCGCGCGAGGCGGAATACCGGTGGTTCTTGGGATTCTTCGCGGCCTCGACGAGCTTGTCGACGATGTGCTTCGGCGTCGGCATGTCCGGATTGCCCATGCCGAGGTCGATGACGTCCTCGCCCCGAGCTCGCGCCTTGCCCTTGAGGTCGTTGACGATCGCGAAGACGTACGGCGGCAGGCGCTTGATTCGGTAGAACTCGTCCATGGGGAACTCCTCTTCGAGCTCGCCCTGAAATGATACTCGTTGGCGACGCGGGGTGTCAAGAAACGACGTTCCCACGCGAGGTTAGGCGTCAGCTCCGACACACAGAGTGTCGCGGAGTGTCGCGGGATTGCCGTAATGGCAGGGCCCTGTCTCGCAAGTCTTTGATTGTTCAGGGCAGACCTTCCGGCACGCCCTTTGCCCCATCCTACCTGCCGTGGGTCACCCGGAATCGTTTGTTGACAGTTTGCCCGGGCCGGCAATCGAGCCAGCCCAACCCTCGGCGGCCAATGTCGTCAAGAGGCGCACGCGCTCGCCGGGCCGCAAGCAGTTCAGCCTGCTCATCGTTCGGGGCGACGGCACCCGCGTCGTCCGCTTCAACTTCCCGCGGCCCGCGGCCCTGGCCGCCTTCGCCGGAGTCGCGATCGCGGTGACGACATTCGGTGCCCTCTTCGGAGACTGGGTGCAGCTTCGGCAGCTCACGGTCGAGGCCCGGACGTTCAAACAGCAGATCGCCGAGCAAGGGGCGACCATCGACTCCTTCAATCGGCGCGTCGTCGAGCTGCGCCAGGAGATGACGGGCTGGCGTGACCTCCACGCGCGCATCTGGGAGCCGTTCGGCCCGGAGCTCCAGCCTGGCGGTCGCGACCGCGCGATCGGCGGCGGCGCGCTCCGAGCGGACCGCGTGACCGGACGGCTCTCCCCGCGCGACGAGCTCGAGCGCCTCGCGGAGAGCGTGGCGGAGCAGGGTGAGAGCCTCAAGGCCCTGGACCGGCTCGTGGCGCGGGCCGGCAAGGCGCTGGCGGCCCTGCCGTCGCGCTGGCCCGTACGCGGCGCCGTCAATTCCGAGTTCGGCATGCGGCAGTCACCGTGGGCGCAGGGCACGGAGTTTCACAGCGGTCTCGATATCCGCTCCGCGCACGGCACCCCGGTGCGCGCGCCTGCGGGTGGAACCGTCACCGTGGCGGGGACGTACCAGGAGTACGGCATCACGGTCATCCTCGACCACGGTCAAGACATCAAGAGCGTGTACGGCCATCTCTCGCGGACGAGCGTCAAGTCGGGCGAGCGGGTCGAGCGTGGCGCGGTCGTCGGGTGGTCCGGCAACACGGGGCGCTCGACCGGCGCGCACCTGCACTACGAGATTTTGGTCAAGGGCCAGGCCGTCAATCCTCGCGCATACCTCTGGGATTAGTTAAACATCGGGGGGAGTGAGCGCCCAGGTCTCGTTCAGGCGCCGGCGCGACCAGCGGTTGACGGACACGCCGCGGAACCCACCGCTTCGTGCGGCGCGGCAGATTGAGTCGTGAGGCGCAGACACGCGGTGCCCCCGCTTGTGATTGCATCCATGCTCGGCGCGCCGCGACCGATAGAAGCACCTTCCAGAAGCCTCACCGCGTGTGCCAGGCCACCACGTCATTCAGCACGGTCACGACGTCGGTGTCCTGGAGCAGCCGGGAGCGCGGAGGCCGGTAGTACGCGGCCCGCGAGAGCCTCACAGCTTGGCACGCGCGCCGCACGGGGACGCCGTAGTCCGTCACCAGCACGGCCAGGATCTCTCGTTTCGCAGACGGCGTCACCGCTTTCGGCTCTGGACGTCCTTGATCGCCGCGTTTGGGGGCTTTTAGGTTGATTTTCGCAGAGAGCGCCGACGGGTATCCGAATCTGGCGTCGACTCGGAGATCTACCAGGCACCCTCGGATGATGCGAGGATAGGATCAGGCGATCCTAAAAGGAGTCAACCGTTGAACCCATACAATAGAGCGTTCAACTCCATGCGTACGTGGCTAGCGGTACATTCACTATCCCTCTTGCTTCTGTCCGTTCCAGTGGAATCCGTGCTTGCTGCGGGGTCTCCACCTGTGGTCGATACCGGGGCAAGCAAGGTACTGGCGTTCCCTGCAAAGGACCTGACGCTCTTTGGCCATGCCACGGACCCGGAGAACGATCCGCTCAGGGTCACCTGGAGCATGTTGAGTGGACCGGCATCCGTAAAGTTTTCCGCTCCATGGGCTCTGGCGACCACGGTGACGTTTGCCACTACCGGGACGTATGTCTTTCAGCTGGCCGTGAGCGATGGAACCTCGAATGTGACCACGAGCGTGACGGTTACGGTTAATCCTGCCTCCAGTCAGACTGCATTCTATGTGGATCCAACCTTCACCGGCACAGGAAACGGAACAGCGGTATCCCCATGGAAATCGTTCGAAGACGGCAATCCCAACCAGACTGCGCAGTGGAACGCCATCAACAGCGCTCTAGCTACGAACGACGTCATCATCTATTTCACGGCTAGGAAAGCGGGCTCGGACACCGCGGAAGAAATTGTGGGTACGGTAAATGTAAAGCGTACGGATAAGTCCTCGCACCGTCTCACCCTCGACGGGATGTCAAAATACAATACGAATGATGCAAGTCCGTCATGGTCAGATTACACAGGCACGAGCAAGATGCGCATTCGCGGGAACAGGACAAATGGATCACCCATATATTTCAGCCTTGGCTGGTATGACGGGGACCCCTTTTTCCAGCAGTGGAACGGGGGACAGGGCGGGAAGTTGGATTATGTGACCGTGCGAGGTTTTGAGGTCACCGGTATCGCCGGTCGTATTACGTGGGGCGGAAGCTATTCGGTCTTGGAATATATCTGGTCGCATGATGTCACCGACGAGGGCGCACCCGTTCAACTCGCGGCCGCGGTGAACGACTTTCCGAACTGTGTCGATATGGGTAAGAGTCGCGATATTACAATTCGCAACATTCTCGTGGAACGCGTTATTGGCGAAGGGCTCTATATTGCGGGAACGTATCTATTGACTCGTTATGGCGGTTGTCCCTCTTACGGCAACACGCATAGCGACATCCTGATCGAAGGCAACACTATTCGTTACGCCGGAGCGAATGGGGATGAGGGCGACGGCATTGACCTCAAGGCAGGCCTCATGAACGTGACGGTGCGTAACAACGTTGTCGAGAACCCCTATTCGCCCGGCGGCGGCGGACATGCCCTTGTGGCGGAAGGCGTGTTTTCTGGGAAAACGAATTACCTCATTGAGGGCAACCGTTTTTCGGGCGGCACGGGCAGCGGCATGATGCTAATCGGACAAGATGGTACGGTCGTGCGCAACAACGTGGTCTATAACATGGCGTCGGCCGGTATTCGCTCTGACGCAGATGGTGGATTTGGCTGCAGAAACATGGAGATATATAACAACACGGTTTATGGCAATCAGGGGGGAGGGATTTCTATCAACGCGACCAATGGAATCAAAGTGAGCAATAATCTCGTTTTCGGTAACAGTTCCGGAGGGAATTCATCTGGCTCAAGCAACATCAGTAGCGATTATAATTTCTGGGCTCCGAGCAAAGCCTCGTGGTCCGAGGGTGCGCATTCGATCATTCAAACAAATACCTCCGGTATTACGAAGAGTCCTGCCAGCGGCGACTTCCACCTGGTATCTGGAAGTCCAGCCGTTGATAAAGGCGCCAACCTATCCGCGACTGGATTTGAAACCGCCCTTGACGGCATCTTCCGTCCCCAGCAAGCTGCATGGGACATAGGCGCCTATGAATTGAGTACGAGTCTTCCACCTTCCCCCCCAACGAGTCTTCAGCTTGTAGGTGGAGAGTGATAACCCGCAATCGACGATCCGGCTCCACCGATAACCCCCGCCGATCACCCGCGCAAGCCGTCTCCAGGAACCGAGGCGCTGGCGAAGCCGGCGCTCGAACACCCTCGATTTACCGACCCGAGGCGCTCCTCGATTTCGCGGCGGGCGACTAGGCTTGGCGGGAGGAGGATTGCGCCAGGAAGTCGAGGCAGAGCTCGTTGAACACCTCGGGGGCTCCAGGAAATAGCCGTGCGCCGCGCCGGGGACCACGCGGAGCTCGGCGGCGGGAATCTGCGCCGCGATTTCCCGGGAGAAGCGCGAGGGCACGAGGATGTCGTCCTCGGCGAAGCTGACCAGCGTCGGGCACCGGATGGCCGGGAGCCGTCCCGCGCGTCGTGGGCGGCGACCGCCTCGCCCTGCCGGAGGAACCCGGTGAGCGACTGCGGATACGGGTTCGCGAGCGAGTTCTGCAAGAGCGTCTCGAGCAAATCCGGCCGCTCGGTGTAGGTCGCCGGCGCGAAGAGCCACAGGGCCAGCGTCCGGAGCGTCGCCTCGCGGCCGAGCCCGTCCCGCATGTCGCGCCCCGCCGCGTTCAACGCCAGCATGTACGCATCCGGGCGCGCCAGTGTGCAGCCCAGGTGCGGAGAGCGCACGCGCTCGGGGTGCGCGAGCGCCCGCTCTTGAGGGATCATTCCACCCATTGACACGCCGATCACGTGGACGCGGTCGATGCCGAGCGCGTCCATGAGCCCGAGCGAATCCCGCGCCATCATCCGGGTCGTGTAGGGGTGATCGGGCACGTCGGTCCGCCCCACGCCGCGGTTGTCGAACGCGATTACTCGATACCTGGCGGACAAGGCGCCGATCTGGAACGCCCAGGCCGTGTGATCGCCCCAAACCCCATGCTCAACAGCAGCGGCTCCCCGCTCCCCGCCTCCAGGTAGTACATCCATCCGATGTCTCCGACGCGAACCGTGGGCACCGGATCGCTCTCAGATGTGCCTGGCGGCGCAGCCGGAAACGTCAGGAGCGGGGATGGGTGTGGGGCGGGCCCTGTGAGCCCCGTGTAGTCAGGGTTGTCGGAGTCGGAGAGCAAGGACCTCGACCTCACGCACCGGTTGGCTAGCGGGGCTCACAGGGGCCCGCCCCACCCCCGTCCCCGCTCCGGCACCTAGCGAATAGCGACGCCCGTGCGAACCTGGCAAGCGACCCAGTGCCCCGGCGAGATCTCCTTGAGCGTCTGCTCGTTCGTCGAGCACGACGGCACCCGGAGCGCGCAGCGCGTGTGGCGTCGCCCTCGAGCAGGATCCGCTTGCGCTTCATCGTCGGGTCGGGAATCGGCACGGCGGACAGGAGCGCCTCGGTGTACGGGTGCCGCGGGTTGGTGTAGAGCTCTTTCGCCGGTGCGATCTCGACGATCTTGCCGAGGTACATCACCGCGACGCGTGTGGAGATGTGCTCGACGACCGAGAGATCGTGCGCGATGAACAGGTAGGTGAGCCCGAACTTCGCCTGGAGATCCTCGAGCAGGTTCACGATCTGCGCCTGGATCGAGACGTCGAGGGCGGAGACCGGCTCGTCGGCGACGATGAGCTTCGGGCTCACCGCCAGCGCCCGCGCGATCCCGATCCGCTGCCGCTGGCCGCCGGAGAACTCGTGCGGATAACGCCGGAGATGGTCGGGGAGGAGGCCGACCGTCTCGAGCAGCTGCACCACGCGCTCCTCGCGCTGCTTCCGCGTCGGCGCAAGCTTGTGGATCACGAGCGCTTCGCCGATGATCGAGCCGACCGTCATTCGTGGATTGAGCGACGCGTACGGGTCCTGGAAGATGATCTGCATCTCCTTCCGGAGCGCGCGCAGCGAGCGCTTGTCGAGCGTCGTGACGTTCTGCGCCCCGAACCAGCCCGAGCGTCTCGCCCGGCATGATGTCGAAGGACACGTCGTCGACGGCGTGGACCCGGGCGACCTCCCGCGAGAGGAGCCCGCCGCGGATCGGGAAGTACTTCTTGAGGTTCGTTACCGTGAGCAGCGCGTCTGGCATGGCGGGCCTCAGTAGAGGAAGCAGGCCACTTTGTGGCCCGGCCGGACTTCCTTGAGCGGTGGCGTGTTTTCGAAGTGCATCGGCTTCGCGAGCGCGCACCGCGGTGCGAAGCGGCAGCCCGGTTTGATGTCGCCGCGCAGCGTCGGCACGGTGCCGGGGATCGCCTCGAGCTTCTGCTTCTTGGTGGCGGCCAGGTCGATCCGGGGGATGGAGCGGAGAAGCCCCTGCGTGTAGGGGTGGAGCGGCTCCTTGAACAGCTCGGCGACGGGCGCCTCCTCGACCACCTGGGCGCCATACATCACGACGACCCGCTGCGCGGTCTCGGCGATCACGCCCATGTCGTGGGTGATCAGCATGATCGCCATGCCAAGCTTGGCCTTCAGCTCGTTCAGGAGCTCGAGGATCTGCGCCTGGATGGTGACGTCGAGCGCGGTCGTCGGCTCGTCGGCGATGAGGAGCTTGGGGTTGCACGACAGCGCCATGGCGATCATCACGCGCTGCCGCATGCCGCCCGAGAGCTGGTGGGGGTATTCCTTCACCCGACGCTCGGCGTTGGGGATGTGCACGAGCTTGAGCATGTCGACCGTCTTGGCCATCGCATCGCGGCGCCCGAGCCCCTCGTGGAGCCGGACGGCCTCGGCGATCTGCTCGCCGACCGTGAACACCGGGTTGAGCGAGGTCATCGGCTCCTGGAAGATCATCGAGATTTCTTTGCCGCGGATCTTCCGCATCTGCGCCGGCGGCAAGTCGAGGAGGCTCCGGCCGCCGTAGGTGATCGTACCCTCGACGATGCGGCCGGGCGGCTGCGGGATCAGGCGCATGACCGAGAGGGCGGTGACGCTCTTGCCGGAGCCGGACTCCCCCACGATGCCCAGCGTCTCGCCCTTGTTGATGTAGAAATCGATCCCATCGACAGCGCGGACGATGCCCTCGTCGGTATAGAAGTAGGTCTTCAACCCCTTGACCTCGAGCAGTCGTTCGGCCATGGCGCCCCCTGGAGCTACCACTTGCGGGTAATTTCTGCGAAGGCATCGCGTGTACGGGCGATGTCCTCCGCGTCGACGTCCTTGTGGGTCACGCAGCGGATCGAGGCGGGACCAATCGCGTGAATCTTCACCTTGCGCGCGGCGCACCCCGCCACCAGCTCGGCCGTGGCGGCCCCCGAGGCAGCCGGGTCGCCGGCCCGCTCGACCCCGAAGATCACGATGTTCGTCTGGACGCTCGCCAGATCCACGGAGAGCCCGGGGAGCCGCCCCAGGCCCTCGGCGAGGGCGCGGGCGTTCGCGTGATCCTCCGCGAGCCGGTCCACCATCCGCTCGAGCGCGACGATGCCCGCGGCCGCGATGATCCCCGCCTGACGCATGCCGCCGCCGAGCATCTTCCGCACCCGCCGGGCTCGGGCGATGAACTCGGCGGAGCCGCAGATCACCGAGCCGACCGGAGCGGCCAGCCCTTTCGACACGCAGAACGTGACGGAGTCGACGTCGCGGGCAAACTCCCGGGCGGGGCGCTTGAGGGCGACCGCCGCGTTGAAGAGCCGGGCGCCGTCGAGGTGCAGGGGGACCGACGCGCCGTGGGCGACGGCGGCGATGGCGCTGATCTCTTCCGGCGTGCAGCAGGTGCCACCGTGGCGGTTGTGAGTGTTCTCGACGCAGACGAGGCCGGTCGGTGGGATGTGGATGTTCGCGGGGCGCAGCGCCCCGCGGACCTGGTCCGGCGTGAGGAACCCGCGCGCGGTCTTGACGGGTCGCATCTGGACGTTGCCGATCACCGCGGCTCCGGCGACCTCGTAGTTGAAGATGTGCGAGTCCAGGTCGAGCACGACTTCCTGGCCGGCATGCGTGTGGCTCACGACGGAGACGAGGTTGCCCATCGTGCCGGAGGCGACGAAGAGGCCGGCCTCCTTCCCCAGGCGCTCGGCCGCCAGGGCCTCCAGCCGCTTGACGGTCGGATCCTCTTCCCAGACATCGTCGCCTACGTCGGCGCGCGCCATGGCCTCGCGCATCTCCGGCGTCGGGAGCGTGAGCGTGTCGGAGCGGAGGTCGACGATGTCGTGCACGGCGGCTACCTCTGGGCCCGCAGGCGCGCGTTCGCCCGCCGGCCCCACTCGGTGAACCCGTAGTCCGCGGACAGCCGGCGGAGCAGATCGTTCCCCTCGGCGGTCTTTCCCTCGTAGAAGTTCACCTCGGCCAGCAGGAACAGCGTCTCCGGGACCACGAGCGTCCGCGGGTATTCCTTCAGCACGAGCTCGAGTCGCTGACGCGCCGTGCTCGGATTGCCCTGATTGAAGTAGTAGGTCGCGACCCAGAGCTCCTTCTGGGCGAGCCGGCCGCGGCAGATGTCGATCTTCGCGAGGCCGTCGGTGGCGTATCGACTCGCCGGGTACTCCTTGACGAGTTTTCGGAACTGGTCCAGGGCCTTCTGCGTCAACCCCTGGTCCTGCTCCACGGGCTTCAGCTGGTCGTAGTAGCTCATGGCGAGCCGGAACTGGACGAGATCGGCGATCTGGTGCTGGGGAAAGAAGGACAGAAACCCTTCGAACTCGCGCACCGCCTTGTCGAACTCACCCTCACGGTAGAATGCCTCGCCGACGAGGAAGCGGGCCCGCGCCGCGTACGACGAGTTCGGGTGCCGCTCGACGATCCTCCGGAAATTCTGCCGCGCCTCGTCGTACCGTCGGTTGTTCAGCTCGGTCTCGCCGATCTGGTACAGCTCCTCGGGCGGCAGGATCGGTGTCGGCGCAGGCTTCATCCAGGCGCAGCCGCCCGCGAGGAGCAGCAGGCCTGTCACGAGGACGCGCGTGAATGCGGCAGGGGACCCCATCGAAACTGGCCCATACATATAGCACACTCCATCCATACCGAAAAACTCGCTCCCGCCGCCCCGGGTTTGTCGGGCCTCTGGCTACCCTCGGCCTGGCCTTCCGGAGTAAGATGTGGGACGCCCCATGAAGCGTAAGCTGCTCCTCGCGCTCGGCTGTCTCGTCGGCCTGGCGACCCTCTCCTACGGCGGCTACGTCTGGTACAACTCGATCACGTACGTCTCGACCGATGACGCGTACGTGGACGGGACGATCTCGCCCGTCAGCGCGAAAGTGGCGGGCCACATCGTCGAGCTCCGGGTCCAGGACAACCAGGCGGTGAAGCTGGGGGACCTGCTGCTGCGCGTCGATCCACGGGACTTCCAGGCCAAGCGCGAGCAGGCGCGAGCCGCCGTCGCCACCGCCGAGGCGAACCTCCGCGCGGCGCGCTCGGAGGTGCCGCTGTCGCGCGAGGGCACCACCGCGCAGATCGCCCAGGCGCGCGCGGCCCTCGAGGCGGCGATCGTCGGCGTGAAAGGGGCCGAATCGGCCGTCGAGGAATCGCGCGCGCGGCTCGAAGCGAGGCGGGCCGCGACGGACGCGATGCGCGCCGACGTGGCCGGCGCCCAGAGCACGCACCGCCAGGCGGCCCGCGAGCTCGAGCGGAGCCGGAGCTTGCTGAAGAGCGAGCTGGTGGCGCGGCGTGACTTCGACGTGGCCGAGTCGGCATACGAGACCGCCGGCTCGACGGTCGACGCCCTGCAGCGGCGAATGACACAAACGGAGCGGGAGGTGCAGCAGGCGGAGGCGGAGCTCGGCGCCCGGGTCCACGGCGTGGACCAGGCGCGGCAGCACGTCGCCGAGGCGCGCGCCGCGCTCGCGCTCGCCGAAAGCCAGATCCACCAGGTCGCGATCAAGGACGCGGAGGCGAGCCGGGCCGAGGCGCGCCTGCGCGAGGCGCAGGCGGATCTCGCCTTCGCCGAGCTCCAGCTCGAGCACACCGAGGTCCGGGCCGCCGTCGACGGCGTCGTGTCCAAGCGCAGCGTCGAGATGGGGCAGGTGGTCCAGATGGGCCAGCCGCTCCTCGCCATCGTGCCGCTCCACGAAGTGTGGGTGGTCGCCAACTTCAAGGAGACGCAGCTGGCGCGGCTCAAGCCCGGCATGAAGGCGCGCGTGGAAGTCGACGGCTATCCCGACAAGGCATATGTCGGCACGCTCGATTCGATGAGCGCGGGCACCGGCGCGCGGTTCTCGCTCTTGCCTCCGGAGAACGCCACCGGCAACTGGGTGAAAGTCGTGCAGCGGGTCCCGGTGCGAATCCACCTGGACGGAAAGGTCGGCAACCCGCACACGCTCCGCGCGGGGATGTCGGTGGTCGTCACGATCCGCGTCCGGTGACGGACGAGCCCCTCTCGCCCGGCCACCGCTGGGCGACCTACAAGAGCCGCTCCATGATGACGGTGTCGATCCACTTGCCGTCGAGCTGGCCCTGCTCGCGGTAGATCCCCACCGTACGAAAGCCGAGCTTCGCGTAGAGAGCCATACCGCCGGCATTGAACGGGAAGGCGGCGAGCACGAGCTTGTGATAGCCGTGCTGGCGGCCGAGCTCGACCAGGTTCTCGAGCAGGACGCGGCCGGCGCCCTTGCCGCGCGACTCCCGCTCGACGTACACGGAGATGTCGGCGACGAAGCGATAGGCCTCGCGGGCGTTGAAGACGTTGAGGCTCGCCCAGGCGACTATGGTCGCGGGGGCCGTGAGGTCGGCTCGCTCCGAGGGTGGCGCGACCCGGCTTCGGGTCCGTGGACAACCCGTCCGGCTCGACGACTTCGGCGACTATGACGGTCTCGAGCGTGGCTATGCGGTCTTCGATGCCCTGGTTGTAGATGCGGCAGATCGCCTCGGCGTCGGAGGCCGCCGCGAGACGGAGACGATAGGCCGTCACGTCAGCTCGCGGGCGTCGAGCCGCCCGTGCTTGTCCTGACGGCAGAGGGGGATCTGCCAGGCCGCGAGGTGGATCAGGCGCCGGACCCCGTGCTCGCGCACCACGCGCCCGAGGATCGCGCGATCCGTGACGTCGCCGCGCACGCTGACGACGCGGCTGGGCGCATCGAGCCCCGCGATCATGCGTACGCGCCACGGGTCGTCGTCCAGGTCGAGGACCACCGGGCGCTCGCCCGCCGCGAGCAGTCCGCGGATGACCCCGGCGCCGACGCAGCCGAACGCGCCGGTGACCAGCGTCGTCATGAAGAGGAATATAATGCTCGACGTGTTCCAGAGCGAGCGGTTCTTCCGCGAAGCGTGGCCGCAGATCTCGCATGCATTCGCGTCGGCGATCGACGCGGCGACCGAGGTGCAGTGGATCACCAGCATCGCGGGGCTCGAGGCGGGGGCGCAGGTGCTGGACGCGCCCTGCGGCTTCGGGCGCCACTCGATCGAGCTCGGGCGCCTTGGCTACCAGGTCACCGGCGTGGACTTCAGCGAGACCGAGCTCGACCGCGCGCGGAAAGCCGCCCAGGACGCGGGCGTGAGCCTCACGCTGGTCTGCCAGGACATCCGCGACATGGAGTTCCCCAGCGAGTTCGACCTGGCGGTGAACCTGTTCAGCTCCATTGGCTACTTCGCCGACGACGAGGATCGCCTCGTCGTGGATCGATTCTGGCGCGCGCTCAAGCCCGGCGGCGTCTTCGTCCTCGACACCCGCAACCGCGACCAGCTCGTGCG
>QHSR01000267.1 GCA_003221635.1 Candidatus Rokuibacteriota bacterium | reverse complement strand
GGCGTCCGATCACGCCCTCGCGCTCGAGCTCCCGCGCTACGTCGAGCGGCAGCACCCGGTGCGGATCTTCGTTGATCCGCGAGGTGTTGAAGCCCCCGTGGACCGATTGCCACCGCGCCGGCGAAAGCGAGTCCACGCCGGCGATGGAATAACGGAGCCACTTGGTCGCGAAGCCCGACTCCAGGCGGTCGGGGTTGCCGCGTGGCACAAGGCCGCCGGTCGTCACCAAGGCGATGGTCGCCTTCGCGGTGCCCGGGAGCGGGGCCGAGGCGGGGACACGGTGATAGCGCGGGACGGGCCATTCGGTCGTGTAGGGCTCGCCGCGGACCTTGCGGAGCAGCATCTCGACGGCGCGTAGCGGGGCCGAGCGCTCGGCCACCTCGAAGATGCGCCTCCCAGTGGGTACATATCCCTCGTCGGCCGGCGAGCCGAGCGGCGTCCCGGACGCGAGCTTCAGCGCCAGCCTGGCAATGGTCGCGAGCCCGTCGGCCATGCCGGCCGCCGTCCGCTGCGTGCTCGCGATGTGAAGCCTCGTTCGGTAGACCTCGGTCGCCGCGTTCTCGACGTGCATGCCCGTCACCGCGATCACGCCGAGGCGCTCGCGGGCGCGGAACGTCACCTCGCCGCAGGCTAGGCCGTAGCGGCCCGCGGAGAACGCCGGCCCGGCGATCACGATCTCCGGCCGATGCCTGGCGACGAGATCGAGAATCTCGTCGATGGCGCCGGGCTTTTCCCCGGCGTAGTTGTCGCCGCAGTACACGGTGGCGACGACGTTTCCTCGATCCCCGAGGGCCTGCTGGAGCACACGCCCGGGGCCGACCGGTCCTTCCTGATGACCGGGCGGCGTGTCGGCCCTGTCCTCGGCTCCGATGCCCGCGAAGAACTGGTTCAGGTAGTGCACGACTCGAAGCGTGGCCATCGCGTCCTCCTATTGAACATGGGGGCCCCGCATGGCCCCCAAACCCCCAACGCTCGGAGCGCCCCGGGAAACCCGTGGCGCTCCTCGATTTCCGTACTCCGACACGGCCTACTCGAACCGGACGGTCTGCCGCGTGTTCGCGGTGGTATCGACCGAGCAGCAGAGATAGCGCATCGGCACGGTCAACTCGCCCCGCGCGTCCATGTACGGGTCGACGAGGTGCTCGCCGCCGATCAGCCTTGCCATCTTCGGCAGCGTCACTTTCTGGACCCGGCTCCCCGCGCTCACGATCGCGTCGGCCTCCGGAACGGCGAAGATGAACCCGGGATCGTCGGGGCCCTCGCCGACATCGTTGTAGACGAGCGCGGTCTTGATCCCGGCACGCTCGCACTTCTGGATGGTCAGCATGAGATCGACCGCGTGGTTCGAGCCATTCAGGCCGACCACGAGCGCCGCGTCCGCCCGGAGGACGCGCGCCATCTTCGACACCGCGCTCGACGAGGCTTCCTTTTCCGCGGACGAGACCGTCGTCCCACCGAACACGATGCACCCGACGAAGTTCAAGTCGCGACCGTGGCGTCGGCAGAGCTCCACGAGGACGGGATGGTTCTGCTCCCCGTAGGTCGAGCCGACGTATCCGCGATTCCAGCGCACGACCGCGCCGTCGAAGAACTCGTTGGGGTGGAGCATCGCTCCGAGTGGCAGCGACACGTGCACGCCGTACAGGAACGGCGTCGCGGTGACCTCCTGGAGCAGGCAGACGACCCGCGGCAGCACGGGATCGCACGGGGAGAGCTCGAAGGTCTCGACGTCGTCCGGCGTCGCCTCCCGCGCGGTGCGTCCGAGACACGCCGCCACCTTGAGGCCCGCGGTCAGCACCGCGCGGTTGTACTCGTGGGACTCCGGTCCGCCGGTCAGGAAGTCCTTGATCTGCTCGGCGCCGGGCGGAAAGCACGCCATGTTAGGCGTGAACTCGAGGGCCACGTTGAGGGTCCGCGCGAACGGCGAGAGCTCCGCGCCTGGACCCGCCATGTCGATGAGCCGCTGGCGGAAGACGGTCGACTCGCCCGGCACCGGCGCGCCGACCTCGGCAACGGCCACCCCGGCGAGCCGGTGCGTCCGTCCCTCGCCGACCGTGAGCGCGGGCGAGACGAAGCCCGGGAAGACGCCGCCGGGGCCGGCGACCTTCCAGCGCGGCTCCACGACGTCGAGGACGTGGATGACGCGCACGGACTCGCCCGGCTTTACGAGGTGCACCTGCACGTCTGCGAAGTGCGAGTCCTCCAGGACGAGGGTCCGAAGCTCCTCGGGATGGATCACCAGCGTGTGATCGGTAAGCGCGGTGGCGCGCCCGATCTCGACGTCACGGATCTGAATGGTTCCGACTTCGAGGCGCATGATGGTCCTCCGGGGAATTCGATCTTAGCTCACGCGCAGGCGCGGGTCGAGGGAGCGGCGCAGCGCGTCGCCGAAGAGGTTGGCGCCCAGCACGGTGACCACGATGGCCAGGCCGGGGAGCGCCGAGATCCACCAGGCGCTGCCGACGTAGTCACGGCCCTCGCTGACCATCCCGCCCCAGCTCGGCGTGGGCGGCTGCACGCCGAGGCCCAGGAACGACAGCGACGACTCGACGATGATCAGTTCGGCGAGCTGGAAGCTCGACACCACGATGGAGGGACCGACGACGTTCGGCGCGATGTGGCGGAAGAGGATCCGCGCGGCCCGGCCGCCGAGGGCGCGCGCAGCGACCACGAACTCCCGCTCCCGGGCGCTCAGCGTCACCACGCGGATCAGCCGCGCGTACACGACCCAGCTCCTGAGCACGAGCACGACGATCAGGTTCACGAGCGAGGGCTTGAAAAGCGCCATCACCGCGATCGCGAGGAGCAGGTAGGGAAACGAGAGCTGGATCTCGGCCAGCCGCATGATGACGCCATCCGCCCACGAGCCGGCGTATCCGGACAGAAGCCCGAGCAGGATGCCGAGCGCCCCGGCCAGGAGGACGGCCGCACCCGCGATGCCGAGTGAGGTCCGGGCGCCGTGGAGGATGCGACTCAGCACGTCGCGGCCGAGTGTGTCCGTCCCGAGCGGGTGCGTCCAGTCGCCACGCGCGTCCCAGATCGGCGGGGTAAGGCGGTGGGTGAGGTCGAACGCGCCGAGGCTGTGCGGCGCCAGCACGGGCGCCAGCAGTGCCAGGAGCACGACCGCCGCGACGACCACGCCGCCGGGACCCACCGCGCGCCACACCCGCAGACCGATTTCATGGGGGGCCTCGAAGGGCCCCCCAAGCCCCCCGACGCTCGCACGCCCCCCGGGGGACCCGGGGCGCGGCTCGGGATCGCGCTCGGTCCGCTCGCCGCTCGACGCGGCACTCCATTCCTGGGGGACTCTCACGTCCGCGCCGTCCTCAGCCGGGGGTCGAGGTAGCCGTAGAGCAGGTCGAGCGCCACGTTGATAACGATGAAGGCGGCGGCGACGAACTCCACCGCCGCCAGCACGACCGGATAGTCCTTCCTCAAGATCGCGTCGAGCACCAGCGATCCGATACCTGGCCACGCGAACACCGTCTCGGTCACCACGGCGCCGCCGAGCAACGCGCCGAGCTGCAAGCCGATGAGCGTCACGATCGGCAAGAGCGCGTTCTTCAGCGCGTGCGCCACGGTCACCACGCGCTCTGACAGTCCCTTCGCGCGGGCCGTGCGCACGTAGTCCTGGGCGAGGGCCTCGAGCATCTCCGAGCGCGTCAGGCGGGCGAGCAGGGCGGCCAGGTAGAGCCCGAGCGCGACCGCGGGCATCACGAGATGGAGGACGGTCCCGTGTCCCGACACGGGCACCAAGCGGAGGTTCACGGCAAAGATCCGGATCATCAGGAGGCCGAGCCAGAACGTGGGGACCGACTGCCCCAGGAGCACCAGGGCCATGACCAGGCGGTCGAGCGGTCCGCTCGCCTTGCTGGCGGCGGCGACGCCAGCGGGCATCCCCACCACGACGCCGAGGGCGATGGCGGTTGCGGTTAGGAGCAGCGTCGCGGGCAGGCGCTCGAGCACCACCTGGATCGCGGGACGGTTGAACGCGAAGGAGCTACCGAAGTCGCCGCGCGCGACGTGGCTCACGTACCGCGCGTACTGGACGGGCAGTGGCTGATCGAGCCCGTAGAGTTCCCGGAACGCGGCGCGCTGCTCCTCGCCGGCCTCCGGGGTGAGCAGGATGAACGCGGGGTCGCCCGAGAGCGACACGAGCAGGAACACCACGCACGTCACCCCGAGCAGGGCAACCACGGCCTGGAGGACTCGGCCGACGACGTACCTGCACACGGGTCAGCAACTCGGCGCGCCGGCCTCAGCGAGGAGCCAGCACGAAGTAGTAGATATGCGCCTTCCCGCCCCGGCCGCTCACGACCTGCCATGGGACGTCTCGGCGCTTCGCGATCAGCTCGTCCTGATGGTGGATGAAGAGCCAGAGCGCCTCGTCGTGGGCGAACCTCGCGAGCTCCCGGTAGACCTTGCCGCGCCTGTCCCGATCCAGCTCTCCCGCCGCCTTCGCCACGAGCTGGTGGAGCTTGCCCTCGACCTCGGGCGTGAAGATCCTGGGGTTCTTGAAGAACCAGCGGACCATGATGTCCGATTCGGCGACCGTGCCCCACTGGCCGGCCGTGATCCCGTCGAAGGTGGACGACTGCAGATCCTGCTGGATCTTCGCACGCTCGGTCGGCACCAGCCTGACCCGCACGCCCACCTGTCCCAGCATCGCTGCCGACGCCTCCGCGACCTCCTTGTCGGCGACGAACACGCCAACCGAGATGTTCCAGGGGACCTCGAAGCCGCTCGAATAGCCCGCGTCGGCCAGCAGTCGCCGGGCCTGGGCCGGATCGTACGGATAGGGACCGATCTCGGGGTCGTAGCCGAGCCATCCGGGAGTGAACGGCTGACCCGTCGCGCGCCCCAGACCCCCGAGGAGGCTCTTCACGATCGTCTCGCGGTCGACCGCGTAGTTCAGCGCGCGGCGGACACGGACGTCGTTGAGCGGCTTCTGGAGCGCGTTGATCGGGTAGGCGATGACGCGCGCGCCCGGCACGGTCAGGATCGTCGTGTCGCCGGTGTTGAGCTCCTTCACCTGCGCAATCGGCGGGCTGGTGATGATGTCGACGCCCCCCGCGCGGAGTTCCGCGGCGCGCGTGCTCGGATCGGCGATCGGGCGGAAGACGAGCCGCTTCGGCATCGGCTGGCCGCCCCAGTAATCGGGGTTGGCCTCGAGCACGATCCGCTGGCCGCGCTGCCATTCCACGAAGCGGTAGGGTCCGGAGCCGAACGGCTTCGCCGCGAACGCGTCCATGCCGACACTCGCGTAGGCGCGTGGCAGGATGTGCAGGCGGGTGAGGTTGAAGATCAGCGGAGGAAACGGGGTTTTCGTCGTGATCTCGACCGTCTGGGGATCGATGACGCGCGCGCCCTCCGTCGGTCCCAGGTATGCGTTGATCGAGCTCCCCTTGTTGGCGAGCTGGGTGTCGACCGTGAACTTCACGTCCGCCGCCGTCAGCGGATCGCCGTTGTGGAACTTCACGCCGCGCCGCAGAGTGAAGCGCCACGTCGTCGGATTCGGGTTCTCCCAGCGGACGGCCAGCATCGGCTTGAGCGCCAGGTCGGGCCCGGTGAAGTCGATGAGGGCGTCGTAGAGATGGATCATCACGTAGTCCGACACGACGGCCTGCGCGCCCTTGTTCGCCGGGTTGAGCGAGAAGGGCTCGTCGCCGAACGCGACCACCCACTGGTCCTTCGCGTGGACGGGCGCCGGCACGATCAGGCCGAGCACGATGATGATCAAGGCGTTCCGAAGTGCCTTCACGCTGGGTCTCCTTCGCCGTGGATCGACGCGTCCATCCGTTCCGTCGTGATCCGCCACGGTTGTATCACGGGTGACCGTACGAACACCCGCTGGTCGCGGATCGACGATGTGCATGTCGGAATTCAAGAGCTTGAATCCTGCTTCGCCATGCTCGGCTCCTCGGGCTCAAGCCCGGAGGTCGCGAGCGTCCCGTCCGCGTCGCAGGACACTCGGTGGATCGCACCCTCGGCTCGCCCTTGGCCTGCTCATTGACTACGCCCCCGCGGCGACGCACGATCAACCGCAGCTCTTCACCGTTATCGACATCAGACCCCACACCCAGACAAGGGAGGTGAGCCATGCTCGACATGCTCATTCAAGGCGGTCGCGTCGTCACCCCGGCCGGGGTCGGCGATTGGGACGTGGGAGTCGTGGGCGAGAAAATCGTGTCCGTAGCCTTTCCGGGCGTGCTCCCTGCCGCGGCGACCCAGGTCATCGACGCCCGCGGGAAGATTGTGGTGCCCGGCGGCATCGAGACCCACGCCCACGCCGTCGCCAACGTCCAGCCCGGCGCCCGTACGCTGGTGGCCGGGGTTCCCAACGCCGGGCCGCTGGAGCACTCCCTGGGAGCCATCTGGGGCGGGACGACGACGGTGATCGATTTTGCCCCCGTGCCGCACGCGGGGGACCTGGCCCAGGGGATCCACGACTACCTGGCGCCCTGGCGCGGTCAGGCGTATACGGACTATTCCGCCCACTGTATCTACTCCAACCGCACTCCTCCCGACGCGATCGCCCGGTACCATGAGCTCGTCGAGGCGGGCTTCCCCAGTGTCAAAATCTTCACGACCGACATCCGGCCTCCCGAAGGGCGCCAAACGAGCCTGACCCCGATCGCCAAGATCGACACCGGGCGCCTCGAGGACCTCATGCGACAGGTTGCACGGCACGGGGGGGTGTTAGCGGTCCACGGCGAGGACGATGAGCTGGTCATGTACAACTACCTCCTGGCCCAGCAGCGAGGCCAGTGGGATTGGTACAACGTCCATCTCATCCACTCCAAGTTGGTGGAAGAGCTGGCCTTCCAGCAGGTGGTGCGACTGGCGGCGCGCACGGGAGCAGGCACCTACTTCGTGCACGTCACGGCCAGCGAAGGCCTGGATGCCATCGCGGAGGCCCGCAGCCGGGGATTGCCAGTCTACGGCGAGGTGCTGACGCTGGCGCTGTCCTTCACCTGCGACCGCTACAAAGAGGCCGACGGGATGAAGTACCACACGTACCCCTCCTTGAAGTACACGGAGGACCAGCGGTTCCTGTGGGATGGCCTGTTGGGGGGCGATCTCTCCTTTACGGCCATCGACAGCAGCTTCACTAGCTGGCTGGACAAGATCGCGGGACGGCGTGTCGTAGACGTCCGGGGTGGGAA
Source organism: Candidatus Rokuibacteriota bacterium (assembly GCA_003221635.1). Lineage (GTDB taxonomy): Bacteria > Methylomirabilota > Methylomirabilia > Rokubacteriales > CSP1-6 > AR31. The sequence goes on along the minus strand of QHSR01000267.1, from coordinate 708 downwards.
CATCGGCATCGAGATTCGGATGGGGGTCAACTACACGGAGGCGGTGGTCCGCCGGCGGATGTCCCTCGAGGATTACGCGGCCGTCACCTCGACCAACGCCGCCAAGCTCCTGGGCCTGTATCCCAAGAAGGGCGCCATCGCGGTGGGCAGCGACGCCGACATCACCATCATCGACCCGGCGATCAAGAAGACGCTTCGCATGGCCGATCTGCACGTGCGGGACTACAGCCCCTGGGAGGGCTGGCAGGTTGAGGGCTGGCCGACGACAGTGATTCTAAGAGGGAAAGTCATGGTGGCGAATGGCCAACTGCTGGGCTCGCCCAGCGATGGGCAGCTCATTGCCCGCAAGATCGATCCACGCGTGCTGCGGCGGCCGGCGTTCTGACCACCCTTCGGCACAAGGAGAGAAACCTATGTACGCGGTCCCTGACGTCGATCAAGTCGTGGCGGTGGCCAAGGAGTTGGGCATCCACCTGAGTCCGGAGGAGGCCGTCCTGTATCGGAAGCACCTCATCGAACAACTGAGCCAGTTCGACGCCTTCGTGCAAGCGCGGCTGGAGGAGCCCAAACCGCCGATAGTCTCGGCCGCACGGAAACCTGGTTGGCGCCCGACGCGAGAAGAAGACCCGCTCAATGCTTGGATGTGGAAGTGCCGGATCGAGGGAGCGGCCGAAGGCGTGCTGGCCGGCAAGACCGTCAGCTACAAAG
>QHSR01000249.1:29743-35564 GCA_003221635.1 Candidatus Rokuibacteriota bacterium | reverse complement strand
CCGGGGACCCGAACCAGACGGTCGGCATCCCCGGAGGCGTGCTGGTGATCAACGAGCAGCAAGTCTCGGGGGATGGCACCACCGTCGTGAACGCGCTTCACGCGATCGTCGACGGGGTCGCGGACGTGGTCGTCGCGTCTGCGACGGCCGGTGCCAGCGGCGGGAACGCGAAAGCGGCGCAGGCGACGACCTTCTGAGGGCCAAGGCCTTGCTGAGGACGAACAATCGAAGTGCCTCGATGAGAGTGGAGGAAAGAGCGATGCGTAGAGTCGTGAGCGTACTCGGAGTGACAGCGTTGGTGCTCGCCGGCGGCCTCGCCGGGGCGGAAGTGACGCCGCCGCCGCCGGGGGAGTGCGATTTCGTGACCGGCGGCGGCTTCATCATCCGCGACAGCGGCTTCAAGGCGAACTTCGGCGTCGGCGGCGGATGCAAGAAAAACGGTCCCGACGCCCCATTCTGGGGCCATCTGAACTACATCGATCACGAGACCGGGCTGCACGTGCACGGGACCAGCGTCACGGGATACTTCATTACCGGCGATACCACGCGTGACATCTGCGGCGAAGCCACCACGAACCAAGTTGGGCCCGTCTCCTATCGCGTGACGGTGGACGACCAGGGAGAACCCGGTGTCAACGACAGGTTCATCATCAGGCTGAGTTCGGGTTACACCACCGAATCCGACTCCAACAACACGCTCGGCGGCGACGGCCCCGGGGGCGGCAACATCCAACTTCATAAGTCCAACCCTTCGACTTCGGGGTCCCCTGGCGGCTCCTGCTTCGATTTCGAGTAGGAGTGAATGGCTCGGGCGGGAGCGGCATTCGAGAGCCGATCTGCGTGACGGGCGTTTCTCGGTGGCTCCGAGAGCGCTCGTGACGCGCGCCCGGGGAGTCACTCGGCTCGGATGAACCGCCGGGAGTTCCTCGGGCAGGTCGCGCTGGCAGCGGCGAGCCTCTCGGCCTGCTCATCACTGAATGCGCAGACCACGCACGACTCGCCCTTCGCGCGAGCCCGCATGCCCAAGAAGGTCATCGTCATCGGCGCGGGGCTTGCCGGGCTGGTCGCGGGTTACGAGCTGGCGCAGGCGGGGCACGAGGTGGCGATCCTCGAGGCGCGTGCGCGACCCGGCGGCAGGGTCCACACGATCCGCAAGCCGTTTTCGGACGGCCTTCACGCCGAGGCCGGCGCGCTGTTCATTCCGAATAACCACCACCTCACCCTCAAGTACACCAACCTCTTCGGGCTGCCCATCGAGCCGAGCCCGCCTCCGGCGGCCACGGCGCTCTTCTACGTCCGCGGGCGGAGCATCGTCGCCAAGAGGGGCGTGAATGTCGAATGGCCGTTCGATCTTACACCCGACGAACGGACGCTCGGACTCCCGGGCATGTGGGCGAAGTATGTCAGCGCGGGTCTGGACGGCCTCGGTGACGTCACGGCCCCGGGGTGGCCGTCGGATCCCCGACTCGAAGCGCTCGACCGGATGAGCGCGTCCGAATTCCTTCGTTCACGGGGCGCCTCGGCGGGCGCGGTGGCCCTCTTGGGCGTCGGTTACCTCGATTTTATCGGTGATGGCATCGACAGCTATTCCGCCCTCCTGATGCTCCGCCGTCTCGCCCTGAGGCGAACGGAGGCGCTCCGGTTCGCGATCCGCGGCGGAACCGACCTCCTTCCACAAGCCTTCGCGACACGGCTGGCAGCGCAGATTCGCTACCAGTCATCGGTCGTCCGCATCGAGCCCGGCGAGACGTCAGCGAGTGTCGTCGTCAGGCAGGACGGCCATCTTCAGCGGCTCACGGCGGACCACGTCGTCTGCACGCTCCCCTTCTCCGTCCTCGAGCACGTCGACGTCTCGCCGCCGTTCTCACCGCAAAAAGCTCGGGCCGTCGATCAGCTGCGATATACGTCGGTGGGCCGCGTGTATCTGCAGTTCAGGCGAAAGGCGTGGGCCGCGGAGAATCTCACGGTCACGGCGACCACCGACCTGCCGATCAAGTGGGTGTTCGAGCACACCGTGAACCAGCCCGGTCCGCGCGGAATCCTCGAGGCTCAAGCGATTGGGGGAGAAGGCCGGCGCGTGACCCAGATGGCCGAGAGCGACAGAATCCTTTTCGCCCTTTCGCAATTGGAGCGGATCTTCCCCGGCATCCGTGAGGACTTCGAGAGTGGGGTGTCGAAGAGTTGGGACCAAGACCCGTGGGCCCGCGGCGCGTTCGCCTATCTCCGGCCCGGCCAGATGCTGTCACTGCTGCCGCATCTCGCCCGCCCAGAGGGCCGGGTGCATTTCGCGGGGGAGCATACGTCCCCGTGGTCGGGATGGATGCAGGGGGCGCTGGACTCGGGACTCCGCGCGGCCCGGGAGATTACTGACAGAGCGTAGGACATTCCCTCACTCCTCTCGAGTAGTTCTCCCTTTTCGATTTCCGGAGCAACCAGGATTGCCGTCTCGAGCCGCGGACGTGATCGCAAAGATCCTGCGTAAGCAGACGCCCCCCTGGGCGCACGACTATTGCCGGAGCCAGCCGACGCGGCTGAAGTTCGCCGCCCAGGTGGCGATGCACAGCATCCCGGCCGCAATCGAAGAGGCGCGCCGGTGCGTCAGGGAGCTTGGCGCCGTCGCCATCATCGGCACCCCGAACCCGGTCAACGGCCGATCGGATTTCATCCGACCGGCAACACCTCGCTCAAGGACGATGCCGGGCGGCGCTTCGTCGGCCACGCATGATCACACAATTCGGCAGCCTGTTCGCGGGCCACGTCGATCTGGACGACGAGGGGTTGGACGGCACGCCGGCGAACGACCGCTGGCTTTCCGACGAGCGTCTGGCGACGGTGTTTCCGAAGAGCGAGGCCATCGCGAAATTAATGGATCGGAGGGGCTATGCTACCACACGCGCGAGGTCGAGACCTTCGGCGCGCCGCTGCTCGATCAGGACGCCAACCGGGAGCTGTTCGAGGAGCAGGTCGAGATCATTTTCAAATCGTTCAACCAGCGCGCCTTTTCGCATCAGGGCAAGTACTACACCCTCCCGCCCCAGGTGCCCTACCGGGGCTACGAGCTCCAGGAGATCACGCTGGTGCCACGCCCGAAGACGCTGCCCGTCGAGTGCTGGCAGCCGGTAGTCAGCGCCAGCCCGCGCGCCCGTGCCGGACGGGAGACCGAGCTGGGCGGCGACCCTGGTCTGGAGGTCGTCAACGTCGGCCAGCCGGTCGGCACGCCCGAGGCGGTGATTCTGGAGCAGCTCGAGCGCTTCTCGGCGCAGGTCATGCCGGCCTTCAAGTGACATGGGGGGCCACGAAATGGCCCCCCATACCCCCCAGCGTTCGTCGCGCCCCGGCGAAGCCGAGGCGCTCCTCATGGTTTATGCCGGCAGCCTGAACCCCTGCCGCGCCAGCAGCTTCCAGCCGCCGTCTTGCTTTTGCCAGACCTGAAGGGCGCCGATCCTGGTGGTAGTCGCCTTGCCCTCGCGCTCGGATTCGGCCAGGTAGATGTGGCGCGCGATGGCGGCATTGCCGACCACTGCCACCTTGAGCTCGGGGAAGGCGAGCGACTTGACGACCTGCTTGCGGGTCATCACCCCGTTGATGAATTGCTCCTTGGTCTCGACCCTTCCGTCAGAATGGCCGTAGCTGATCTGAGCGGATGCCACCTGCTCCAGCTTGCTCTTGTCGCCTTCGAGCAAAGCCTTTCGCAGGGTCTCGACGCTTTGGGCGACCGCCGCCTCGTCGGCGGCGTCGGCGCCTGCCAAGCCGCTGAGCAAAAGGCCGGAAGCGCCGACAGCAAATGCGCCTGCAACCGCCAAGTCACGACGCGATACGTTCATGGGTTCCCTCCTCGATAGGCTGGGTCAACGCCCGGTTTCGCCGAAGCGTACCCCCGTCCGGCCAGCCTGTCGAAGGCAATTTTCGAGGCGGAACCGAGAACGTCGAATCGGACGGCGTTCCCGTCTCTGGAAACCCTTGACAACGGCGTTCTCCTGGCGGAAATAAGAGGACCAGCGCGCACTCGATCGTGTGAGAGGAGAAGGACCATGGACATCGGCAGCGGAAAGATCCCCTGTGGCCCGATCTGCTTCGCCCTGCAATATCGCGACATCGACGGTGGCGCACCTCACGGCCAGGGCGCCGGAGCGGGAGGGGGGAACCACGCCGATCAGGGCGTGTGTCTGCAAGTCGTCGGCACCGTGGACGGCGCCGAACGGGAGCTGCTCCGGTTCGAGTGCTTGGACAATCACCCTCACTACCACTACGACCCGGCGAACACGAACGTCCGCGTCATGCTCGACCCCACGGTCACCGGCAATCCGCTCCGGTGGACGATGACCCAGCTGCGCCGGAAGCTGCCGGCGATGCTGGGGCGCGCCGGGTACGAGCAGATCGCGCTGCAGATCGACCCCTCCCAGCTGATGCCCACGCTGGACGAGGTGGAGGCCAAGGCGTGCGAGATGGCGATCAGCAAGCGCCGCACGGTTCGCCACAATCGGGGGACGGACGTGATCGAGGCCGGCAACATCCGGTTCGGCCTGGAGATGCGTGTCGCCGGCCAGGGGGACGGTGGCATGGCCATTCACGTCCTCGGCGACATCGCCGGCCAGGAGATCGAGCTGCTCGCCTTCGACTGCTTCCGTATCTACCCGCACTACCACTACGGGCCCAGGTACAAGAACGAGCGGATCTACCTGGACAAGACGCTGGTGCCGGATCCCTTCAAGTGGGCGCTCAATCAGTTCAAGGGCGGGAAGCTTCCGGCCATGCTGACGCGCGCCGGCTATCCGACGGTGGCGGCGGCTCTCGACGAAGGGCTCATTGCCGAAAAACTCCCCGAGGTCGAGGCGAGGGCGCAGGCCATGCTCTCGGCGTGAGGCGTCCCATGCACCCATTGCCGCGGGGTTCGTATCAGGCCCCGGCGCCCGATAGACGCGCGAAGTTTTCGCTTGACACGTTCGTCGAGCGGCAGCGGGCGCGAGGCCGCGGCGCCGCCAAATTCCGTCTCAGCGAGCTCGACGTGGCCGGCGAGGCCGGTCTGGTAGGGCTCCTGCCGAAAAATCATGGGTCGCCACGCGATCGTGTGTCGGCGAGGCTCACAGGAGGGGCCGAAACCGGGGTGTAGAGTCGCTCCATCACAGAGGGGGACGACACCTATGGAGATCGGCGCGCTCCATCGACGCCACCGCGGAGCCCGTTGCGGAAGTGGACCGGCTGGGCGACGAGATCGCTGAGCTGTCCGCGCACCTCGACGCCGCCACCGCTCACTTGCTCGAGCTGATCCGCGAGTTCGACGCCCGCGGCGGCTGGAACCACGGCTTCCGCTCCTGCGCCCACTGGCTGGCCTGGCGCGTCGGGCTGGATCTCGGCGCCGCCCGCGAGAGGGTCCGCGTGGCGCACGCCCTCAGCGCGCTGCCTCGTCTGGCCGACGCGCTCGCCTGCGGGGAGCTGTCCTACGCCAAGGTGCGGGCGTTGACCCGCGTGGCCACGCCCGAGACCGAGGAGCGCCTGCTCGCGGTCGGTCGGGCCGGCACCGCCTGCCACGTCGAGCGCATCGTCCGTGGCTGGCGCCGTGTCGACGCCCTGGCCGAGGCCCGCGAGACCACCCGTCGCCACACGAGCCGCGCGCTGCACGTGTATGAGGACGAAGACGGCATGGTCGTCGTCCGCGGGCGACTGACGCCCGAGGCCGGCGCCGTGCTCAAGCAGGCGCTGGCCGCTGCGCGCGAGGCGCTGTATGAGAAGGCGCGCGGCACGGACGCGGCCAGCAGCGCGGAGGACGTTTCCACGGAAACGTCCTCGATGGCCCAGCAGCAGGCGGACGCGCTGGCCCTGC
>QHSR01000249.1:0-29693 GCA_003221635.1 Candidatus Rokuibacteriota bacterium | reverse complement strand
CCCGGCCAGTCCGTCCTCGAGGGCGGCACGCACGTTTCCGCGGAAACGTGCCGCCGTCTGGCGTGCGACGCGAGCCGGGTGATGATGCGGCACGAACCGGACGGGCGGATTGTGGAAGTCGGAGCCCGCACGCGGACCATCCCCCCGGCGTTACGACGTGCGCTGCACCACCGCGACCGCGGGTGCCGGTTCCCTGGCTGCGGCCTGCCGTTTGGCCAGGGCCATCACATTCGCCACTGGGCCCATGGCGGGCCCACAACGCTCTCGAACCTCGCGATGCTCTGTCGGCGCCATCACCGCGCCGTCCACGAGGAGGGGTATCGGGTGGAACGACAGCCCGACGGGGAGCTGCGGTTCCGACGACCGGACGGACGACCTCTGCCCGACGTTCCGTCTCAGCCGGCGGTCCCCGACGATCTCGTCCGGGCGCTCCGAGCGAGGAACGAGGGCGCAGGGCTTCATCTGCACGCGCGAACGACGTGCCCGGGCTGGCTGGGAGAGCCTCTCGATGTGGGCTGGGCTCTCGACGTCTTGCACCCGCGAGCCCTCCAGCCCCTGGCGATCGGCGAGTAAGCCGCCGAAGCCGCGTCCTCAGGCGAGGTGCTTCTTGAAGAAGGCGATCGTCCGCTCCCAGGCCAGCTTGGCCGACGCCTCGTGGTAACGCGGTGTCGAGTTGTTGTGAAAGCCATGCTGGGTGCCGTACTGCCGCCCCAGCAGAAACCCGTGACCCCGAGCCTACCGGCGGACAGCGCGTGCGCCTTCAGGAAACGCGCGCTATTGACCATATCCGTCCGCAGCTTACCCTGGTCGAGGCCGGCCTGAAGCGCGCGGCCGTCGTCGTCGTTACCCGGGTACCCGCCGACGGGCGACAACCCGTCGGGAGCGAGGGCCAGGAACCCCTCGGTCGCGACTCGGCGAGCCACGTCCTCGATGTATGGATTGAGCCCGCGGTTCTCGTGGATCACCAGGACGGCGGGGAACGGCCCCTGCGCATTCGGCTGCACCAGGTACCCCCGCATGGTGCCCAAGGTGCTGTCAGGCGACGGGTAGGCCCGACGATCCCCCGGGGAGTGCGCAAGACATGAAGTTCGATCATGTGGTGGTGGCGACGAGTTACATCGGGTGTCTTCCATCTGGTTCTCGAGACATTCCCGTAGCGCCGATTGAACTGATCGTCAGGTAAACGTCGAGCTCCCTCGCTACTCGATGCAGCTCAGACTGCCGAAGCCGTAGTGGTCGTCGTAGCGCCACGGCGGCGGCAGCGGGCCGGCGGTGGGAAGCGTGGCATCCGCGCCGCCGTGCAGGCCGACCGACGAGCCGCGGAGCACCCTCTTCGTTGGCAGGCCGATCACGCGCGAGACGGCGGGCGCCTCGGGCACGGCCAGCGTGACGTTCTTGAAGAAGCTCGTGCTCACGATGGCGTCGGCCTCGGGCAGGGGCTCGAGCATGGTGGGCGCGCCATCCGTCGCGTCGTCCTCGCTCGTCAGGAAGACGGTCTTGATGCCGAGCCGCTCGCAGGCCTGAATACTACGGACCACTTCGATGAACTCGTTGCCCCCCGCATCCCACGTGACCACCGCCCCTTGCGCTCCGAGCTGCCTGGCGAGCTTGGCCGTCTGATTCGCCATCAGCTGCTTCTCGGTCTGCGTGGTCCATTCCGTGCGGAGGGAGATCACGCCGAGGAAGTTCCAGTCCTTCCCGTGACGGCGATAGAGGTCGAGGAAAAGCGGGTTGTTCGCCACGGTCCACGACATGGCGAAGGCGGTGCGATAGGGCCCCGTGAGCGCGCCGTCCAGGATCTCGTTCGGATGGAGATACCAGGGCGGCGTCAGTTGGGTCAGACCGTAGGTCGTCGTGCAGAACGCGGTCGGAGAGCCCGACATGGCTTGCGGCGAATGCACGCACCAGATGTAGACGACCCTGGGAAGCCCCGGGTCCGCGGGCGTGAGCTCGAACACCTCGCGCTCCGGCGGCGTGAGGGAGCGCACCGCCTCGCCGAGCTGATCCGCGACCGTGAGGGCGGCCTTGTGCACGGCGTAGTTCTTGATCTCCTCGCCCAGGGTCGCGTCGGGCTCGACGACCAGACAGAGGTTGACGAGCTTGCGATAGGGGTACATCTCGCCGTAGGGCCCGGACATGTCGAGGTACGTCTCGACGTAGTCGCCACCGGCGTCGTGCCAGTTGACGCTCGACACCTCGACCACGCCCATGCCGGCGAGTCGGTGCGTCCTCCCCTCGCCCACCGTGGCGATCTCGCGCCCGCAGATGCCCGGGTAACAGACCCCAGGCCCCTCCACCTTGATGCGCGGTTCGATCACGTCCCGTACCGGCCAGATCCGCACGGATTCGCCCGGCCGCGCGATCTCGAGTTCGGCCTTCGCGATGCGTGGGTCCTGCCGCACCGCGGCCAGCACGGTCTCGCGATCCACCGTGAGCCGGCCTGCGTCGTAACGTGTCCGCGACCCGAAGGCGATGTCCGTGACCGGGAAGGTGCCCATCTCAAGACGCATGCGCGGCCTCCTGCGTCTTGCCCGGAGCCATCGGGTCGAAGAGCGTCGGTCCGGGCACGGCGATGGTCAGCGTCTCGAGCGCGGTGGTCACGATGCGCATGCCGAAGGCGTAGTCCTTCTCGGGGCTCAGCGTGGGATCGCCGCAGACGTGCTCGATGCGCGCGCCGCGGATCACCCGGTTCGCCCCCGTCGTGAGCGCGAAGTTGTAGATGGCCGAGATCATCCCCACCGGAATCCCCGCCCGCTCGATCTCTTTCGCGATCGTTGCGCCGCAACGATTGCAGGTCCCTCAGGTCGCGACGAGCAGCGCGCCGTCGACGCCGCCCGCCTTGAGATCTGCCGCGATGCTGCGCCCGTGCCCCACCGACACCGCCACCGGAGTGCTCACGCCGGGCAGCGCGTAGATGTGCTCGTGTACCTTGCCGATCCGGCCCTGACGCTCGAGGTCGCGCAGGAAGGAGAGCGGCAGGATGTAGTTCGGGTTGCTGTTGACGATGTGATTGAAGTAGCCCGCGTGGTAGGCCTCCCAGTCGCTGGGCGAGAGCGATTCGAGCTCGGCCACCGGGTGCCGGTGATAGCGCACGGCATTCGCCGACACTTGCCTGTCGGGGTTGCCCTTGCGCACGAGGCCACCCGTCGTGACCATGGCGATGCGGGCGCGCGAGAGGTCGGCGATGGGCGGCGCGGGCGGCACGCGCTCGGGCGCCGCATAGGGCACTTCCGACCGATACGGCCGGCCGTGAAGCTTGTCGAGCAGCATATCGAGCGCGCGCTGATAGCCCAGGCGCCCGCGATCGTGGACGCGGCGCATGCCGCGCGCCACGTAGCCCTCCACCTCGGCCGGTCCGAGAGTCTCGCCCCGGCCGAGGCGCCGCGCCAGGGGCGCCAGCGCGGCGAGCGCGGCGGGCATGGACGTCGTCGACGCGCCCGTGGGCACGATGTAGATCTCGCGCCGCGCGCTCGACGCACCCGGGTTCTCCGGATGCATGGCGGTGATCGCGGCGACGCCGCGGCCCTGGGCCACCTTGCAGGCGAGCGCGCATGCCAAACCGTACCGCCCCGAGCCGAATGCGGGACCCGCGACGAGCACATCGGGCTTCAGCCGATCCAGCTCGGCCGCAATGGCGCGCGAGGCTTTCCCCGCCTGCTCGCTGGCGAAGTTGTCGCCACAGATGATGGTGGCCTCGACGCGCGCGCCGTCCCCCAGCGTCGCCTCCAGGAGGCGCCCGGGGCCCACGGCCCCCGCCTTCACGGTCACCCCGACGTGCGCCTGGTCCTCACCGCCGATGCCACCAAAGAACTGGTTCACGTAGTGCACGACGCGAAGCAGACCGCTCATGGGGCCATTCCTCCCGCGGATCTTCGGCTCTGGGTCAGCAATTCTAGCCGGAGACGCAGAGAAAGGCACGGTCACTCATATCCGACTACCTGCCGAAGTCACCTGAGAACGCTGAAGGCCAGCCCGGCCTGCGCTCCAAACCCGAGCGCCGCGAAGGCGGCAGCTCAGAACCGGATGTGCACCCTGCCGACGACGAACGGCGCGGCCCCGATTTTGATTCGGTTTTCAGCGCGATCCGAGTAGCCCTCGCCCTCGAAGTAGAAGCGGTTGAACGTGTAGCCGCCCGAGACCTCGAAGCCCACGTGCCGCAGGTCGAACCGAGCGCCCGCGTAGCCCCGCATCTCGCGGTAGAAGATCTTGTCGTGCTTGTCGCCGCGATCGGCGCGGTAGAAGTGGTCGCTGTCCCACTGAAAGCCCACATAGGCTCGTAACGGCTGGAAGATCTCCCAGGTGGCGCGAGAGCGAACCGTCCAGAACGGAAAGTATTCGGCGTCCAGCGTGACGCTCTCCACCGGCTTGAACTGGATCGTCGAGAACGGAAAGCCGATGACCGCCCGAAATCGATCGGAGGGCACCCACGCGTACGCGATGCCGGGCACCGGCACGGTCAGGCCGAAGATCTCCTCATCGCTGGCGTAGATCAGCGTGAAGATCCACGAGTTCCGCTCGCCCTGCGGGACGCGAAGTAACCCGGCCACGCGAAAGTACATCTCGTCCACGCTGTGGAACGGCTCGTCGCTGGCGGAGCCCACCGTCGCGGCCAGCCCGCCGGTCCAGCCGTTGTCGAACTTGTGGCGATAGCTGAGACCAGCGCTCACATCCCAGAGCTCGCTGGGAAAGCGGCCGCCCGTATCCGGGAATCGCGCCTGAGTGTCGATGTCCTGAAAGAGCCCCTTGGCGGCGAGCGCCCATTCGTTGGCGGAGTCCTGATAGAGGGGGAGGATGAGCGAGACCCGGTGCTCGCTGAGTTGGAAGTGTGCCTCCTGGTCTTTGACTTTTCGATCGGAGTAGTAGGTGAAGCGATAGTCGGACCGCGGGATCTGCTTGCCCATCTCGGGATTGAGCCACATTTGGAGCTCGGCCTGGGCGCCGGCAGGAAGCGGCAGGACGACCAGCAGTACTACCCCAAGGACGAGCACTCCCACCAGCGCAGGGGGAGGCATTCTGGCCCTCCTTTGGCCGATCTCGTTGGGTGAGACCAGTCTAGCAAGAGAGCCACCCGCAATAGGCGCTCCAAAAACGCCGGTCGGGTGCCCTTTTCACTGCGCTGGTTCTCATCCACGGCGGCACTGCGATTGGTACCATTGCCGAACGGGACCGATCGGGAGAGGTGATCACATGAGTCACCAACGTGGCGGAGAAGGCGAAGGACCGGAGAAGTCGCTCGAGCGCATGAATCGCTTTCAGGCGCCCGAGGCCCGACGGATCATCGCCGATCTCAGCCTGCCCAAGGGTTCACGCGGCCTCGATGTGGGCTGCGGCATCGGGCTGTATGCCCTCTGGCTGGCGGAAGCCGTCGGGAGCGCGGGTCATGTAGCCGGCATCGAGCCGGAGACGGAGCGCGTCGAGGCCGCCCAAGCTACGGTCGGCGGCCTGCTCGAGTCCGGGCGCCTGGAGTTTCGCCAGGGCGACGGCACGAGCATCCCCCTGCCCGACCGGAGCGTCGACTGGGTGTGGTGCGGAGACGTGCTCCACCACATCGTGGAGACGGAGCAGGCCCTGGTGGAATTTCGGCGCGTGGTTCGCCCCGGAGGGCAGATCATCATCAAAGAGTCACAGGTGCTCTCCGCCCTGTTCCTGCCCGGGCACCCCCAGCTCGAGCGCCGAATCCAACTCGCCGAGATCCGTCGCACTCTCGACGAAGGCGGCGGGCGCTCGTTCCAGGAGCGCCGGCAGACCACCCTCGCGTCGCTCCGAGCGGTCGGCCTCACGGATGTCGCCGTGCGAAACTACCTCCTGCAGCGCCGCGTCCCGCTCGGCGCGACCGACCACGACTACATCCAGAACACAGTCTTCACGCGAAACTGGGGCGCCCGCCTGCGTGACCTCCTGACTCCTGCCGACTGGGACGCGCGATCTGCGCTGTGCGAGCCCGACTCGCCGAAGAACATCCTGCGAAGCCCGGACTACTTCTGCCTGTATCCGATCACCGTGTTTCACTGCGGCTCGAGACCATGACGATGAGCGACTGGAGCAACGTGACCAGGCCAATTCCTGTCCCGAACGAGTGGACGAAACCATTCTGGGAATCGGCCAAGCGGGGCGTGCTGGCGCTGCAGCGCTGCCAGGCGTGCGGACACTTCCAGCATCCGCCGTACGCGACCTGCGTGAGCTGCATGGCGAACGACCTCGCGTTCGAGCCCGTCAGTGGCAGGGGCGCCATCTACGCCTACACGATCATGTACCACGCCGGTGACCGGCGATTTGCCGCGGCGATTCCTTACGCGAGCATCATCGTGGAGCTCGACGACGCGCCAGGAGCACTGCTGGCGGCCAATCTGCTGGGAGCTCCGTACACGGAGGCGAAGGTGGGGCGTCGCGTGGAGGTGATCTTCGAGCCGCTGAACGACGACTTCACGCTGCCGCAGTTCCGGCTGGCGGCTACACACTAAGGAGAGCTGCCGCATGTGGGAGCACCGGTGCAAGGTCGCGGTGAGCGGCGTGGGATTCTCGCGCGTGACGCGCTCGGCCGAGATCCCCCTGGCCGCGCATGCGCTCGAGGCGGTCAAGGGCGCCGTGGAAGACTCCGGGCTCGCCATGTCCGACATCGATGGGCTGGCCACGTATCCGGAGCTGCCGGCAACGGGGCACGCGGTGGTGGACGGCATCACCATCGTGTCCGTCAACTGCATGATGGCGATGCTGAAGCTCCCGAACCTCTCCTGGCACGTCCAGGTGGAGACCGTGAACATCGGCGGTGCCGTCCAGCAGGCCGTCAACGCGCTTCTCGCCGGGGTGTGCCGGTATGCGGTGGTCTGGCGAGCGATGCACAACCCGCGCGGCACCTATCAGAACTTGCCCGGTACGTACGCCCAGGGCGCGGCGCAGTTCACCGCTCCGTACGGGTTCGGCGGTCCGGGACAGGGCATGGCCGTCGCCTACACGCGCTGGCTGGAGCGGCACCACCAGAAACGGGAGAAGATGGCGACGCTCGCCGTGACCCAGCGCCGGCACTCACACATGAACCCTCACGCTTATTTCCACAAGGTGGAGCTCACGCGAGAGGACTACCTGAATTCGCGGATGGTCGCCTACCCGTTCTGTCTCTACGACTGCGACATCCCGGTGCAGGGGGCGGTCGCCATCGTCCTCACCACCGCCGAGCGCGCACGTGATCTGCAGCCGCGCCCGGCGTACGTCGCGGGCTACGGTCAGCGGCTGGCGTTCGAGGTGGCGGGACGCATCGGCAGCCTGTCGAGCTACATGGAGGGCGGCCGCAGCTCGTCGCGCCTCACCTGGGAGCGATCAGGCTTCTCCCCGAAGGACGTCGACGTGGCGCAGATCTACGACGGCTTCTCCGCCTCGGTCATCTACGGCCTCGAGTCCTACGGGTTCTGCAAGGAGGGCGAAGCGCTGGATTTCATCCAGGACGGACGCATGGAGCTCGACGGTGAGCTCCCGCTGAACACCTTCGGTGGGAGCCTGAGCACGGGGCGCATCCATGGTCTCTGGCACATCATCGAGGGGGCGCTGCAAGCGTCGGGACGGGCCGGGGAACGCCAGGTCAAGGACGTCAACGTCTCGTTCGTCGGCGCGAGCGCTCCCATAGTCCAGGGCACCACTTTCATCTTCGTCAAGGAACCCTACTGAACGACATTCAGATCACGGCCTCCCCATCCCACGTATCGGCCCCGCGACAGCGAGCACCTCGATCCCTTCCTTCGCGAAGTCTCGGACCGCGGCGGCGGCAGCGGCCTGGCCCGCTTCGTCGAGAAGGAGTTCCGCGAGTTCCTTTCGTGTGGAGTGCGGGCCCACGGCTTCACGCGGCTGTCGGCTCGGCGACGGCAGGCGGGCAAGCCACGTTCGCCTTCACAGGAACGGCGGTCGATTGGATCGGCCTCCTCGGGCCCCCTGCCATCCACCTCTTTCGGTGTACTGGTGGGCCGGGGGAGATGCGCGCGTCGCATGCCGGCGCGGCTTACATTCGGAAATCGCTCGTATTTCTTGACTCCGCCTGAGCCGCTGAGCTAGGTTTACTCCTGGAACGGAGGCGACCAACAAGACATCCATATCGAAATCCTCGACTGAACCCCCGCGTCTATAGGGGACCAACTCATGGCACGGAAAAAAGACGCGCCGCTCGATCTCAGGACGTCCCTTGCGAAAGCCCGCGGGGGGACCACTAAGGAGTATCGAAAGAAACAGATCATCTTCTCGCAGGGCAGTCCCGCGGACGCGGTTTTTTACATTGAGAAGGGTAAGGTCAAGCTGACGGTCCTATCCACGCGCGGGAAAGAAGCGGTCGTCGCGATCTTGGACGCCGGAGATTTTTTTGGTGAGGGAAGCCTCGCCGGACAGCCGCTTCGCATGGCCACGGCGACCTCGATGACCGAGTGCTCCATCCTTCGAGTTCAAAAAGAAACTATGATGCGGATGCTACACAATGAGCGCCAATTGTCAGAGCTTTTCATGTCGTACCTGCTGTCCCGCAACGCTCGGATCGAAGAGGATCTGGTTGACCAGCTTTTCAATTCCAGTGAGAAACGGCTGGCTCGGATTCTGTTGTTGCTGACCCGCTTCGGTAAAGACGGACAACATGAGCACATCGTGCCCAGGATAAGTCAGGAAACACTGGCCGAAATGGTCGGGACGACGCGGTCACGGGTGAGTTTCTTCATGAACAAGTTTCGGAGGCTGGGCTTCGTCGACTATAACGGTGGCTTGCAAGTTCACAGTTCCCTCCTGGGGGTCGTCCTCCACGATTGAGGGGCGCCAGCACCACCTATCTGTAGTAGCTGTCGAACAAAACAATGCTCCACCATTAGTAACCAAAAGTGATAGTAACCAAAAGTGAGCAATTCTGAGCAGACATCAGGACCCGTATCGATCATCCTTACGATATATGGCGAGAGGTGCATCGTCCGGTCGCCTCCCGGAGACTGGTGTGGGGCCTCGGAGCCTTCGAGCCGGAGGCCCAGGCCGAGTCGCCCCCGGTGCCGCCGGCCTTCATGGGGACGGTGGCCATAATCGCGCTGCCGCTGGCCACGTCGTCGAGGAACGCGGCCGGGCCGAAGCGGCGCTCGCCTTCGCCGCTTCGATCGTGGAGTCCTCGGACGACGCGATCATCGGCCAGACGCTCGACGGCATCATCACGACCTGGAACGAAGGCGCCGGGCGAGTCTACGGCTACGCGGCCTCCGAGATGATCGGGCAGCCGATCTCGATCATCATCCCGCCGGAGCTCGGCGAGGAGTCGCCCAGGATTCTTGAGCAGGTGAGGCAGGGCCAGCACGTCGACAACTATGAGACCGTGCGGGTGGCGAAGGACGGGCGGCCCATCGGCGTGTCGGTCACCGTCTCGCCGGTGCGGGATGCGCGAGGCCGGATTGTGGGCGCGTCGTCGATCGCTCGTGACATCACGCACCGCAAGGAGGCCGAAGCGGCCGTCCGGGAACGGGACATCCTCCGGTACATCGCCAGCCTCGCCGCCGCGGTCTCGCACGAGATCAACAATCCGCTGGCCGTCGTCATGGGATATACCCAGCTCCTGGCCGACGAGATGGACGCGAAGGGGTGTGGGCGCGTCGACGAGATGCTGAAGGCCATTTCGCGGATTCAGGAGGTCGTCATTCGGATGAATCTCGTCACCAGGGTCGCGCTGAGCGACGACGCGCCGTATCTTCCCGAAATGCTTGACCTGAGAGGGTCGAGCGAGCCTGGAGCCCCACTACAGTAGCAGGCGTGACGCCCGCGAACTAGCGAGTCTGCCGCGGGGGCCCTCACCCAGACCGCGCGTTTTTTGAATCGTTCGCGACCTTCATCTTCCATCTTCGTCAAGGATCCCTACTGACCGACATTTAGACGTATTCTTCCAGGGACTTTCCGGCGCGGGACCGAATGAGTTATAGACTCGTCGATGAGGCGAGCCGGGGACGAGCGAGGAGGGCACCGATGGCGGTTGAGACGGCGGCACGACGACTCTTCACCCGTGAGGAGTACCACCGGATGGGCGAGGCCGGCATCCTCAAGCCGACCGACCGGGTCGAGCTGATTCGGGGCGAGATCGTCGAGATGTCGCCCATCGGCCGACGGCACTACGCCTTCGTCAACAATTTGAACCAGCTCCTGGCCGTGCGCCTGGCCGGCCGCGCCATCGTGGCGGTCCAGGGTCCTATCGCTCTCGCCGACGACACCGAGCCCGAGCCGGACGTCGCCATCATCCGGCGCCGCCGGGTGCCCTACAAGGAGCGCGAGGCCTACGCGGAGGACGCGCTCCTGCTGATCGAGGTCGCCGAAAGCTCCCTGGCCTACGACCGATCGACCAAGCTCAGGCTCTACGCCGCAGCCGGGATTCCGGAGTACTGGGTGGTCGACTGTGTTGCAGAAAGCGTCGAGGTCCATCGCGCGGGCGACGCCGACGGCTATCGCGACGTCAGCCGCGTCGCTGGGACCGGAACGGTTACCGTGCAGGCGTTTCCCGACGTCACGCTGACGCTCGACGAGATTTTCGCGTAAGCGCCACAAGGAAAGGAGACCAGAATGCCAACCTTTGAACACCACGGAGCGTCCATCTACTACGAGGAGTTCGGCCAGGGGTTCCCCATCCTCACGTTCGCGCCCGCGGGCCTACAGTCGGTCATCGACGTCTGGCGGGGCCCCTCCGCTCCCGTGAACCCCACCACCGAGTTTGCGGCAACCTACCGGGTGATCGCGATGGATCAGCGCAATGCCGGCGGCAAGTCCCGCGCTCCCATCACCGCGCAGGATGGCTGGCACACCTTCGCCGCCGACCACATCGCCCTGCTCGACCACCTGCGGATCGACCGGTGCCACCTGTACGGCCAGTGCATCGGTGGGTCCTTCATCATGAGCCTGCTGAAGGCCCAGCCCCAGCGCATCACGGCCGCCGTGCTCGCGCAGCCCATCGGGCGGGTGGGCGCCATGGCGCCTGGCCGCTCCGCCCGATTCAACGCGTGGGCCGAGACCCTCAAGGACCACCCCGAGGCCACCCAGCAGGTGCTGGATGCGTTCCACCAGAACCTGTACGGTCCCGGCTTCCTCTACAGCGTGGACCGCGCGTTCGTGTCGAGTTGCCGGACGCCGTGCCTGGTGCTGGCGGGCAACGACGAGGCGCATCCGTTCCCGATCTCCGAGGAGACGGCGAAGCTGCTTCCCAGCTGCGAGTTCATCCGGGAGTGGAAGTCAGGCGCGCCCCTGGCGGCGGCGAAGGTCCGTGTCAAAGAGTTCCTGTCGAAGCACACGCTCAGATGACGCCCTCTTCAGCGAGGGCCTTGATCTCCTGGGAGGACATCCCGAGCAGCGCGCCGTACACGTAGTGGTTGTCCTCGCCATAGCAGGGCGCGCCGCGGTCGATGCGTCCGCCGATGTAGGCCGGGCTCTCGCTCATCTTGACGGGCACCTCGGCAAGCGGCCATCGACCGATCTTCGTGCCCGTCACTTCGGTCAGCCACGAGAGCGCCGCCAGTTGCGGGTCATGGTCGCAACGGTCCGCCGCCGTCTGGCACACTCCGGCCGGCACGCCGGCGCGCTGCAGGGCGAGCATCGCCTCGTAGCTGTCGCGCGATTTCGTCCAGCCACCGACGAGGGCATCGAGGGCATCCTGGTGCCCGAGCCGCCCCGCGAGATCTTTGAAGCGGCCGTCGTTGGCCCACTCCGGATGTCCCGCGACTTCGGTCAGCGCGCGCCACTCGGCGTCCGTGAAGCAGGCGATGGTGAGCCACCGATCGTCGCCGGCACAAGGATAGACGTTATGGGGTGCCGCCGGCTTGTACGGGGAACGGTTGCCGTAGCGTGACCAGATGCGCCCGTTTGCCGACCAGTCGAGGATGGTGGTGCCGCTGATGAAGAGCCCCACCTCGGACTGCGAGGCGTCGACCCACTGCCCTTCGCCCGTGCGCGCTCGATGGAAGAGCGCGGTGAGAATCGCCAGCGCGAAGCTGTAGGCTCCCATCCAGTCCAGGTATGAGTAGCCCCACCCTGCCGGCATCGCCGGCTCAGGGAGCCCCGACATCTCCGACAAGCCGGAAAAAGAGTTCGCGATCGGGCCCACGGTTCGAAAGCGGCCGTACGTACCCTTCGCGCCCATGCCCGACTGCTGGACGTAGATGATGTCCGGCTTGATGGCACAGAGCGCGTCGTATCCCAGTCCCCAGCTGTCGAGGACGCCCGGCGAGAAACCCTCCGCGACGACGTCCGACATCGCGACGAGACGTCTCGCGATCTCCAGACCTTTCGGGTGCCTGACGTTCAGCGAGATGCCCCGCTTGCCCGGGTTCTTGTTGTTGAACTGCCCACCCATGTCCGGATCGGTGACTCCCGGCAGCGGTCCCGTAGCCTGCTCGCGAGCGGCACGACCACCGACCGGCGCCATCGCGGCCATGCGCGTGTCCGGATGGCTCTTCAGCTCCACCTTGATGCTCTCGGCGCCGAAGGCGCTCAGGAACCTGGTGCCCCCGGCCGAGGCCAGGAACCACGTGAAGTCCAGGATGCGGATCTTGTGCAGCGGGAATGGTTTGCCGTGAGGCGACAGCTCCTCGCCGACCGGCGCGCGCTCGGAGCCATCGATCACCGGCAGATCGCGATCACGCGGGAGGATCACAGTCTTCGCGTCCTCGTTCAAGAGCGGCGCGCGCCGACCCACTGACCAGGCGGTACCGGTCGCCAGCCATTTGCTCGTGGCGTAGCGGAAGGAGCGGCCGAGTTCGGGATGCTCGACGTCCGTACAGCTCTGGCGCGCGAGCCAGTGCGGATCCATGGCGTTCTCGTGCGGCTTCCGCAGCGGCGCCCAGAGCATGCCGCTCTCCTGGGCTTCGCGCCACGGCACGTTGTCGTAGGTGAACGCGCGCACGAAGCGCTGGACGGCCTCCATGCCGTGGTCGCGCTTCTCTGTGCTCGGCCCGGTACCTGGAACGAATCGTCCGCCCGACGGCGGGGCGGCCTGCTCCGCGTCGAGGCCGGCCGCCATGCCGTAGCGCTCGAGCAATTCGACGAGCCGCGCCGATTCACCCGGGCGCGTTCCCAGATTCGCCATCACCCAGCGGCCGTCCTTCGTGTGCACAATGGATGGATGCGGCGTGACGTTCTCTCGCGCGTGGCGGCATGTCTGGCGCAACACCAGGGAGCGCCGCATCACCCACGTCATCAGGTCGACCTCGGTGGACTTCGCCACCGCCTCGTGGATCGCGCACGACAGGCGCTGTCCCCTCCCTGTCCGCCAGCGAAAGAGCAGCGCGGCGATGATGGCCACGGCGAGCTGCTCACCGGCGATGTGGAAGGCGTGCCACATCTGCGGGGCGATCGGAGGCAGATCGTACTTGCCGCCGGGGGCGGGATCGTAGCCGCAGTTCATCATCACGCCCCCGAGTGCCAGGTGCACCAGGTCCGAGCCCTTGAAGTCGGCCCACGGGCCGTGGTCACCGAACGGGGACATCCTCGCGACGATCAGGGTGGGATACTGCCGCATCAGCGTGTCCGCGCCGAGCCCGTGCCCGTCGAGCTCACCCCTGGGAGTCGACTCCAGCAGCACGTCGGCGGTGGCAATCAGCGAGCCGAAGCGATCTCGGTCTTGCGGCCCGCGCAGGTCGAGCACGATCGACCGCTTTCCGCGGTTGTACTGCCAGAAGAACAGGGAGCGCTCGCGATCTTCCCGGTCCTGGTAGAAGGGCCCGATACGGCGCGTGGGGCTGCCGCCGAGCGGCTCCACCTTGACGACGTCGGCGCCCAGACCCGCCAGCGTCAGCCCACAGTACTCCGCCTGCTCGTCGGCCAGCTCGACGACGCGGATACCGGTGAGAGGACCCCGGCTGGGCCGGAGGTGGCTGGGAACGGAACGCTCGTCCTGGGCTGCCATTGGGGCTCTCCAATCGTGGCCGTGGCGCGTCCGACCGCGCGCGTTGAACGGCTCGCGCCGCGAATATATCCTGTTCGGACAAACGAGGCTCGGCTCGAGTAAGGAGGTCTTTCCGGTGAGCGAATTCGACGGCAAGATCGTGCTGGTCACTGGATGTGCCCGGGCGAGCGGGATGGGCCGCGCGATTTCCGTCGCGTTCGCCCGCGCGGGTGCCGATGTCGTCGCGACGGACGTGGCGGTCGGCGGGACGCGGAACGAGAACGAGGAGGGGCTCGCGGAAATACGTCTCGGGTGGAAGGGCCTCGAGAGCCTGGCCGGGGAACTCCAGGGCCTGGGGCGTCGCGTCCTCACGCTCGTCGGCGACGTGAGCCGCGCCACTGACGCCGAGCGCTTCATCGCTGACGCGCTGGCCCGGTTCGGCCGCATCGACGTGCTCGTCAACAACGCCGCCGCCCCGCACGGTGCCGATCGTCGCCTGCTCTGGGAAGTGCCGGAGGACGCCTGGGACCTCGTCATCGACGTCAATCTCAAGGGCACGTTCCTGATGAGCCGCGCCGTGATCCCTCACATGCTGTCGCGCGGCAGCGGGCGGATCATCAACATGGCCTCGGTGTCGGGCAAGCGCGGCACCGCCCGGCGCGGCGCCTACACGGCGTCGAAGTTCGGCGTGATCGGCCTCACCCAGGCCATGGCCCAGGAGCTGGCCGCGCACGGCATCACGGTCAACGCCATCTGCCCCGGCAGCGTCGACACAAGCCGGCGCGAATCGACTTCACGGCGCGAGCGCGCGCTCGCCGAGCGTGACCCGAACGCCCCGGTGCTGTCGCTTCCTCCCACCGGTCGCATCGCTCGTCCCGACGACATCGCGCGTCTGGCGCTGTTCTTCGCATCCGAGCACAGCGACCACATCACCGGCCAGGCGTGGAACGTCGACGGCGGGACGGTGATGCACTGACCGACGACGGAGGAGATCCCGCGCCGCTGCCTCTCTACGACGCCCGGCGCGCCGCCGTCAGATTCCGCGCGATGAACGCCTTCACCATCTCGTGGGCGCGGTCGGTCTGCGGCCCCGGCTTCGCGACCCACTCGTGTTCGCACCCTTCGAATACGTGCAGCTCGCAATCGCCGCCGGCCGCGCGGTACGACGCGGCGAATTTCTCCTGCACCGCCGGCAGCACGTTGTCGTCGAGCGCACCCTGCATGATCAGCAGCGGCGGCAGCGTCACCGCCTCGCGGCGATCGAGGATCTGTTGCGGATTCCCTTCGAAGATCGTTTCCCACGGCCGGAAGTACGTCTTGTTGTTCTTGATCATCCCGTCGCGCTTCATCTTCTCCGCCTGCTGGTACCGCGCGTAGGTGTCGCTGATCGGGGAGCGCGTGGCCACGTAGGCCACCGTCGCATCGACGTTCGGGCTCGCCCCTAACGGAATCGCGTTGTAGCGCGCATCGCGCGGCCGCATGCCCAGCAGCTCGGCCACGTGGCCGCCGCTGGAGCTGCCCAGCACCCCGAGAGTCACCGCGTCTGCATTCCACTCGGCCGCTTTCGATTTGAGCCAGCGGACTCCGTAGTCCGCGTCCTGGACCGAGGCGGGATACGGCGCGTCCGGCGCGAGCGTCAGGTCGACGGCGACCACGAGCACGCCGCTGGCCGCCACGGCGCGGTCCATCGGCTCGTTCGCCCCGCGGTCCTTGTTGTTCCACGCGCCCCCGTGCAGGTCCAGCAGCGCCGGGAACGGTCCGACGCCCTGCGGCTGGTAAATGCGGGCCATCAGCATTCGCCCGCTCGGCGCGCGCCGGAACTCGACCTCGCTCACCTTGAGCTCGAACCGCGCCGCCGGATCGTACGCCGTCTTCATCAGGGGTCCTCCTGTCGCACTGTTGGAATGAGCCGGGGCCGACCACAGCGTCGATACGACAGGCACTCCGGCCGCGCCCAGCGCCGTCAGCTTCTTGAGAAAGTCCCGCCGTCCGAGCTCCGTCTCCATGCTGGCCTCCTTGCCACACGGGCGTTGCCAGCCGCATTATTCCACGTCCCCCTACATCTCGCCGCCTTGCGCGCCAGATGTGAATTGACAACACTGTCCCTATGGGGAAGGTGCCGCAGACCGTTCTGGAGGTCGCCGGGCGTCAGGTGGCGATCACCCACCCGGACAAGGTGGTCTTTCCCCGGGCCGGCCACACGAAGCTGGACCTGGCGAAGTACTACGCGGCGGTGGCCGACGCGGCGCTGCGGGGGATCGCGGCGCGGCCGGTGGTGCTCAAGCGCTACGTGAGCGGCGCGGAGGGTGAGCCGTTCTTTCAGAAGCGGGCCCCCGAACAGCATCCCGAGTGGGTCGAGACGGTCGAGCTGCGCTTTCCATCCGGTCGGACGGCGCGAGAGATCGTCGTACTCGACGCGGCACAGCTTCTGTGGATCGTCAACCTCGGGTGCATCGATCTGAACCCGCATCCGGTGCGCGCCGACGATCTCGAGCACCCCGACGAGCTTCGCGTCGACCTCGACCCCGGCCCGGGTACCAGCTGGGACGACGTGCGGCGCGTGGCCCTGCTCGTCCGCGACGTGCTCGACGAGCATGATCTGCGCGGCTGGCCCAAGACGTCGGGCTCGCGGGGCATGCACGTCTACGTGCGCATCGAGCAGCGCTGGAGTTTCGACCAGGTGCGGCGCGCCACACTGGCCCTCGCCCGCGAGGTGGAGCGACGCGCGCCCGCGCGGGCGACGAGCAAATGGTGGAAGGAGGAACGCCACGGCGTGTTCCTCGACTACAACCAGAACGCCAAGGACCGCACCGTGGCGTCGGCCTGGTCGGTGCGGCCGACGCCCGACGCGCGCGTGTCGATGCCCCTCGAATGGGACGAGGTCGCCGGTTGCGATCCGGCGGCGTTCACGTTGGTCACTTCCCCGGCGCATCTGGCCGAACGCGGCGACGCGTCGGCGGCGATCGACGCCGCCCCGGGATCGCTCGACAAGCTGCTCGAGCTGTCCGCCGCCCAGGAAGCCGCGGGCCTCGGCGACGCACCCTGGCCGCCGCACTACAAGAAGCAACAGGACGAGCCCCCGCGCGTCGCTCCGTCACGCATGAAGAGCGCAAGCGCCGGGCAGGGCGCGAACGCGACGACGACGGGCAGCGGCCACCGGCGGCCGACACACCCTCTCATCACGGTCGCCAGGGCGAAGCACAAGGAGGACGCGTTCGCCGGCCTCGAACGCTGGAAGGCGCGCCATCCGGCGGCCGCGGCAATGCTCCAGGTGGACGACATCCTCGTCGACTCGATGCGCGGCCGCTCCTCCACGTGGACCCGGATCCGGGTCAATTTGCGCCACGTCCCCGAAAGCGAGCGGTCCTCTGAGGAACCGCCCGATCCCGACTACGATCCCTGGCGGGGCTCAGACCCAGGGCCGCGGGCGCCGAAGACGAGCTCCAGCTCGTAGGGGGGCGTGACCTCCAGCTGGTCGTAGCGGCACTCGTGCGGTCGCTTGTCGGGACGCCAGCGCACGAACTGCGCGGCATGCCGGAAGCGGGTCCCCTGCATGTGGTCGTACGCGACCTCGCACACATGCTCGGGCCGGAGCGGCTCCCAGCTCAGGTCCTTGCCCCGGTTCCAACGGCTGCTCGCCCCGGGCAGGCGCTGCCCCGGTGCCGCCGCTTCCGACTGCACATCCGCCCAGTCGCGCCAGGGATGGCGTTCGAGCGCGTTTCGCCGCAGCGGCGCCAGCTCGGCGACGAGCTGCTTGCGCACCGTGTTGGTGAACGCTGCGGTGACGCCGACGTGGTGCAGCGTGCCCGCGTCGTCGTAGAGGCCCAGCAGGAGCGAGCCGATCATCGTGCCCACTCCGTTCCTGTGCCAGCGGAAGCCGGCGACCACGCAGTCAACAGTGCGCGTGTGTTTGACCTTGATCATCGTGCGCTCGCCGGCGCGGTACGGCGTATCCAGACGCTTGGCCATGACGCCGTCGAGCCCGGCGCCCTCGAAGCGACGGAACCAGTCCTCGGCGAGGGCGCGGTCGCGCGTCGCCGGTGAGAGGTGCACCGGCGGCGCCGTGCCGGCCACCACCTGCTCGAGCCGCTCGCGCCGCACGGCGAGCGGCGCCTCGCGTAGATCTTCGTCGCCCAGCGCGAGCAGGTCCCAGGCCACGAACGAGGCGGGCGACTCCGCGGCCAGAAGCCTCACCCGCGACGCGGCGGGATGGATGCGCAAGAGCAGCGCCTCGAAGTCGAGGCCGCCGGCGCCGACGATGACGATCTCGCCATCGACGACGCAGCGCTCGGGGAGCGCGTGGGCGAGAGGCGCCAGGAGCTCGGGGAAGTAGCGGTTCAGGGGCTTCTCGTCGCGGCTCTGCAGCAAGATCTCGTCCCCGTCCCGAAACACCAGCGCGCGAAAGCCGTCCCACTTGGGCTCGAAGAGCCAGCCCTCGCCGGCGGGCAGCGCTTCGGCGGCGCTGGACAGCATGGGCTCGAGGGGCGGAGTGAAGGGCAGGCCCACGGCTCGATCTTAGACCCGGGTTCCCGGGTATGATATGCGGCGATTCACGAGGCCACGGCATCCGGGCCGAGCATCCGGGCCGAGCCAGAGGGGGGATCTGCCACGGCGCCATTTCTGACCGTCACCGGCGTCACCAAGCGCTTCGGCGGCGTCGAAGCGCTCGCCGGATGCACACTCGCCATCGCCGAAGGCTCGATCACGGGCCTCATCGGACCCAACGGCGCCGGCAAGACCACGCTCTTCAACGTGATCAGCGGGCTCACGCCTGCCGACGGCGGCGAGATCCGCCTCGGCGCCGATCGGCTCGACGGGCATCCAGCGCACGCGATCGCTCGGCGTGGTGTCGGGCGTACGTTCCAGATCCCGCGTCCACTCGGACGGATGACCGTGATGGAGAACGTGCTCGTCTACGCCAACGACCACCCAGGCGAGAAGCTCGCCCGCGTGTTCACGGCGCCCCAGCGCGTGAGGACCGAGGAGCATCGCGCCCGCGCTCGCGCGCAAGCGATCCTCGACTCCATGGAGCTCGCGCACCTCGCTTCCGCGCGTGCGGAGACGCTCTCCGGCGGCCAGAAGAAGCTGCTCGAGCTGGCGCGCGTGCTGATGAGCGACCCGCGCATCATCCTCCTCGACGAGCCCGGCGCCGGGGTGAATCCGACCCTGATGCGGTCGCTGGTCGAGACGATCCGCGCGCTCCGTGCGGCTGGGCGCACGTTCCTCCTGATCGAGCACGACATGGATCTCGTCACCGAGCTCTGCGATCCGGTGATCGTGATGGCCCAGGGGCGCAAGCTCATGGAGGGGCCGTTTGCGGAGGTCCGGCGTGACGCGCGGGTGCTCGAGGCCTATTTGGGAACATGAGGGGCCCCGACCGAGCTGTGGCGCTGCTCGAGGTGCGCGATCTGTCGGCCGGCTACGGCGACAACGATATTCTCCATGGTCTCTCGCTTCGCGTCGACGACGGCGAGTTGATCGCCGTGATCGGACCGAACGGCGCAGGGAAATCGACGCTGCTGAAGACGCTGGCCGGGCTCGTGCCCCCGCGCTCCGGTCGAATCACGCTCGGCGGCGCCGACATCACCGGCGCGGGCACCCAGCGCATCGTCGCGAGTGGTCTCTGCTACGTGCCCCAGGAGGCGAACGTCTTTCCGGCGCTCAGCGTCTGGGAGAACCTCACGATCGGCGCCTGGACGGCTCCGGGCACGTCGACCGCGCGGGCGCGCGCCGTCGTCGAGCTCTTCCCCGTCCTCGCCGAGCGCCGGCGGGCCCGGGCCGGAACGCTGTCGGGCGGCGAGCGACAGATGCTCGCGATGGCGATGGCCCTGATGGTGGAGCCTCGCCTGCTGCTCCTCGACGAGCCGTCGGCGGGGCTCGCGCCCGCGCTCCAGCGCCTCGTCTTCGACCGCGTTCGCGAGATCAACGCTCGGGGACTCGGCATCCTTCTCGTGGAGCAGAACGCGCGCGAGTCGCTGGCGCTGTGCCAGCGCGCCTATGTGCTCGCGATGGGCCGGGTCTGCGCCGAAGGACCGGGCGGGATGCTTCGGCCCCGTTCAGCGTCCAACAAGTACGCAAGGGCAAGTCCGAGCCCGTCATGATCATCACCCCCTGACGATCCCCCGCGGAGGATGCCGCCGATCGCGCAGTACGTCTTCAACGGCGTCGTCACGGGCGGCATCCTCGCGCTGCCGGCCGTCGCGTTCTCGCTCCTCTGGCGGCTCTTGCGCTTTCCGAACTTCGCCGTCAGCACGTATCTCACCGTCGGCGCCTACGCCGCGCTGGTGCTGAACCACGGCGTGCGAGCCCCGATCGCGCTGGCCTGGCTCGGCGCGCTCGTCGTGACCGGCGCCGTCGCGCTCGGGGTCGATCGCATCGCGTTCCGGCCCATGCGCGATCGGCGGCCGTTCTCGCTGGCCATCGCATCGATCGGCGTCGCGTTCATCCTGGAGAACGTCGTCCGCTTCATCTGGGGGAATGACTTTCGGAGCTACGACGTGCCGGTCACGCGCTCCCTGAGCGTCGCTGGGCTCCGGGTCGGCCGTGATCAGCTGCTCATCCTGGGCGTCGCGGTGATCGTGATGGCGCTCGCCCAGACGTTTCTCCTCCGGACACGGCTCGGCATCGCGATGCGCGCGACCGCCGACAATCCGCAACTCGCGGCCGTCAAGGGGGTGCCCACCGAGCGCGTGATCGCGCTCGCCACCGTCGGCGGCGGTGCGCTCGCGGGCGGCGCGGGCGTGTTCCTCGGTCTCGACGCCAGCATCGATCCGTTGATGGGGGGTGGGCTCATCATCTCGGTCTTTGCCGCGGCCATCCTCGGCGGCGTCGGGTCCGCGCCCGGCGCGCTCGCGGGCGCCTTGATCGTCGGCATCATGGAAGAGGTCGGCACCCTGGCGGTCCCACCGACGTACAAGACGGCGATCGGCTTCACGATCATCCTCGCGGTGCTGCTCGTGCGGCCGACCGGTCTCGCCGGCGCCCGCTCGTGAGGGATCGCGCGTGACCGCGTACCTCACCGCCATCGTGACGCTCGTCGGGGTGCGGGCCCTGCTGACGCTCGGCCTGAACGTCCAGTGGGGACTGGCCGGTCTCGTGAATCTCGGCGTCGTCGCGTCCTTCGCCGTCGGCGCGTACACCTCCGCCCTGTTGGCCGTCGGGGGCACGCCACTCGTCGTCGCGTGGCCAGCGGCAATCGTGCTCGCCGCCGCCGCCGGCGCCGGCCTGGCGATGATCGCCCTGCGGCTCCGAGAGGATTACCTCGCCATCGTCACGCTCGGGTTCGCGGAGGTCTTGCGGCTGTTCCTCCTGAACGAAGCCTGGCTCACGCACGGCGCGAACGGCGTGACCGCGATCCCGCGCCCCTTCCACGGGCGGTTCGCCGCCCACTACGACCTCTTCTACCTGGTGCTCGTGCTGGGCGCGGTCGCGTTGGCCTACGCCGCCCTCGAGCGCCTGCGTCGCTCCCCGTTCGGCCGCGTGCTCCGCGCGATCCGCGAGGACGAGACCGTCGCCGCCGTCGCCGGCAAGCCCGTGTTCAGGTTCAAGGTCCAGGCGTTCGCGCTCGGCGCCGGCGTCGCGGGACTCGCCGGCATGCTCTTCGCGCACTACCTGGCCTACGTCGAGCCGAACATGTTCCTACCCCAGGAAAGTCTCTTTGTCTGGCTCGCGCTCATCCTCGGGGGCAGTGGCAACAACCGCGGCGCGCTCCTCGGCTCGGCCGTGCTCCTCGGCCTTCTCGAAGGCAGCCGATTCGCGAAGGACGTCATCCCGTTCCTGACGGGCGTGCGGCTCGCCGCGGCGCAGCAGATTCTCGTCGGCCTGGTGCTCGTGGTCGTGATGATCCGGCGGCCCGAGGGACTGCTGCCGGAGAAGCCGGGTTCCGCGTGAGGGATCGAGTGTCGTGCCTGGTGTACCGTGCTCGCAGCGGGAGGAAGCGATGCGTGTAGGATTCATCGGCCTGGGGAACATGGGCGAGCCGCTCGCGGACTTCGTGCGCACGGCCGGGTTCTCGCTCGTGGTCCATGACGTGAGGCACGAGGCGGCGGCGACGCTGCTCGACCGTGGCGCCGCGTGGGCGGCATCGGCGAGGGACGTGGCCGCGCAGTGCGAGGTCATCTGCGTCTGCGTCCCCGGTCCCCCGGAAATGCAGGCCGTCACGGTCGGCGCCGGCGGACTTGTGGAGGGTGTGAAGGCCGGATCGGTGGTGATCGACCACACCACGAACGCCCCGGCCGTCGTGCGTGGCGTCGGCGACGCCCTGAAGGCGCGCGGGGCGCACCTGCTCGACGCGCCGCTCGACGGCGGACGCGAGGGCGCGCTCGAGGGGAAAGTCACGCTGTTCGTCGGCGGCGACGAGGCGGTCCTGCACCGCGTGAAGCCGGTGCTCGACACGTTTTCGAAGAGCGTGGTCTGGGTGGGTGAGCTCGGCGCGGGATCGATCACCAAGCTCGTCCACAACGCGCTCGCGATGAGCATCGATCTGCTGCTCGCGGAATGCCTGACCCTCGGCGCGAAAGCCGGCGTCGCGCTGCCTCGCCTCGTCGAGGCCTTTCGCGAGGGATGCATCGTCGGGCAGAACATGACCTTCACCAAGCGGTTGCCGGCCACGCTCTTCCGCGGCGACTTTGTCGCGCGGTTCGCCCTGGCCCTCGCCTACAAGGACTTCCGGCTCGTGGGCGAGCTCGCGACGCAGCACGGCGTGCCAACGCGCCTGCTCGACCTCTGTCAGGGGGAGTTGCTGGAGGCGATGAATCGCGGCTGGGGCGATCAGGACCGCACGAAGGCGTCGACGCTCCAGGAGGAGCGCGCCGGCATCACGCTCCGACTCTAGCCCCTCGCGATCGCGGCTTAGCGCGCCGAGATCGTGCCCGGCATCGTGGCGCGCCGCACCGCGTCGGGTTCCGGGCGCGTCACCGGCATCCCGCGGCGGCCGAGCTTCGCCTTGTCCATACCGTAGAACGTCAGGCTGTTGTCGAGCAGCATCTTGCGCTTGGCGGAATCCGGCACGTCCTTGCGCCCGAGCAGCGACGCCACCGTTCCGGGATAGGGATTGCCGTCGTGGCCCGTCTCGCCGACGAACAGCGCGTCGAAGTGCAGATAGTCCGAGGCGAACAGCATCGCGTCTTCGCCGACGTGTTCGAGGAAGAAAGGAATGAACTCGTCGCCGGGCTCGCAGCTGAAGAACACGCGGCCGCTCCGGACGTACTCGCTCGGCTTCGCGGCGATGTGCGCCCATCGCTCCGGCGCGACCTCGTGGTACTCGTCCATGCGGTGCATCCAGTAGGGCACCCACCCGGCGCCCGCTTCCAGGAACGCGACTCTCAACTGCCTGAACCGCTCCAGCACTCCCCCCGTGATGATGTTCGAGCACGCGAGCATCTGGGCGAACGTGTGCGCCATGTGCGAGGCCTCGAGCATGTGATCCGGGCGGTTGACGTCGAAGTAGCTCCGGAACAACGACGGCAAGGCCGGGCCGTGGACGGCGATCGCCACGTTCAGTCGCTCCGCTTCGGCCCAGAAGTCCGTGAGCCGCGCGTCACTCAGCAGCGTGTCCTCGCGCACCGTGCACCCGATCTGGATGCCGACCATCTTCAAGTGGGTCACCGCCCGATGCATCTCCTCGATGGCGCCCGGCACGTCCTGGAGCGCCACGAGGCCGATGCCCTTGAGCCGCTGCGGACAGACGTCGCAGTAGTCGTGCAGCCAGTCGTTGTACGCCCGCGCGCGCGCCCCGGCGAAGCCGGCGTCGTGGGTGACCGTGAGCGGCAGCTCGTCGGTGGGATAGATGACGGCCACGTCGATCTGGTCGCGGTCCATGTCCGCGAGGCGGGCCCACGGATTGTAGGTCCCCATCCGGCGATAGTGGATGGCCTTACCCTTCGGCGGCGGCAGGTTGCCGTTGACGCCCACGAACCCGCACTCCGTGTCGGGCCCCCACACCTTGCCGTCCACGAGCCTCACGATGTTGCCGCGGGACGCCTGGGTGTAGACGGGGCGCCGCTCCCGGTACTTCGGGTCGATCCGCTCGTAGGTTTCGTTGACCTCGATCACATGGCCATCGCCGTCGATCACCAGGTCGAGTCCGTCGATCATCGCAGGCTCCTTTCGCGAGAGAGGTACTCTGTCACTTCTTCTCGGGAGGCTTGGTCGCGGAACTCTTCACGGCCGCCGGTTGTGGCATCGGCGCGGTCGGCATCATGATGTGCGCGTACTTCGTGCCCTTCCACATCACCCACGGTCCGCCGTTCTGCGGATCGGTCGGCAACGCGTCGAGCTGCGCCGGGTCCGGCAGGACGACCATCACGTGCGGGCCGCTCACCACCCACTTATTGTCGGACGTCGGCTTGTCGGCGTAGGGGTCGGTGTTGCTGGCGCCCTTGTCACCCTTGAGCATGTAGGCGAGGCCGACGTTCTTGACCTGAGGATCCTTCTTGTTGATCCAGCCGTCGGCCCAGCTCTGCCATTCCTTGTCGAGGCACATCGGAGTCCCATTGGCTTCGGTCATGCACATCCAGCCGTTGGTGCCGGCCCGCAATTGTTTCATCTGGCCGTCTGCGGTCATCTCCATGATCGTCGCGTTCTTCGAGATCGACGGCGGCGCGGCGCTCATCGCTCTCGCGATCTTTGCGGCGTCCGCGCTTCCTCCGCCGCCCTTGGCCATCGTCTCGTGCCCTGATTTCGCCTTGGGCTCGCCCTTGTCGGGATTGGCCTTCTCCTGGGCGGCAACCGTCCAACTCGCCATGATCAGTAGTCCTGCCACCATCACCATCGTCTTCCGCATCGTTTTCCTCCGTGGGATGTGGGTCCGGTATGTGTTTCGCCTGCTGACTCCCCCGAGGCCGGGCCGTTCAGGACGGTGCCGCGACTGTGTCCCTACTCCTACGGGTTGTCAACGGCAGTCTTAGGCGTCACGACGACCCATTGCACTGCCAACATGAGTTACCGTACCGTTGCCGCTGGCCGAACGAGGGGTGCCCACGGCGGGTGACCCAAAGGGAGCCCCGTCCCCCCCCAAGGAGGTTCCATGGCCCGCATACCGCTCGTCACCAGAGATCAGATCGTCGAGAAGGAACAGCCCGCGTATGACGCCTTCATGCGGAGCCGTGCGAACCGGCCCAACATCGGCCCGTACTCGCTCCTCCTGCATATGCCCGAGATGGCGCAAAGACTGGAAGCCCTGCGGACCTATCTCCGCGACGAGGCCAGCCTGCCGCCGAAGCTCCAGGAATTGGTCATGATTTCCGTGGCCAGGGAGATGAGTTGTGCTTTCATCTGGTACGCTCACGCCGCCGCGGCCCGGCAGGCCGGAGTACGAGGAGACATTGTGGACAATATTCGCGAGAAGCGCGCCCTCGCCAACCTCGATCCCGAGGAGCAAACGGTGGTGGACTTCACCCGCGAGCTGACGAATCTGATCGCTTGCTATGCGGTGTTGGCGTACAACATGAACACCTACGAACTGGAGGCCCCGGCGCACCCGACGGAAAAGGCCTTGGCGATGTAGGCGGGAGCGAGCCGTTGGCAGCCTGGAACAGGAGGCGTCGAAGGCCATGAGGGACGACACGCACTGGGTCGGCACCTGGACGGCGGCCCCTGCGCCCGCCGAAGGCGCCGCCTTCAACAACCATACGCTGCGGATGATCCCGCGGGTCAGTATCGGTGGTAGCAGGCTGCGCGTGCGCATCTCGAATGCCTGTGGCATTCGCCCGCTGGCGATCGGCACGGCGTGCGTCGGCCTGCGCAGCACGGGGTCGGCGCTCGTGCCGGCCTCCAACCGCCCGCTCACCTTCGGCGGCGAAACCAGCGCAACGATCGCGGCCGGCGCGCTCGTCGTCAGCGATCCGGTCGAGCTGGGGTTCGCGCCGTTGTCGGACCTCGCCGTCAGCATGCACCTGCCGGGGGATCTGCCGGCGAGCTTCGGAATCACCGGGCGCTATGCGCGGCAGACCAACTACGTGTCGCCGCCGGGAAACTTCGCCGCCGAAGAGGTCATGCCGGTGGGCCGAATCACCGACGACTGGTACTTCGTCTGCGGCGTCGACGTCGTCGCACCGCGGGAGACTGGCGCCATCGTCGCGGTCGGCGACTCGCTGACCGACGCCAACATCTCGACCCATGACGGCCATCACAGCTGGCCTTCGCAGCTCGCGCGCCGGCTCATGGCGCGGCAGAGCGGGCGGCCGATGGCGGTCATGAACCAGGGGCTCGGCGGAAACCGCATCCTGCACGATATCCGTGGCGACAGCGGCCTCCGTCGCTTCGATCGCGACGTGCTGGCGCAGCCGGGCGTCACCCATACCATCATCATGCTGGGCACCAACGATCTGCGGAACCGTCCCGGCAAGCCCGACGAGGAGGTCACTGCCCCGCAGATGATCGCCGGGCTGAAGCAGTTCGCCGTGCGTGGCCAGGCCCGCAAGATCAAGGTCATCGGCGGCACGCTGACTCCGTTCGAGAACGAGACGTTCCTGCCCGGCGCCTGGAACCCCCGGCGCGAGGCGGTGCGCCAGGAGGTCAACGAGTGGCTGCGCAAGGCCGATGGCTTCGACGCGATCGTCGATTTCGACCGGGCGTTGCGTGACCCCGACCATCCGCCCCGGATGCTGCCGATCTACGATTGCGGCGACCACCTTCACCCGAGCGACCTGGGCTACCGCACGATGGGCGACGCGATCGATCTGTCGCTGTTCGACGAGAGATGAGGACATTCGAAGGGAGTCCCGACCATGACCAATGATGCGCTGCGTACGATCTTGCCGCTCGCCGGCTGGGGCGACGAGCGCGCCCGCACGGTCGAAATCACCGGCGGCACCGATCCGCTATTACCGACGCCGTTCCGCATCGGCGAGACCAGTGCCGCTGCGCTCGCGGCGGTGGGCCTCGCCGTCTCCGATCTGTGGGCATTGCGCACCGGGCGTGGTCAGGAGATCGCGGTCGATACCCGCCAGGCGACCGCCTCGCTCCGCAGCGGGCACTACATGCAGATGGACGGGGCGCACGTGTCGACCGAGCGCAACACGGTGATGGGCGTCTATCCCGCCAAGCACGGCCGCTGGAGCTATCTCCATTGCAATTTCCCGAACCATCGCGCCGCCGCCCTCAGCGTGCTCGGCGTGCCGGAAGATCGCGAGGCCGTGCGCAAAGCGGTGGCACAGTGGGACGCGCTCGAGCTCGAGGAAGCGATCATCGCCGCGAAGGGCGCCGGGGGCATGGTGCGCACCATGGACGAATGGGCCAAGCATCCGCAGGCCGCCGCGATCGCCTCGCTGCCGTTGATGGAGATCGTCAAGGTCGGCGAGAGCGCAGGGGAAAAGCTCCCCGACGGCGATCGACCGCTGTCGGGCGTCCGGGTGCTCGACCTGACGCGGGTCCTCGCCGGCCCGACCTGTGCCCGCACCCTGGCCGAGCACGGCGCCGACGTCTTGAAGATCACCGGGGCGCACCTGCCGAACATCGGCTACCAGGAATACGACACCGGCCATGGCAAGCTCTCGGCCCATCTCGACCTGCGCGAGCCGAAGGATCTCGAGATCCTGCGCGGGCTCGTCCGTGAGGCCGACGTGTTTTCGCAAGGCTACCGGCCGGGGACCCTTGGCAATCGCGGGCTCTCGCCCGAGGCGCTCGCAAAGTTGCGGCCC
This sequence comes from Candidatus Rokuibacteriota bacterium, assembly GCA_003221635.1. Taxonomy (GTDB): domain Bacteria; phylum Methylomirabilota; class Methylomirabilia; order Rokubacteriales; family CSP1-6; genus AR31. The sequence continues at coordinate 2,195 of QHSR01000249.1, read as the reverse complement.
GGCATCGTCTTCGTCTCGCTGTGCGCCTTCGGTCACGTCGGGCCGTGGGCGTCGCGCCGTGGCTTCGACACGGTGGTTCAAACGGTCAGCGGCATCACGAGCCGCCAGGGTGAGCTGTTCCCCGGTACCTCGCCGGGCCCGCAATTCTATCCGGTGTCGGCGATCGACTATCTGACCGGCTATCTGATGGCGTTCGGCGCGCTGGTGGCTCTCGCCCGCCGCGTGCGCGAGGGCGGCAGCTGGCTCGTGCGGATTTCGCTGGCGCAGACCGGGCGCTGGCTCGTCGGACGCGGCCAGGTGCCGGAGGCCGAGCTCAAGGACGTGCCGAAGGAATTCACCCCAGCGGAGCTGGAGCGCTGGTCGATGACGAGCGACACGCCCGTCGGTCGGCTGCGCCATCTCGGGCCGGTGGTGCGCCTCTCCAAGACGCCGCCGCGCTGGGCTCGGCCCTCGGTGCCGCTCGGCCACAACGAGCCGGTGTGGCCGGCGCGACACGTTGCTCGCGAGCGGTAGAGGCGGCTTCCCAAAGGGTGCAGACGGCGGATCAGGCGCTTAGATCCCGATAGACAATCTCGGCCCATTCTCGAGAGGAGGAGGCAAGATATGCGAGCCGTGACCTTTTCCCGGTTGGGTGGCCCTGAGGTACTGCAGGTGTCGGAACTGCCCGAGCCGCAGCCCGGCCCCGGCGAGGTGCGCATTCGCGTCGCGGCGGCCACGGTCAACCCGACCGACATCAGCTTCCGCTCCGGACGGCAGCTGACCACTGCCCAGCTGTCCGAGATGGGCGTGCTGCCACCCTACATCCCCGGCATGGAGCTAGCCGGAGTGGTGGACGCCGTCGGCGAAGGCACGAACTGGCGCACCGGTGACCGCGTGATGGCGATCGTCAATCCGCGCCGTCCGGGCGGCGGCGCGCAGGCCGAGCTGGTGGTCGTTCCGGCCGCGTCCGTCGCCCGCGTGCCCGAGGGAGCCAGTCTCGAGGCCGCCGCCACCCTGCCGATGAACGGGCTGACGGTGCGCCTCGCACTGGACCGGCTCGCGCTCAAGCCCGGACAAACCCTCGGGGTCACCGGCGCGGCCGGCGCAGTCGGCGGCTACGCGGTCGAGCTCGGCGTCAACGAAGGCCTGCGCGTGATCGCTGTGGCGAGGCCGCAGGACGAGGCGCAGGTCAAGCGCTTCGGCGCGAAGACGTTCGTACCCAGCGGCGACTCGGCAATCCGCGGCCTCTACGACGCGGCTCCCGGAGGCGTCGATGGGCTGATCGATGCGGCGGTGCTCGACGCCGCCGTCCTGCCCGCGATCCGGGATGGCGGCAAGCTGGCTACCGTGCGCGGCTTCGCCGGTCCATCCGAGCGAGGCATCACGATCGAGCCCGTGCGGGTGGCCTCGTACGTGCACAACCAGAACGCGCTCGACCGGCTGGGCCATCTCGTCGCCGAAGGGCGTCTCACCCTGCGTGTGGCGGAGACCTTTCCGCCCGAGCGGGCGGCCGACGCGCAGCGCAAGATGTCCGCTGGCGGGACTCGAGGACGGCTGGTAATCGTCTTCCAAGGAGCGACGCGATGACCGATGGCAAAGGGCCGTTGAACGGTATCCGCGTAATCGATTTGGGTCGCCATCAGGCAGGACCCCGCTGCGCCCAGGTGCTGGCTCGTTTGGGCGCTGAAGTCATCAAGATCGAGCGCCTGGGTGGCGAGGAAACCCGGTACCACGCGCCATGGGTCCGCAAGCAGAGCGCGTACTGGGTCCAGTACAACAGCGGCAAGAAGAGCGTGAGCATGGACTTGCGCAAGGAGGCAGGCAAGAAAATCTTGAGATCGCTGATCAAGGTTTCCGACGTGCTCGTGCAGAACTTTCGGCCTGGAACCATCGAGGAGATGGGTTTCGGGTACGACGCGCTGAAGACGCTGAACCCGCGCATGATCATGGTGAACGTCTCCGCGTACGGGCAATTCGGTCCGTATCGCGATCAGATCGGCTACGACCCGATCGGCCAGACCATGTCCGGCATCGCCATGGTCACCGGCGAAGACGGCATGCCGCCGATTCGCGCCGGGGTCCCCATCATCGACCGCACGACCGCGCTGCACTCGGCTATCGGGACCCTGGCCGCTCTCCACGAGCGAAGCATCTCCGGAGAGGGGCAGTGCATCGACGTCTGCCTGGCGGACTCGGGCTACAGCTTGACCGAGATC
>QHSR01000248.1:29204-31207 GCA_003221635.1 Candidatus Rokuibacteriota bacterium | reverse complement strand
ATTCTTCGTGACCGCGGAGACGGTGGGGGGACTAACCCCAATCCGAAAATAAATCAGACCGCCAGAGCATGGGCCACTTTCGTATAGAGCTGTTCAGTGGCGGGATTGGCCGCCAGGCGCAGGACGTTGCGTCCGTCGATGCGCGTGAGACGGCCCGCCCGCGCGATGAGCAGGAAGCGCAGCGTTCGCATGCTGCGGAGCACGTAGGCGTAGGTCCGCTTGCGCGAGCGCGGCTTGGGCGTTGCGAGGGTGTCGAGTTGGAAGCTGCGGGCGATGTTATGGGCGAGGATGCTCAGTTGCTGCCAGGCGCTGTTGGCCCCGTAGTGGCGGGTGGGCACCACGTCGAGGGCGAACTCGCCCTTGAGCTCGCCAAAGGTCTTCTCCTGGACCCCCCGCCCGCAGACGAAGGCGTACAGGGCCGGCAGGCCCAGGGCCATGTTGGTCGCGACCGCGTAGTACTCGAAGTGCCCGTCGTTCGGCGTGAACAGATCGAGCTGGAAATTCTTGGGCGTCTCGTGCTGCACATGCTTGCGATAGAGCATGACCCGCAGTTGCAGGTTCCACTGCGGGATGGCCAGGTCGGTCATGAACCCGGCGACGTCGGGCGCGAGGGGCTCCCAGCGCTGGCGGGTCGCGGCGAGCGCCTTGAGGGGCAACCAGCTCCAGTACCCGACCTTGATGGCGTAAGCGCAGCGGCGCGCGGCCAGCAGGCGGAAGACGTCGCGCTGGCAGAAGGCCGCGTCCATCCGGAACTCCAGGGGGAGCGCGCGGCCCAGCCGCTGCCGCAGGCTCTCGATGAGCTCCCGCAGGAAGGCGACGGCCTGCTTGGAATCATGCACGTTACCCGGCCGGTTCTTGAGCCGCAGGATGTGCCCGGTCTGCGCGAGATGGGCGACCAACGGGTAGTAGCTCGGGTCCTTCCGATGATGCGGATTGAATCCGCGGAACGCCCAGGCGACCGTCGCGCCAGTGCGGATGACCGTGCCGTCGACATCGATGGTGAGCCGCGGCAGCTTCAGGCGAGCGATGGCCTCGGTGACCAGGTCGTGGTTGAGTTGCACCAGGGGGCGCAGATGCGCCTGGGTGAAGCGCTGAAGCCAGTTGCTCACGGTCCGGGGCGTCGGCACCTGCGCCAAGCCACAGAACCGCGTGACGAGCGGGTCGCCGGCGAGATACTGCAGGTGCTCCAGGCGTCGGGCCCCCGCGTAGAGGAGCGCGAGGATCAGCAGCCCGAGGCTCGCGCCGCTGTAATCCCCACCCAGCGCTGCACACGCTCGCCGCAGCCGCGCGGCGAGCGCGAGTCGCTGCACGTAGCGGCGCAGCAGTTCGAGACCGCCGAAGGACGTGAGCTGTTGCGGCACGAACTCGATGGCGAGATCACGCTTGACCACCCGTCGCAAACTGTCTACGCTCAAACGCATCAGAAGGGCCTCCTGTCGAGAGGGATGGACGTGGGCACGTCGTCCCTTTCGATCGCACAGGAGGCCCTTTTGATTCATACCGATTGCGATCTCATGCCTCATCTATTTTCGGATTGGGGTTAAGACGTATTCCCGATTGGACATTCTCTCCTCGGTTGTCTCTGCCATATGGTGGCCGGCGGGCAGAGCATGCCGGAGATCTCTCGCTTCCTTGGTGTCGTTGTCGCGATGTTCTACGGGGATCGCCCTCCGCCTCACTTCCATGTGAGGTACGGTGAGCATCGGGCGATAATGGATGTCGAGATCCTGAGAATCTTGAACGGTTGGCTCCCGCCCAGGGTGCTGGGACTCGTCACCGAGTGGGGCGTCCTGCACAGAGAAGAGTTGCGCGAGGATGGCGCCGCAGCCGACGGCAAGCGCCTCTGGCGCCTATACCGCCGCTGGAGTGAGACGATGATGGTTGACGTAGTTGAAGTTCGCCCCCTCGAGGGGTACCGCCTCTACCTCAGATTCGAAGACGGGGCCGAGGGGGAAGTGGACGTGAGCGGCCTCGTCCCCTTCGAAGGCGTATTTGCGCTGCTA
>QHSR01000248.1:0-29151 GCA_003221635.1 Candidatus Rokuibacteriota bacterium | reverse complement strand
CGTCCTTTACGCCAAGATCACCGGCACGCGCATCGCTCAAAGGTAGGGCGACCGGTGGGCGAGACGAGGGTCGATCTGCTCCACCTTCTCGAGGACCTCCGCGATGCCTATCCCGGGTCCACCGAGGAGACCATTCTCACCGAGATCGTCGCCAACTCCCTGGACTCCGGCGCCACGACCATCGCGATTGCGACGGACCCGACCGCGCCTGCGTTGACGATCGTGGACGATGGTGACGGCATGAAGCGGCGTGAGCTCGCGCGGTACCACGACATCGCCGCCAGCGCCAAGGCTCGCGGCGCCGGCATCGGATTCGCCGGCGTCGGCATCAAGATCGCACTCCTGGTCTGCTCGGAGGTCATCACCGAGACGCGGCGCGGCAAGCTGCATGTCGCCTCGTCGTGGCGGCTGGCCTCACCTCACAACGCGCCTTGGCGCTGGGTCCCTCCAGCGGGTCTCGTAGCGACACGGGGCACGGCGGTGCGCCTCTCGCCCACGAACGCCCTCTCGTCCCTGCTCGACCCGGGGTTTGTCGAGGCCGCGGTCCGCCAGGGCTTCCAGCCGCTCTTCGAGCCCGCGCTCGCCGAGATCTTGCGCGCCCACTATCCGCGGGGCGTCGCGTTCGTCCTCAATGGGAGGAGGCTCGAGCACCAGAGCGCGGGTGCGTCCGAGGTCGCGCCTCTCGCCATCCGGGTTGGGCGCAAGCGGAAGCCGGCGGGCGCGGGCTATCTTCTGCGCGCGGGCGAGTCGATATCCGATGAGCTACGCGGCGTGGCCATCAGCACTTTCGGCAAGGTTATCCGGCGAGGGTGGGATTGGGTCGCCCTCACGCCCGCCGCGCCCGAGCGCATGGCCGGCCTGATCGAGGTGCCGGCGCTGGCCGAGTGCCTCACGCTGAACAAGGCCGACTTCATCCGTGCCGGAACACGCGGTGCGACGTACCTCGCGTACCGCAAGGCGATCCAGGAAGCGGTCTCGCGCCAGCTCGAGCTGTGGGGCGACGCCGGTGAGCCGGGCGAGCGCGCGCGGCGGCGGGCCGCGCGTCCTGTGGAGCGGGATCTCGAGGCCGTGTTGGCCGATCTCGCGGACGAGTTCCCACTGCTGGCGCCACTCGTGGAGCAGCGGGCTGGGGGCCAGCGACGATTGCCGACGACCGGATCGGGTTCCGACGCGGATGACCATCGCGCGACGTTGTCGGCGGTCCACGAGACGGCCCCGGTGACCGCGGAGTGTGCGCAACCGGGCCAAGCGCCATCTGAGGAACCGGCCACGGCAACGGCGATGAGTGTCGCGCCCGTGCCGCCCGCTCAACCCGAGCCTCCGCCGGCTACCGGCCGTCTCGCTGGTGGACTCCGGACGCGCCGGCCGGCGCGCTATGGCCTGAGCATTCAGTTCGAAGTCGGTCCTGGCGAGGACGAGCTCGCGCGTCTGGTGGAGTCGACCGTTTGGGTCAACGAGACCCACCCCGCCTATCGTCGGGCGGTCGCCTCACGTTCGGAGGGTTACCACCTCGCGCTTGCGGTCGCGCTGGCGCTCGCGCCGCTCGCCGTCGATCCTGCCAAGGAGCACACGTTCATCACGGCCTTTCTCGCGCGCTGGGGCGCAGCGATCGAGCGCCGTGGAGGCAGCCGTCGCCGCTGACCGGAGCGCCGGCCATCGCCCAGCTCGCGCCGCAGGGATCGGCGACGCCGCCGCGATTGCGGATCTGGTACGGCGAGCCTTCTCGACTCAGTCGCGACCGACCAATCCACCGTCATCGGCCTTGCACGAGACAGCGAGCACGATCGCCGATCACCTGACCCGCGGCGGCGGAGCCGTCCTGGAAAGCGGCGGGGCAATGGTCGGCGTCGTCTTGTGGATGGAAGAGGACGGCGCGCTCTACATCAGCCGGCTCTCCGTCGATCCGGAGCACCGGAGGCAAGGTATCGCGCGAACGCTCATGGACGAAGCCGAACGCGAGGCTCGACGGCGCGGGCTTTCCCGGATGACTCTGGGCGTCAGGCTCGAGCTCGACGACAACCGCCGGCTGTTCAGGTCCTGCGGCTTCGAGGACGTCTCGCTGCGCAGCCACGAGGGCTTCAGCGAGCCCACGTGGGTGATGATGGAGCGCCGCCTTACAGGTACTTCGTCGGGTAGTTGATCGTCCGCCACATGTGCGCCGAAGGACTGTGATCGAAGCCCAGCCCTTCCTTCGGCTGCTTGAAGTGACGGCCGACGACGTCCGTGAACTCCTCGAGCTCCACGTGCACGTTGGGATCGAAGGCGTAGAGGTCGTTCACGGTGATGAGGCGTGACGTCTCGTACCACTTGTGCTCGCGCGCCCGCTTGTAGGCTTCCTGGACGTAGGGATCGGGCGTGTAGTCGGCACCGAACAGCCTGATGTAGGAGTCCGGGTACTTGTAGCCGTACGACTCATCCGCGAAGAACCGCAGCACCTGGTGATGACGGATGGCCCAGCTCACTTCCTCGTCGACGTAGGGCTCGACGAGCTGAGCACCCCAGTAGCCGTGGTCGCCGCGAATGAATCCGTTCACCGAGATGTCGTGCAGCAGGCACGCGAGGACGATCTTCTCGTTGACGCCGTTCTTCCTCGCCAGGCGCGCGCTCTGCAGCACGTGCGTGGAGGGCCCGAAGCGGTACTTGTAGAAGTCGAAGAGCGTCGGCTTCTCGGGCATGCGGGGCAGGCGCGGATCGTGCCCCATCATGTAGAGCTTGCCCTGGTCCGGCTGCCGCGGAAGCGGCTCCCTCGGATCGCGCTCGCCCGACGTGTAAATCACTGACTTCACGACGATTCGATCGAGCTCCTGGCTCATCGCGTGCTCGGCGGCCTCGGCCCGTTCCAGCGACGTCATCGCCATCGTGTCCCTCCGGGAAATCGAACGTTGTACAGATGATCGGCCGCCGGGCCACTGACTGTCAAGCTGCGCGCACGCGGTCCACCCGCGCCACCGCGGAACGCTCAGGGACGGCGTCAGTGACCTTTCGGCTCACCCCATGACCCAGCCGCCGTTGGGCTGGAGCACCTGGCCCGTCAGCTAGTGCGCGCGTGAAACTCTCGATGGCGCCCTTGGTCGCGGCGTAGGCGGCGAAGCCGCCGGTGCCGACCGAGGCGCGCAGGAACTGGGTGGAAAAATTGATGATGCGTCCGTAGCGCGCGGCCACCGTCGGGCGAAGCGCGTGCTGGGTGCACAGGAGCGTGCCGGTCACGTTGATGGCGAGCATCGCGCGGACCTGGTCCGCGCGCGCGACGTCGGCCTGCACCGCCTCGGCCCGCCGGCCCAGCCGCTCGAGCTCGGCGACGACGTCCTTGGCCGCGGGGCCGCTCGCGTTGTAGCTCACCGCGAGGTCGGCGCCCTCGCGTCCGCAAGCGAGCGCGATCGCGCGGCCGAGGCCGCGGCCCGCTCCCGTCACCAGCGCGACGCGACCGTCCAGGCGTCCCATGCCCGTGGATGGTAGCATCAGAGCGATGCACGAGCCTCGCGACGTGCTGACCAGTGTCCGGCTCGAGCTGGCGCGGTTTCCCACGGTGCTCGACGCGCTGCTGAAGGACCTCGACGCGGCGACCTGGTGTGCCCGCCCGGCACCGGCGGAATGGGCGCCGGTCGAGATCGTCTGCCACCTTCGCGACGAGGAGGTCGAGGACTTCGGGGCGCGAGTCCGCGTGATCCTCGACGGCGGCGCGAGCTTCGCGCCGATCGACCCGGAGCGCTGGGCGACGGAGCGGCGCTACCTGGCCGACGATGGACCTCGCGCGCTGGCCGCCTTCCGCGGGCGCCGGGTCGCGAGTCTCGGCTCGCTCGTCGCGATCGCCCCCGCGCGGCTCGCCGCGGCCGTCGCGCACGCCCGCACGGGCCAGCTCTCCGGGCTCGATCTCCTCGCCGCCTGGGTCGCGCACGATCGTCTGCACTTGGCACAGCTCGGAGCCGTGCTGGCGCGCACCTGGGCCACGCGTTGGGCTCCACTGCACACGGAGTACGCCGGGCCTATCCCTTACGCGAGCGCGTAGCCGCGCGAGCGCGAACGAGAAGCAGCACGGATCACCCGCAGCGCCCCGAACCGCCCTGGATCGGTCGAGCGCCGGCTTTGCCAGCGCAATCGATACCGAGGAGAAACCGCAGCGGGTGACCGTTTGTTATTTACGAGGCCGGAGAAATCCGGGACCCGGAGTCCTCGTGCTCGACAAGGACCCGATTGGAGAGGATCGGGATCATCGCGACGAGCTCTCGGGGACGAAGCGCACGGGGCCATCGTCCTGGGGGAGCTTGATCAAGTGAAAGGGCTGGGTCAGCGCCTGGGTGAGCATGGCGCCCTGATCGGGACCTTTGCTGCGATAGTGGACGGCGAGGCCGGAGTCGGCCCGCTCGACCCGCGTGATCTCGATCGCATAGCCCCCCGTCGGGCGTTCCCCCATGAAGAGCGCGACGACCATTTCACGGGAGAAATCAACCGGTGGAGCCGAAGGCGGCCCGGCCTGTATCCGCGCATGCCGCCCCCAGAAGACGAGCCAGTCGTCCCGGCTCCGAATGACGACCTGCGTCGGCTCACGGACCCCGCTCTGGGCTCCTTTCGCCAGGGTCGAAAACGGCACGGGCCCTCCGACTGTCGCAGAAGCGATGCAAGAGGCGAGCAAGATCAGGAGGCTGACGGCGAGTGCCGCCGGACTCCCCGTATGCCTTCTATCGTTCAGCTGCTGCACGTTTAGCGACGCGATCTCCCCCCGGTTCAGGACGCGGGCCCTGTGACTCCGTCGAGCTGAGCGCCTGGCGATCGACGTCCTGATGGCGCGTGACGTCCCGAGTCGAGACGAGCCGGCCTGAAGGTCCGGCTTTGCGACGGCGGTGGGATCCGTCGCGACCGCTTGTGGGGCGTTCGGCTAGCGCGCGACACGCCGTCTCCACGCCGATGGGGCGCTTAGCCGGTTGCGCTCCGCCGCCGAAGCCGCCCGGCTCGCATGCGACTCGGCGGGCCTTCCGCCTCTCCCCTTATGGCCGTATGAGCCAGAAGTCATAGCTACCGCTCCCGGAGTAGGAGTAGATCCGCCAGCGGTAATAGCCCGAGGTCCCGGTGTAGGCGATCTGTTCGTCGGAGGCTAGTCCCGTCGACCCAGCCACAGTCGACCAGAAGAACCCGTTCCACTTCAGGAGATACAGGTCGAAGTCCGTCCCCGACGGTCCCCGGAGCCAGCCGCGGTGCGTCCCTGCCCCGCTGAAGTAGTAGCTCCCGTTGGGCTGATAGCTGGACGCCCCGGTCCCCGACAGCGACCCGGTGTAGTGCTGGCAGGCGGTGCATGGGGCGCCGACGGTCACAGACTGGGATTGGCTTCCGGTCTGGCCCTGGGTGTCGGTCACGGTCAGGGTGACCGTGTAGGTTCCGTCCGCCGCATAGGTGTGCTCGGTGGTCACACCCAAGCCGCCCGAGGTGTCGCCGAAGCTCCAGTCATACTCGATGATCCCGACGTCGTCGGAAGATTTGGTGCCGTTGAAGCTGCACGTCAGGCCGCTGCAGGAGTAAGTGAATCTCGCCGTGGGAGGGTTGTCCTCGGTCGAGAACAGGGCGTAGAGCAGCAGGTTCGGCGAGCCGCTGCCGGTTCCCGTCAAGCGTCCCGTGGTGGCGTTGCCGACGATGGCGCCCGCCACGGCGGAAGGTGATGCGGTCGGGTTCTTCTCGAGGTAGAGGGCCGCCACCCCAGCCACATGAGGCGATGCCATGGAGGTGCCGCTGATCGTGTTGGTCGCGGTGTCGCTCGTGTTCCAGGCGGAGGTGATGCTAGAGCCCGGGGCGAACAGGTCGAGGCAGGATCCCCAGTTGGAGAAGGAGGACCTGGCGTCGGAGGAGGTGGAGGAGCCCACGGTGACCGCCTCGAGGACCCGCGACGGCGAGTAGCTGCAAGCGTTGGCGTTGCTGTTGCCGGCCGCCACTGCGTAAGTCACCCCTGCGGCGATGGAGTTCCGGACTGCGGTGTCCAGCGAGGAAGAGGCTCCGCCCCCCAGGCTCATGTTGGCCACCGCCGGCGGGACGAAGTTTGCCGTGACCCAGTTCACCCCGGCGATGACCCCTGAAGTGCTCCCCGAGCCCTGGCAGTTCAGGACGCGGACGGCGACCAGCGTCACCTGCTTGGCGACACCCCAGGTGGCGCCCCCGACGGTGCCGGCCACGTGCGTCCCATGCCCGTTGCAGTCGTCGCTATCCAACCCGTCATTGATCACCGTGTAGCCGTGGACGGCCCTTCCTTCGAAGTCGCTGTGGGTTGTCCGGATGCCAGTGTCGATGATATAGGCGTTCACGCCGGCGCCCGTGAAGTCGTAGGTGTACCTGGCATCAACGGGGCGGTCGCGCTGGTTGATCCGGTCAAGGCCCCAGGGCGGATCGAGCTCGGTGCCCACCGCCCAGACGACGCTGTCTTGCTCGACGTACTTCACCCGCGGGTCCCGGGCGAGAGCCCGCGCCCGGGCCTTGTTCATCCGCGTGGCGAACCCGCGGAGGGCGTGCTCGTAGACGTCGGTCACCTGACCGCCGTGGCGGCGGGCCAGTTCGTCGGCGATCTGCGAGACCGCAGGTCGTGAAATCTTTGCCGCGCCGAAGGCCGCATCGTCGAGAACGACGATGTAACTGTCGGGCAAGGCCTGCGCACCTTTGGGTACCCGGATCTCCTCCTCCCCCGCCGAGGCCACGGTCGCCACGGCGAGGAAGGCCAGGGTCAGCAGTGTCTTTCGCATTCTTGGGGTTCTCCTTGCGTACCTTCTCCCTGCTGGGAACGCGGGCGTGCCCACACGGATGCGTGGATCTTTCCAGGGCCAGAGGATAAGAGTATATACGATTCGAGGAGGGGCCGGATGTATCCCGTGAAGGGAACGCTCAAGGCATCAGAGACGGTCACCTGCCGAGCGGCGTCGCTCCCCCCGATCTTCAACTAAAACACGGCGAGCGGATTCGCCGGCGACCCGGTGCCCCCGACCACCCGCAGCGGCGCGATCACCAGCATGAACTCGTCGCGCTGCTCTTCCGCGCAGGCGCGCGCGAGCGGCTCGAGGAGCGCGTTGTCCAGGAGCGCCACGCCGTACGCGAAGATCGCGGCATGGACCGCCCAGGGGATGTCGTAGCCGATCGGAAGGTGATCGAGCATGTCCCACACCAGGACGCTCACGTCGTGGTCGCGCAGGAACGGCAGGCAGGACACGTGGAGCCCCGGCCGCTGCTGCTGCATGGGGTTGAAGGGGCGGCCGTAGGGTCGCTCGGGGTCCTGCGCCTGCCAGGCCTCGCGCCCGGAGTAGACGCAGACGGCGTCGCCGGGCTCGAGCCGGATCCCGCGCTTGGTGAGGATGTCGTCGAGCTCCCAGCCGTGCACCGGCCGGTCGTGCGTCACGCAGGGCACGCCGCGGTGCCGGGGGACGTCGAGCATGACGGCGCGGGTCATGATGCCCTCGGCCCAGTGCTCGACGGACCCGAACCGCGCGCCCTCGAACGTGATCTCTTTCTTCGGATCGCGCCCGTTCCACATCGACTCCTCGTCCCACGTGTGGCAGAGCGCGTCGATGTGGGTGGAGGCGATGCCGTGGTAGTAGATGCCGTAGTAGTCGGCCGAGAAGCCGCCCTTGCCGCGCAGGTGGGTCTTCATGAAATGGTGAGCCGGCAGCGGGTTGTTCGGCCCCGGCTCCTTCGGGAACGGCCGGCTCAGCGACACGCTGCGCCCGCTGCGGACGAGCCGGGCCGCCGCCGCGCGCTTGGCCGGCGTGATGAGGTTGATGGCGCCGAGCTGGTCGTCCTTGCCCCAGCGGCCCCAGTTGCGGCGCTGCCGGATCCAGCCGAGCACTTCCTGCTCCGTGGGTAGCGGGCGTTCGGGCATCGTGGCCTCCCGGGGTGAATGTTTCCTGACGGCGCGCTTTTCCTGACGGCGCGCTATGGTATCAGGCGTGGCCGGGGAACCCGCTGCGACGTTTTTCGCGCTCACGCCCGACCGCGTGCTCGACGCGGTCGAGGTGGGGGGTCTTCGCTGCACCGGCCGCTGCCTGCCGCTGCGCGCCTTCGAAAACCGCGTCTACGAGGTCGAGCTGGAGGACGAGCGGCGGCTGGTCGTCAAGTTCTACCGTCCCGGCCGCTGGTCGCGCGAGACGATCCTCGACGAGCACGCCTTCCTCGCCGACCTGGCGGCGGCCGAGGTCCCGGCCGTCGCGCCGCTCGATCTCGGCACCGGCGCGACGCTGAGCGAGATCGAGGGGATCTACTATGCAGCGTTTCCGAGGGTGCGCGGACGCTCGCTCGACGAGCTCGACGCGGAGAACCGTCGCCGGATCGGCCGGACGATCGGCCGCATGCACGCGGTCGGTGCCTCGCGCGATGCTCCGAACCGGCCGCGGCTGGACGTGAGGCGCTATATCGTCGAGCCCCTGGAGGTCCTCATGGCCAGCGGCGTCATCCCGGAGGGGCTGGCGCCCCGCTACCGGGAGGTCGCCGTCCGCATCGCCGACGCCGCCGCCAAGCCGCTGGCGGCCGCGCGCATCCAGCGGATCCACGGCGACCTGCACTGGGGCAACATCCTCTGGACGCCCGACCCACTCCTCGTCGACTTCGACGACTGCATGGTGGGCCCGCCGGTACAGGACCTCTGGCTCCTGGCGAGGGGCAACTCCGAGGAAGCGCGCAAGCTACGGGAGGATCTCCTGGAGGGCTACGAGCTCTTCCGAGAGTTCGATCGCTCGACGCTCGCGCTCTGCGAGCCGCTGCGCGCCATGCGCATCATCTATATGTCGGGCTGGATCGCGCGGCGCTGGGCCGATCCGTCCTTTCCCCCGGCCTTCCCGATGTTCCACAATCACAACTACTGGAACCAGGAGTACGAGGAGCTCGTGCAGATCGCGGAGGGGCTCGGCTAGAGCGAGCTGAGCACCGCGCGCGCGAGACGCGGCAGGTCGGGATCGCGCGCGCCCATGATGAGGACGGTGTCGCCGGGCCGCGCCTCGCTGACGACCCATTGCCGCGCGGCCTCGTGGTCGCGCGCATAGCCGCACTTGAGCGCCGCCGGAAGATCGTCCGCGAGCACGCGGCTCGAGATGTCCTTCGCGACGGTCCCGCCGGCATAGAAGATCTCGGCGTAGCAGAAGCGATCTTGAGGCCGGAGCAGCGTCGGGATGAGCTCCCGGAGCTCCCCGCGCAGGAACCGCGCCGGGCCGTAACCGTGGGGCTGGAAGACGGCGACCACGCGGGCGGCGCCCGCCTGGGCCGTGGTGATGGCCGCGCGGAGCTTCTCGCCGTTGTGCGCGTAGTCGTCCACGACGTGGATGTCGCGCGCCGTCGTGCCCACCGCCTCGAAGCGGCGCGCGACGCCGGGGAAGCGGGCGAGCAGGGTCGAGACGGCCGTGGCCCCGAGGCCGAGCTCGAGCGCCACCAGCGCGGCGGCGGTGGCGTTCTGGAGGTTGTGCAGACCGGGCTGCGGAATGTCCAGCGTCAGGTCGCGGCCCGCGTGCCGCAGCACGCCCCTGGCGCGCCTCGGCCCCACGCTCGTCACCCGGAGCCGCGCGTCGGCGTCGGGCGATACTCCATAGGCCGCCCCCTTGAAGCGGCGCCCGAGCGCCGCCGCCTCCGGGCAGTCCGCGCCGACGAGCAGTCGGCCGCAGTTTCTCGCGAACGCCGTGAACTGAGGGCGAAGCGCGCCCAGCTCGTCGTGATCGCGGCTCACGTTGTGGATGACACCGATCGCCGGATGGTAGCCGACCAGCGTGCCGTCGGACTCGCAGGCCTCGGCGATCGCGGGGGCCTCGGCCGGACCGGCCACGAAGCAGCCGCCCGCGCCCTCGCCCGCGAAGTCGGCGCCGCCCAGCACGGTGGCGGGCAAGCCGCCCTCACGCAGGAGCCAGCCGATCATGCCGACGATCGTGCTCTTGCCGCTCGTGCCCGCGATGGCGACGCCGGTCGAGGCGGTGTTGATCACCTCGGCGAGCAGTTGCGGTCGCGGCAGACACGCGATGCCGAGCGCGCGCGCCGCTCGCAGCTCGGGCGTATCGGCCTCGACGGCCGCCGAGTAGACGAATCGATCGATCGCGGCGGTGACGGCCGTGCCGTCCTGGGGGGCGAGCGCGATGCCCAGCCGGCGCAGCGGCTCCGCGATCTCCTGCTTCTTGCCCAGATCGAACGCGCGATCCGAACCCTGGACGGCGTGGCCGCGCGCCCGCATCAGGCACGCGAGCGGGCCCATGCCGGCGCCGGCCACGCCGGAGAAGTGATACCGCAACGCGGTCACAGGCTGACCTGCTTGCGCGGCTCCAGCTGTATCGTCGTCTCCATGTCGCGCGTCTCCGTCACCTCCTTGAGGCTCCTGAACGGAAGGTTGAAGACGGGTCGCGACGCGGTCAGGATCATGGCGAAGTTCAACGCAGCCCCCAGCAGGTGGACCACCGGCAGCGCCAGGATCTCGAGCATCTCATCGCTCTTGATGTGCAGCCAGTCGAGGTCGCGCCTGAAGTCGTCCATCGCCGGGCGCCAGAACGGCTCCGACCGCAGGGCGGACGAGCGGGGCGCGTCCATCTCCGTCAGCGGCTGCCGCGCGATGAGGGCCAGCAGCGGCGGTGTTCCGTACTGACCGAAGAGGAACCAGGTGAGGCCACGGACACCGAGCCAGCCGAGCGCGGCCGTAGCCACCAGGGCGGCGTTGTTCCGAGCAACCCACGGCATCGTCACCTCAACTACACCACGATACAGGAACATCACCTCGAAGAACATCGCGAAAAGCTCGATGCCGATGATCTGAGCGAGAAACTTGCTGTCCCGCTTGCGGACGGCGTCGACCAGCGCCTGCACGCACGCGAAGCTCGCCATGATCAGCGTGAGCACCAGGAGGTAGAGCACCGGGACCGTGAACCGCGAGTCGTCCGTCCCCGTGAGGTCGGCCACCAGCATGGCGACCCGCGGCTCGAGCGTGTACGTGAACACGGCCGCCTCGAGCCCGCACCAGAAGAGCAGCATCAGGAAGGCGAGCCACGGCACGCCCGGCTGGAGGTAACTGCGCATCAGCGTGCTCGACATGGTGAACGGCGTCCCGACGATGTCCCGAACGAATCCGACGACCAGCCGGACGGCCAGTCGCGAGAGGCCGAGCGCCCAACCGAGCATCATGCCGACGACACGGACCATGCCCACCCAGTAGAGCCACACCGACAGCGCGGCGTCCCACCACGCGAGGAGAATCAGCGAGACGAAGCGCGTACGTCCCGAGCGGAACGGCAGCGTGTAGACGGACAGCCCGGTGCACCAGACGGCGACGATGCCGAGGAACACCGGGAACAGGAGGAAAATGTACTTCATGGCGGCGATCCAGCCGGACTGAGACTCGAAGAAAAAGCCGATCAGCATCTGCTGCAGTACCGGAACCCAGGCGATCGGGCCCGCGACCAGCTCGGCCGGTCCGCGCCACGCCTCGGGAAGCTTGGCAATGATCCGATCAATCATCTCAGCCCTCCTGACAACCAATCGCCATAGAGCTCGTTCGAGACAGAACTCGCCTGAAAGCTCGTCCTAGGGGCCCTCGCCGTTGCTGCGCGTGGGCCGGGCGTATTCGGCCACCGCCCTCGGCGCGGGCACGACGCCATGGTCCATCGCCGGCGCCGGCACCTGTCGCTCCAGGAACTGGCGTTCGGCCCAGGCCGAGCGGGTCGGGTTCGCGACCGCGTATGTGATCGCCGGCTCCGACCGGCTCGTGCTCACTGGAACGACCGCGTGGCTCACGCCGCTCACTCGTGGCAGCAGCTCCGGGCGTCCGATGCGGCGCAGAATTCGCGAGATGTACCGGCGGGTTTCGCGGTAGGGCGGGACGCCGCGGTAGACCGTGACCGCCTGCTCCCCGGCGTTATAGGCGGCGAGCACGAGGGGCAGGTTGCCGTGATACCGATCCATCAGCTGGCGCAGGTGGCGCACGCCGCCCTCGATGTTCTCGTACGGGTCGAAGGTGTCCGACACCTTGAGGCTCGAGGCGGTTCCCGGCATGAGCTGCATCAGGCCGCGAGCGCCGCGCCGCGAAACGGCCCGCGGGTTGAACTCGGATTCGGCCTCCACGATCGCGGCGACCAGGATGGGCGGAATGTCGTACCGGACGGCGACCTCTCTGATGTGGGCCTCGATCTCGACGATCTCGGAGACCTCCACGCTCGAGTCCGCGGAGTCGACGCCCTCGCGCGCCATCCTGATGATCTCGGAATCCGGCTGCGAGAGGCTCGACACCGACACGAGGTACGCGGGGCCGATCGTGAGTAGCAGGACTCCGAGCCCCAGCGCGTGACGCGCGAGCGGCGAGATCGCGTCTCGCTGCGTGAGGCTACGAAGGATCGCTCCCTTTTCGTCCAAGAAGTCCTCCGGGTTTGGTCTATGACAGACGGCATTGTAGGGATGTGGCGTAGCACACCCCTGCGAACGCAACCGCGGTGCCAGCCGCCAGGAATGACAAAGAAACCTATTATCGCTACGTTACAGGCCACCCACTGGCGGGGGGCATTGACGAATGGCGTCCATGACTCGACACGCGCGTGCCATCCGGTCCCCCGTGCTCGACGGAGCCCACCGGGCCTGTGCCACCACGGACGATTCGGCGCCGGGCGCTAGACGCGGCTACGGATCGCGCCGGGAACCAACGCCGTCGAGCTCCGCGCGCTTCCTCCCCAGCTACGGAGCCCCAGGTTCGCGCACTCGATGAAGCAATCCAGGGCCGTTGAGAGCTCGGGCAGGCTCTGCGGTTTCGCAAGCTCGAGGAAGATGTCGTTGCCGTTGAACACGGCGTTGTCCGCCCGGAGCACGCTCGAGGTCGCGTGCCCCTTGAAGGTGTTGATCCAGGTCTGGTCGGGCAGGTGGTTCACCCGGAAGCGAACGAGGACCCGGTTGCCGGGCCGACGCTCATCGATCGTGGGTTCGCTGACGCGCATGATCAGCATGACGACTCCACCGTGGGCTCGCCTCGCACGATGGGGCCCCAGCCCCATGACGTGCTGCGGCTCGCACAACGACCGTGATGCCCGAGCCCTTCGCCCGGCAGGCCCAGCACGAGAGGCCGATGGCGTCCGGTGCCGCGCCTGGATCGAAGACTGGTGTTGCGATCGACCGATGGCCCTACCGGGGTGGTAGGTGACGAGATCTATGGGCAACCGTATGACAGCACAAGTCGGTCGGTGTGTCCAGCGGCGCTTTCCTGATAGGCTAGGGCCCGCCGTTCAAGGTGAGCTCACGACGGAGGTGTTCGCATGAAGCACCGCATCGCGGCGATCCCCGGCGATGGGATCGGCAAGGAAGTCGTGCCCGAGGGCATGCGCGTCCTCGACGCCGCCGGCCGGCGGTTCGGCTTCGACATCGAGTGGACGACGTTCGACTGGAGCTGCGAGCGCTTCACGGAGACCGGCCGCATGATGCCCGAGGACGGTCTGGACCGGCTCCGGCAGTTCGAGTCGATCTTCCTCGGCGCCGTCGGATTCCCCGGCGTGCCCGACCACGTCTCGCTCTGGGGACTTCTCATCCCGATTCGCCGCGGGTTCCACCAGTACGTCAACCTGCGCCCCGTGCGTCTCCTCAAAGGCGCCAGGTCACCGCTCGCCGGCCGCGGCCCCGCGGACATCGACATGCTGATCGTGCGCGAGAACAACGAGGGCGAGTACTCGGAGATCGGCGGGCGGCTCTACCGGGGAACGCCGGAGGAGCTGGCCGTCCAGCAATCGGTCTTCACACGCCGGGGCTGTGACCGCATCATGCGGTACGCGTTCGAGCTGGCCATGAAGCGACCGCGCCGCCAGGTGACGTCGGCGACCAAGTCGAATGGGATCATCCACAGCATGCCGTACTGGGACGAGCGCTTCGCCGCCGTCGCGAAGGAGTATCCGAGCGTCAAGACCTCCCAGTACCACATCGACATCCTGACGGCCCACTTCGTCCAGCATCCTGACTGGTTCGACGTCGTCGTCGGCTCGAACCTTTTCGGTGACATCCTCTCCGACCTCGGCCCCGCGATCGCCGGCTCCATCGGGCTGGCGCCAGGCGGCAACATCAACCCGGAGAAGGAGCATCCGTCGATGTTCGAGCCCGTTCACGGCTCGGCCCCCGACATCGCTGGCAAGGGGATCGCCAATCCCGTCGCCCAGATCTGGACCGGCGCGATGATGCTCGAGCACCTCGGCCACGCGGATGCGGCGCGCGCCGTCGTCGCGGCGATCGAGCGATTGGTGGAGGAAGGCAAGACGCTCACGCGCGATCTCGGCGGCCGCGCCTCGACCACCGAGGTCGGTCAGGCGATCGCGGCGCTCCTGTAGCGACCCCCGACGGATGAACTACTTCGGGCACACGGTCCTGGCGGTCCGGCGGGGCGGGGACCGCGCCTTCGTGCTGGGCTCCATGCTGCCGGACTTCGCCACGATGATCGGCGCGCGCCCGCCGCGCACGGAACACGTCGACATCGATTCCGGCATGCGGTTTCACTGGAAGACGGACGAAGCCTTCCACCGGTCCCCGACGTTTCAGCAGCTGACTCGTCAGGCGGTCGCCTGGCTGTCCACGCGCGGTGTCCGGAGCGGCAGCGCGCTCGCGGTGGCGCACATCGGCGTCGAGCTCTTGCTCGACGCCTCGCTGTCCGGCGACGAAGGGGCGCAGCGAGCCTATCTCTCCGCGCTCGATGGCGCCGCTCACGAAGAGCTCGGGCGGTACCTGACCTGGGCGTCCGGCGAGCAGCGCGTGCGGTTCGATCAGCTCCGGGCGCGCCTGCTCGAGCGCGGCGCCATCGCCGGCGATATCGCCCCCGAGACCGTGGCCGAGCGTCTCAGACGAGCGCTCGCCGCCCGCCCGCGGCTCGCGCTGGACGACGCGGCGGTGCTCGCCGCACGCGACTGGGCGCTCGCCGCCCGCCCGGGCATCTCGGCTTGCGCGGCGCCGCTCGTGTGCGAGCTCGCGTCGCAGCTCCCCTGAGCCGGCGCGGCTAGCGCTCGTTCGCCAGGACGAGCGTGCCGGCGGCGGAGAGCATGCCACCCATGCCGTTCACGAGCGAGAGCTTCGCGTTCGGCACCTGGCGCGCGCCGCACTCGCCGCGGAGCTGGCGGGTGGCTTCGATGATGGGGAAGATGCCGTACATCCCGCTGTGGGTGTAGGAAAGCCCCCCGCCGTTGGTGTTGATCGGGAGCTTGCCGCCGGGGGTCGAGCGGCCCTCGGCGAAGTGGTGCACTCCCTCGCCCCGCTTGGCGATGCCGAGCGACTCCAGCATGATCGGCGGCCCCGACGTGAAGGCGTCGTACAGCATGATGTGATCGAAGTCCGCGCCCTTCACGCCCGCCATCGCGAACGCCTTTTCGCCGGACAGACGCGTGGCCTCGCTGAAGGTGAGGTTCCGCATCTGCGTGAGCATGACGTGCTCGCTGCCCTCGCCCGCGCCCCGCACGTAGACCGGTTTCTTCGCGCAGTCCTTCGCCCGGTCGGCCCGGGTGAGGACGACGGCGCCGCCGGCGTCGGTGACGAGGCAGATGTTCAGGATATTGAAGGGCCAGACGACGGGGCGTGAATCGAGTACGTCCTTCACGGTGAGGGACTCGCGATTGCGCGCCTTCGGGTTGAGCGCGGCCCACTTGCGGGTGGAGACCGCGACCTGCGCCCATTGCTCGAGCGTGGTGCCGTGCTCGTGCATGTGGCGCGTGGTGATCAGGCCGAAGTAGGTCGGCGCGCCGCCGAAGCCGTAGGGGAACTCGAACTGGCCCGACAGCGCCGTGTCGCGCCGCGGGGAGACGCCGACGCCCGAGCGCCCCGACTCGCCGTGGCAGACGACGGCGACGTCGCAGAGGCCGTGGTGAAGCGCCAGCACCGCGTGGCCCACCATGATGATGAACGAGCAGCCGCCGACGGTCGTCCCGTCCACGTAGCGTGGCACGACGCCGATCGCCTCGCCGATGGTCGCCGGCGAGTGCTGGCCGGCGGTGAAGATGCCGTCGATGTCGGACACCTTGACCCCGGCGTCGCGCGCGGCGTTGGTGATCGCCTCGACGTGCAGCGTGAGCTGGCTCTTCCCCGGCAGCGTGCCGATCTCGTCGCTCTCGTCCACCCCGACGATGCAGACCGAGTTGCTGAGCTCCCGCATCCGCGCGAGATCGCTCATCGGGCACCTCCCGCGACGGGCCGGAACATCGGCAGGCTGACCTCGTCGGTGAGCTTCTCGAAGCAGACCTCCACCGGCATGTCGCAGCGGATCTGCTTCGGGTCGGGCTCGATGCCGACCAGGTTCGTCAGCAGGCGCGGGCCCTCGTCCAGCTCGACCATGGCCAGCACGACGGGCGTCTTCACCTTGAAGGCCTTGTTCAGGATCTGGTGGGCGATCTCGAAGGAGAAGAGCCGGCCGCGGCCGGTCGCCTGCACCCAGCCGATGTCGCGCGAGGCGCAGAACGGGCACGCGACCCGCGGGTACATGAAGGGCTTCCCGCAGGCGCGGCACTTGGGGATCATGAGCTTGCCGGCCCGCGCACCCTCCCAGTAGGGGCGGGTCTCGGGCGTGATCGGAGTCGGGAGTGGGCGTTCGAGGTCCATGGGCGAGGATTCTAACGCAAGCTGAGGTAAAGTACCGCCCCGAGGAGACACCCATGGCCCGGAAGCAGGACGCGCCCAAGCCCCGGCCCGTGACCCCCGACGACGTGGACCCCCGCCATCGCTGGGACCGGCCGCTCCAGGCTCCCGGACACACGCAGGTGGACTTCGAGGAGCGCGTGGATTTCCGTCGCCTGCACGCCTATCGCCTGGGGCGCGCGCGGCAGGCCCTAGCCCGCTCGGGGCTCGGCGCGCTCCTCATGTTCGACCAGTACAACATCCGGTATCTGTCGGGCACCGTCATCGGCGAATGGGCGCGCGACAAGCTCACGCGCTGGTGCCTTTTGACCGGCAACGGTGAGCCGTGGGTGTGGGACTTCGGCTCGGCCGCGCGCCACCACCGTCTCTACACGCCGCAGATCCCGGCCCGGCAGTCCCTCGCGGGCATGGTCGGCATGCGCGGCGCCGTCTCCCCCAAGGCGGGGCTCTTCCAGAAGGCGGCCGAGGAGATCCGGGACATCCTGCGCGCCGAGGGCGTGGCCGGGATGCCGCTCGGCATCGATCTCGTGGAGCCGCCGTTTCTGTTCGCGCTTCAGGAGTTGGGCGTCGAGGTGCGCGACGGTCAGCAGGTGATGCTCGAGGCGCGGATGCTGAAGAGCCAGGACGAGCTGACGCTCCTCAACATGGCGGCGGCGATGGTGGACGGCGTCTACCAGGACATCTTCGAGGCGCTCAAGCCCGGCGCCCGCGAGAACGAGATCGTCGGCCTCGCCACCAAGCGCCTCTACGAGATGGGCTCGGACTGTGTCGAGGCGATCAACGCGATCTCCGGCGAGCGGTGCAGCCCGCACCCCCATAACTTCACCGACCGGATCATCCGGCCCGGTGACCAGGCGTTCTTCGACATCATCATGTCGTTCGTCGGCTACCGCACGTGCTACTACCGCACCTTCAGCGTGGGCCGCGCGACGAAGGCTCAGATTTCGGCCTACAAGAAAGCCCGCGAGTGGATGGACGAGGCGATCGCGCTCATCAAGCCGGGCGTCGCCACCGACAAGATCGCGCGCGCCTTCCCGAAGGCGCAGGAGATCGGCTTCGACAGCGAGATGGCGGCCTTCGGGCTCAACTTCTGCCACGGCATCGGTCTCGGGCTCCACGAGCGGCCGATCATCAGCCGGCTCAACTCCTTCGACGATCCGATGGAGCTGCAGGCGGGCATGATGTTCGCCGTCGAGACCTACTGCCCGGCTACGGACGGCGTGTCCGCCGCGCGGATCGAGGAGGAGGTCATCGTGACGCCGAGCGGCGCCCAGATCATCACGCTCTTCCCCGCCGAGGAGCTACCGATTGCGAACCGGTACTGAACCCTCGCGGTGAGAACCGTGGCCAGGGCAAAGCTCAACGGAATCGAGATCGACTACGAGGTGACCGGGCGCGGACGTCCCCTGATCCTGGGCCATGGCTACGGGGCCACGCGCCGCATGTGGAGCGGCCAGCACGCAGCCCTGGGCGATCGTTACCGGCTCATCACCTGGGACATGCGCGGCCACGGCCAGACCGAGACCCCCGATGATCCGGCGCAGTACTCGACCGAGCTGACGGTGGCCGACACGCGTGGTCTGAGAGCTCAGCCCCTCGGGTGAGCCGAAGTGTTACCCTCACGGCAGCCCGAGCACGCGCTCGCCGATGATGTTGCGCTGGATCTCGATCGTTCCCGCCGAGATCGTGTACTGCCGCGCGGCGAGCACGCGGTTGAACCAGCGCGGCGCGTCCGGCACGGCCGCGGAGGCCTGGTTCACCAGGACGTGCATGCCCAGGAGCTCGCCGGCGGCGTCCGCGATCCGCACCCCGAGCTCCGAGCCGCTGAGCTTCAGGACGGATCCCTCGGCTCCCGGTGGCTCGCCGCGGAGCTGACGCGTGAGGCTCCTGAGCCGTGTGTACTTGAGCGCCTCGGAGTCGATGGCGAGCTGTGCCAGTCGCTGCCGGACCCACGGGTGGTCCCACGCCGGCCGCCCGTCGATCGGCACCTGCCGCGCCAGCGCGATCAGCCGCGCGATCTGCGCCGTGTGACTCCGGCCACCGGCGGAGTGACGCTCGTACATGAGCGTGGTCGTCGAGACCTTCCAGCCCTGATTGACGGGCCCGAGCAGGTTCGCCTTCGAGACCACCACATCGGTGAAGAAGACCTCGTTGAAGTGGTGGTGGCCCGTCATCAGGACGAGCGGCCGAACGGAGATTCCGGCCGTCGTCATCGGAACGAGCAGGCAGCTGATTCCCTGGTGCTTCGGCGCATCCGCGTTCGTGCGGACCAGCAGGATGATCCAGTGCGCGAAGTGCGCGCCCGACGTCCACAGCTTCTGGCCGTTGACGACGAAATGGTCGCCCTGATCGACGGCGCGCGTCCGGAGGCTGGCCAGATCGGAGCCGGCGCCGGGCTCGGAGAATCCCTGGCACCAGATCTCGTCGGCGTTGAGGATTGCGGGGAGGTGGCGGCGCTTCTGCTCTTCGGTGCCCCAGTGGATGAGCGTCGGGCCCACCAGGTTCAGGCCCATGTTGCCTGGTAAGACGGGCGCGCGCGCCGCCGTGTACTCCTCGTCCCAGATGACCCGCTCGATCAGCGCGGCGTCACGTCCCCCGTACTCCTTGGGCCATGTGATGCCGACCCAGCCCGCCGCGTGCATCGCCTTCTGCCAGACGCGCCGGCGCTCGAACGTCTCCCGATCGGACGCCACACGGTCGTCGGAGGCGTCGTCGAGGCACAGGTCGGCCGGGAGGTTCGTCACGAGCCAGTCGCGGAACTCCTTGCGAAAGCTCTCGTGCGCGGCGGCGAATTCGAAGTCCATGGCGAATGCGAGCCGAGGCTAGTCGGCCCGCCCACCGGTGTCAAGCGCTTGGGTATGATTCGGCGATGGCGCACGGACCCGGGACGCGAGACGCCGGTGGGTCCGCCCCTGGAGCGGCGCATCCCGCCGGAGGCGTGTGTGCGCGACGCTCGGCGCGCCGGTCTGGCGCTGATGGACGAGCGGAGCCTTCTGCCGCACCAATATTTTCTCGTGCTCGGACGCCGTTCGCCTCGCGCGCGACGCCGGAATCGAATTCGCGCTTGAATCTTCGTAAGCGGGAGTGTACAGTCCGCTTCGTTCGGACGCAGTCGAAACACGGGAGAGCGTGGCGATACGGCAATGCACCTCTTGCTCCTCCGCTCGCTGTTCCGGGAGTTGATCGCGGACCTCGCCGGACCCGCGTCCACGGGGGACGAACCGACCCGAGGGGTCATGACGCGCTACCTGATCGTCGTCGCACGGACCGAGCCTGCAGTCTACGAGCATCTCCGCAATCGCCACTTGGGCGACCCGAAGGTCCGGGTGATGCTGGACCGGCGCGGCGCCAGCGATGCGGAGACCATGGACGACCCGCTACCGGTCGAGCGCCGGCGCCGCCGGTCGTCGCTCACGTCCGGAGGGTCCCACGAGCTCGTCGCCCTCGCTCACGAGAACGCGGTCGAACCCTCGACTCCTAACCCGCAACCCCGCGCTTCCTACGAGGAGGCACCACCTCAGATGAGTCAGATCGAGACGGTCGACGACGCGCAGCGGACTACCCGCTGGCTAGCTGAAAGTCAGTACCAGATCAGCCACGTGATCCCATCCCTGATCGATGAGCGCGATCGCCTGCGGCGCGCGCTGGAAGCGAGAGAGCAGGAGTCCGAGCGCCTCGGCGGAGAGCTGGGCGAGCTTCGCCGGACCCACGGTGCGCTCCAGGGCGAGCTCGATGCGTTGCGCGGCGAGCGGACGGCGATGGCTGAGGCCTTCGGGGGCGTTGTGGGCCTGCTGGGGCAACTCCACCGACCGCTGGCCGACATCGCGAACCGCCTGCAGACCGCCCAGCCCGTCGGCGTCGGCGCGTCGCAGCCGGACTGATCGCTCCCGCCGCCTCGCGCCGCCCGGCGCGAGACGGCCGTCGTCGGGCCTGAGGTCCGTCGTCGCCGGACCGCGCTGGTGGTGTCTCGGTTCAGAAGCTCGCCGGGCGCCCCTCTGTCCCGTATGATGCGGGCATGGAACGAATGACGACCAGGCGCCCTCGCCGAGGCGGCGGCGAGAAAGCGAGCCCTGCCGCTGAAGTCACCCCCGCTCGCACGGAACTGACGGTCGCCCCCGCTGCCGAGGTGAAGCTCCTCGTGCCCGTCGAGACGCCGGAGCCCGTGTTTGCCGCCCGCGTCCCGCCGCCGGCGCCGGAGCGTCGCCGGCCGACGACCCGGCACGCGATCTTCTTCGACGTCGAGAACACGAGCCACCCCGCGCACATCGAGCGCGTGATCGAGCGACTCGCCATCGACCATCTGGGCCGGAGCACCGAGTTCGTCGCCGTCGGCAACTGGCGCGTGATCGGCCACGAGACGGCGCGCCTGCTCGCCCGCCACGGAGCCCAGCTCGTCCACAGCGCACCGTCGACCGGCGTGCGCGACTGGAGTGACCTCCGCATCGCGGTCAGTGCCGGAGTGTGGCTCGCCGGCGCGCACCCGGGCGACGTGCTCGAGGTCGTCTCGGATGACCGAGCCTTCGACGCCGTGGGTGACGTCGCGACGGCGCTGGGCATTACCTTCCACCGCCTGACCGCTCGCACGCTCGGTGGCGCGGCGTCGGCCGAGCCCAGCCGTGCTGCACCGGCGGCCGAGAGGGGCCCGCGTCGCGGTCGCCGAGGGCGGCGCCGCGGCCGGGCGCCGGCGGCGGGCGCCGAGCCGCGGCGGGCCGAGCCGGTGCGCCAGGAGCCGGAGCGTGACCACGTCGAAGAGGCGCACACCGCACCGCACGACGAGCTTGTCCTGGTTGTCCGCGAGCTCGCCTCGCGCACGCCGAACGGCGCCGTTCTCATCGACAACGTGGCGCGAACGCTCAAGGCGCGCGGCTTCAGCCGACCGCCTGGCTCGCCAAGGCTGGTGACGCGGCTCCGACGCATCAAGGAACTGTCGGTGAGCCCGACGGGAATGATCACGCTGGCGCCGGGCGCGCCTGCCGTCGAGCTCGCGCCGCCGGCGGCGGTCGACGAGCCGGTCGAGGCCGCGGCACCGGCGCCGAAACGGAGCCGCCGTCGATCGCGGCGCGGCGGCCGTGGCCGCCGCCGCACGACCCCGGCCGCCGGTTCGTAGCCCGCAGAGCGGGCCCGCCCGAGACGCGCGACCTGCCCGACCCACGAAGGGGGTGGGGGGCCATTTCGGAGCCCCCCACGCTCACACCACGAGGATCTCCTTGGCCCGATCGCGGAACGCCTCGGGCAGCGGCGTGGGCCGCCGAGCGTCCATGTCGAGGTGGACGCCGAGCTGCTCGAGCGTCGCGACGCGCTCGGCGGTGCGCTCGTTCGTCATCACGTGGAGGAAGCGCATCGAAGAGCTGCCGACGTGGACGAGCGCCGAGCGCACGCAAACAGGATCGCCGGGGCGGAGCACGCCCCCGAGCTCGAGCTGGAACTCGAACGTCGAAAAGCCACGGCGCTCGGCGCGCATGTAGCCCGGCGTGATCCCCAGGGCGGCGGTCGCGTGACCGTTGGCCGCCGAGAAGCGGTGGATGTAGTGCAGGGGCGCGATCTCGCCGAGGACGTCCACTTCATCTGGCTTCACCGTGTCGCGCGCGCTTTCGCGGAAGCCCTCGAGCCCGCGAGGCCGCGGGCGGCGCTCACGCGGGGGGCCGTCCCACTCGACGCGCCGACGCTCGGCGGCTTGCCGCTGCCCCGGCGTCAACGCCCGAGCGGTGCGGCGCTTCGTGTCCACGTGGTGGACGCGCTGCTCGACCGTGGTGCAGACGTCGCCGGTCTCGGAGTTGAAGAGCTTGTGGCCCAGCACCAGGGCGTCCCGCTCGACGGCAAGGACGCCACTGGCGACATGCATGATGTCGCCGACGCGTAGCTCGTGGAGGTAGCGCACGTAGCAGCCGGCGGTCACGCACACACGCCCCCGGCGCCGCGTGTAGTCGGCGCCGAGACCGAGCGCGTCGAGTAGCCCGAGCGCGGCGTCGGCGAAGCGCGCGAAGTAGTACGCGACCGTGAGGTGATCGTTGTGGTCCACCTCCCAGCGATAGACGATGCCGCGATACGTTTCGAGCCAGCCGCTCACGATGTCCTCCTTCGCTCCCCAGAACACGGCCGACCGTGGGTCCGCGACGGCCGACCGCCGGTCGCCCGCCGCGGGCGACCGCGAATCGACTGGAGACAGGCGACCGCGGCTAGCCTACACGAGTCGGAGAGGCCTGGAGGGGGTGTAGGCTGGACTTCTCGGAGATTCACGGCCCGGGCCACAAGCGCCCGATGAGCGGGCGGCGTATCGGGGTCGACGATGACAGAACCTCGAAAGCCCCTGGTGTTCTGGTGGTGGTCCTGCTGACGATCTTCTACGTCGTCGCGGGCAAGTTCGGGCTCAGCCTGGCATTCGTCCACGCCAGCGCCTCTCCGGTGTGGCCGCCCACCGGCATCGCGTTCACCGCGTTCCTGGTGCTGGGACGACGCGTGTGGCCCGCCATCCTGGTCGGCGCGTTCCTCGTGAACGTCACGACCGCCGGGTCGGTCGCCGCGTCGATCGGTATCGCCATCGGCAACACCCTCGAAGGGCGCCTGCGCGCGGATCTGGTGAGGCTGTTCGCGAATGGCCGAAACGTCTTCGACCGGCTCGATCTAGTTCACGTGGTGGCTCGGTGACGCGGTGGGCGCGCTGGTCGCCGGACCAATCCTGGTCCTCTGGTGATCGCCTCCGACGGGACGTGATGTCAGATGTGCACGCCCTTCAACTGCGCTTCGGGATAGCGCGTGCCGGCGGCGGCGCCTGTCGGAATCGCCGCCGCGATCCGTTCCGCGTCGCGCGCGTCGAGCCGCACGTCCAGCGCCTTCACGTTCTCCTCGAGGCGGTCCTTCCGCTTGGTACCCGGGATCGGCACGATGTCGGGCCCCTGCGCCAGGAGCCAGGCGAGCGCGAGCTGCGCCGGCGTGCAGCGCTTCTCCTTCGCGATCGCCTCGATTCGGCGCACGAGCTCGAGATTCTTGGCGAAGTTGGACTCGTGGAAGCGCGGATGGTCCCGCCGCCGGTCGTCCGCCGGGATGTCATCGAGCCGTTGCACGCGGCCCGAGAGCCAGCTGCGACCGAGCGGTGCGTAGGCGACGAACGAGATGCCGAGCTCGCGCAGCGTGGGCAACGTCGCCTCCGCCTCGACGCGATAGAGCAGCGAGAACTCGCTCTGGAGCGCGCTGATCGGGTGGACGCCGTGCGCGCGGCGGATGGTCGCGGGCGCGGCCTCGCAGAGGCCGAGGTAGCGGACCTTTCCCTGCTCGATCAGCCGCTTCATGGCGCCGACGGTGTCCTCGATCGGCACGCCCGGGTCGACGCGGTGCTGATAGTAGAGGTCGATGACGTCGACCCCGAGACGCTTGAGGCTCGCGTCGCAGGCCTGGGCCACGTACTCCGGCCGACCATTGACGATCGCGCGCCCCTCGGGCGTCCGCGCCTGACCGAATTTGGTGGTGAGCACCACCTGATCCCGCCGCCCCCGAACGGCACGGCCGAGGAGCTCTTCGTTGTGGCCGAATCCGTACATGTCCGAGGAGTCGAGAAGATTGACGCCCAGGTCCAGGGCGCGATGGACGACCTCGATGGATTGCGCGTCGTCGCCCTTGCCGTATGTTCCCGACATGGACATGCAGCCCAGGCCGAGCGCCGGCACCGAGAGCGAGCTGTGACCGAGCGTGCGATGTTCCATGGACGTCTCCCTTTTCGAATACCGCGCGATTCTACACCACCCGACCTCGGGTTCGGCTGGCCGGGCTTGCTACAATAACGCCATGCTCAGCTTGAGCCAGAGCTTCCAGCCAGGGTCGGCCGACCTCCAGGCGGCGCTCCACGGCGATCCCAACGGCTTTCCCTTCAAGAGCGAGTTGAGCCTGGCGCCGCTGCTCGCGTTCTGGGCCAAGAAGTTCGGTGACGACACCTCGGCCAAGGGGACGTTCGTGCGGATGGTCCGCGAGCAGGTCAAGCAAGTGCCCGAGCTGATGGCCCCGATCACGGACCTCGGCGTGATCGATCGCCACCGCCAGCTCGTGGAGCTGCTCATGGCCGGGATCTTTGCGCCGGCGTTCTTCGAGCAGGAGTTCTCCGCCGTCCTGGTCCCGTTCCAGCTGAAGAGCTTCTACGCCACGCCGCCCTTCAACCATCTCCTCCGCGGCGAGGACGGCACGCTGCGCGGCCGCGTGAACCTGGACCCGTCGATGGTAGGCGCGATGCGGCGGTTCTTCGCCTACGCGCTCGTCCTGGAGCGGGTGTACGGCGTCGATCTCATCGTGGACTATCCGCTGATCCTCACCGTCCCGGATCCCGAGACCGGGCTCGACCGACACTTCAAGATGGAGTTCGACTGGCGATTCGTCGAGGTCAAGCCGGTCGGGGCCATTCCGACTCTGCCCGACGAGATGCGGCGCCGCCTGCGCCGCGATCTCCTGGATCCCGACCTGCTCCGCGAAGTCCTGCCGCCCGAGCGGTTCGTCTTCCAGGGATTCACGATCTTCAGGGGCATCGAGGTGACGGATCAGGAAGTGCTGTCCTCGCTCGAGCGGGACCTGATCGACAAGGAGTCGATCGTGTCCAGCACGCGGTTCCGGGCGCTCCAGGCGAAGCTCCGGACGCTCTTCCGGCGGCCGGAGCTGCGCTTCGGCCTCGCCGCCCTCGACGGCGACCAGGTGCTCGTCCTCAACTACGGCGCCGAGGGCGAGCAGGCCTGCATCTTCGCCGACTCGCGGCACCACACCGTCGCCGAGTTCCGTGGGTCGGTCTACGAGCGCGCGGTCGTCCAGGGGCGCCCGCTGATCGTCGAGGACCTGGCCGAAATGCCCGACCGAAAGCCGGCGGACGAAGACCTCTTGCAGTTCGGGCTCCGCAACATCATCGTGGCGCCGCTCCTCTACCAGGGCCGCGTGATCGGTACGCTCGAGCTCGGCTCGTCGCTGCCCGGGGACCTGGACGCGACACACCTGCCGAAGCTCCTGCAGATCCTGCCGCTCTTCTCCATGGCCGTCCAGCGCAGCATGGAGGAGTTGAACGCCCGCATCACGGCGATCCACCCGGTGGTCGAGTGGCGATTTCGCAAGGCCGTTCTCAAGAGCATCGAGCACCGTGCCGAGGACGCCGCCGACGCGGGCGTCGAGATCGAGCCGATCGTGTTCGAGCGGATCCATCCGCTCTACGCGCTGTCGGACATCCGCGGCTCATCGACTCAGCGGAGCCTCGCGATCCAGGCCGATCTCTTGACGCAGCTCGGGCTGGCCCGTGACGTGATCCGCGTGGCGCACGACGCCAAGCGGCTCCCCGGGCTTCACGAATTGCTCTACCGTGTGGACAAGCACGCCGGGAACATCCAGGACCACCTGCACTCGGGCGACGAGGTGTCCATCATCGCGTTTCTCCGGTCCGACGTCGAGGCGCTGTTTGATCACATCCAGACGTTCGGCGTCCCCGTGCGCGAGCGGATCGAGGCGTACCGCGCCGCGCTCGACCCCAGGATCGGCACGGTATACGACCGGCGCCGGCTGTTCGAGGAGAGCGTGACGCGTGTCGCCGACGGGATCTCGTCCTACCTCGACCTCGAGGAGCAGACCGCCCAGACGATGTTCCCGCACTATTTCGAGAAGCAGAAGACCGACGGCGTGGACCATCAAATCTACGTCGGCGCCGCGTTGCTCGAGGACGGGCGCTTCGACCCGCTCTACCTCAAGAGCCTCCGGCTCTGGCAGCTCATGGTGACGTGCGGCATCGCGCTCCGCGCCCACCGGCTCACGGAGCGCCTGCCCCTTCCGCTCGAGGTGACGCACCTCGTGCTCGTCCAGCATGCCCCGCTGGCGATCCGCTTCCGCTTCGACGAGAAGCGGTTCGACGTGGACGGCGCGTACGACATACGGTACGAGATCGTCAAGAAGCGGATCGACAAGGCCCTCGTCAAGGGCACCGACGAGCGGATCACCCAGCCCGGGAAGATCGCGATCGTCTACACGCAGTCCAGCGAGGCCCACGAGTACCGCGGATTCATCGAGTACTTGCAGTCCCTCGGGTACTTCACGGGCGCGGTCGAGGACATCGAGCTGGACGATCTCCAGGGCGTGCACGGCCTTCGCGCGCTGCGGGTCACCATCGACCTCGGCAATCCTCGGATCGCGCGGCGCATCGCGCTCGGCGATCTTCAGGCCGCGACCAGCGGCTCCTCGCGTAACTGACCGGTCGCAAGCCCGGCACGGGCCGCGCGCTCAGCCGCGCGGCTTCAGTCCTTCGCGCGTCACGCCCTCGGACAGGAGCGACTCGACCTCCGCGCCCGAAAAGCCCAGGTCGCCGAGGATCGCGCGCGTCTCCGACCCGAACGGCGAGGTCGCCGGCGCCGGGACGAAGCCGCCCCCGTCCATCGAGACGGGCGACGCCAGGACGCGGATGCGACCGAGGACCGGGTGGGTCAGGTCGTGGACCATCGCGTTGGCCAGCGGCTGCTCGTCGTCGAGGAGCTCGAGCGGCAGCTTGACCCCTGCGGCCGGGACGCCCACGGCTTCGAAGCTCGCCTGCCACTCGGCGGTGGTGCGTGAGGCCAGGATCGGCTCGGCGCGCCCCCGAAGCGCCGCGTAGTGCTGGAGCTCTTTCTCGCGGTCGGCGATCGGGCGGTCGAGCGCCGGGTCGGCGAGCCCCACCGTCTGCATGAAGGCGCGCCGGAGCGCGGGACTCCCGCACGCCACGGCGATGGCGGCGTCCCGGGTCGCATAGGTGCGGTAGTAGACATTGACCGTGCCGGGCGGTCGGATCTGGGGCGTGAGCGCCGCCTGCTCCGCGTACGGCCGTCCGGTGGCTCGCAGCTCATCGAGCCGGGCGCGGATCGCGCTGTGGGCAACACCGTCCGCGGACTCGATGCGCACCATGTTGTTGTTCTGGATCATGAGCGCCGCCATCAAGAGCGACACGTCGACCTCGCCGCCGCGCCCCGTGTTGGCCCGGCGCAGCAGCGCCGTGGCGATGCCGAACGCGAGCGTCATCGCGCACATGTAGTCGACGACCGGGTTCTCGCCTCCGGTCGGCACGCCGTCGCGAACGCCGCCGCTCGCCGCCAGGAGCCCGCTGCGCGCCTGCACGACCAGATCCATGCCCGCCAGCCGCGCGGCGGGCCCCCGGCGGCCGAAGGCGCTGACGTTGCCCACCACGAGCCGCGGGTAGCGCGGCGCGAGGCTCGCCCAGTCCAGGCCCAGCTCGGCGGCCAGGCCGGGGCGGAAGTTGGTGAGCACGACGTCGGCGCGGGCCAGGAGGCGCTCGACGACGGGCGCGGCGGACGGATGGCGGAGGTCGAGAGGCAGCGAGTGCTTGCCCCGGTTGCGGGAGATGAAGTGCCGCGTCTCGCCGGGGGCCAGTGGCGCCAGCTGGCGCACGGGGTCGCCCTCGAGCGACTCCACCTTGACCACGTGAGCGCCGCCCTCGGAGAGGACCTGCGCGCAGAAGGGAACCGCGATGAACTGACCGAACTCGACGACCTCGATGCCGGCGAACGGGCGCGTGTTGTCCATGGCTACGCGCGGCGCGCTGCTTCGATTTCCTCGACGGTGTAGCGTAGGGCGCGGAAGACCCAGTTGTTCAAGCCGGGCGCGCCGGGCTCGATGGCGAAGTGCGGGCTCACGTATTCCCACACGACCTCGCGGTCGCGCGTCACCTCGAAGATCCGCCCGTGACACCCTTCGCAGACGAGCGTGTTGCCGTTCGCAAGCCGCTGCGCTCCCGAGATGTAGGGGCTGAAGAACTCGAAGAGTGACGGGTCGGTGTACTCCCACACGATCGCGCTCGTGCGCGGGTCGACCTCGATCACGCGCGAGAACGTCGCCGGGTGATCGCGCCGGTGGGTGCCGTTGTCGAAGATCAGGAGATTGCCGTTGGGCAGCGGGCGAGGATCGTGCTGCTGGGCGAGCGGCGGGCTGCCGAGCGTCCACACGACTTTTCCGGAGGCGCGCTCGATCATGACGACGGTCGAGATGTTGCGGAAGCTCACCACGATGTAGCCCTCGGCCGTCTCGGCGACCGTGTTGCCGTGGGTCCACTCGGCGCGGCGATCTTGTGGCGTGACGGGATAGGCCGCGGGGTCCAGGTGGTCCCAGCTTCGCCATTCCCACACGACCTCGCCCCCGGTGGTCATCTCGACGAGGTAGTCGGCGTAGATCTTGCCGTCGGCCTCGGTGCCGGGCAGGCCGCCGCGGACGCGGCTGGCGAGCTCGGGGGCCAGCGGCGCCAGGCACAGCAGGAGGACGTGTCCGTTGCGGAGCCGGCGCGCGTCGTGGTGGTGGTCGGGGTGCCGGACTTCCCACAGGGTCCGCCCGCGCCAGTCGACCTCGAGCACCGCGCCGCCCTTGAAGCGTGGCCACGCCTCGAAGCGCGCGAGGTCCTGCATGACCTTGCCGGCATAGAAGAGGTGGCCGTTGTCGAGCAGCTGGCCGTAGAGGCCGGGCCGGTAGGGCAGGCGCCACGTGTGGGCGGTCTTGCCGTCCATGTCCACCAGAAAGACGGTGCCGTCGCCGAACATCGGCGCGAAGAGCGTGAAGCCCGGCTGGGCCCGCGCGGGGTCGTGAGCGATGAGGCCGGTCCGCGTTCGCCTG
>QHSR01000266.1 GCA_003221635.1 Candidatus Rokuibacteriota bacterium | reverse complement strand
CCCCTGCGAGTGCTCCTGTCACGGTGACTCGCACGCCGCCCGCGGTCGGGCCAGTCACGCCAGCGGTCGTGCCGTCGCCGGTGGCGCGGCCGATACCGCCGCCGGTGTCCCCGCCCTCGCCGCGCCCGCTGGCGCAATCGGTGCCGCCGCCTGTAGCGCAGCAAGCGCCGGTCAAACCCAGCCTGGCCCCGAGTCCCCCTGCGAGTGCTCCTGTCACGGTGACTCGCACGCCGCCCGCGGTCGGGCCAGTCACGCCAGCGGTCGTGCCGTCGCCGGCGGCGCGGCCGATACCGCCGCCGACGTCCCCGCCCTCGCCGCGCCCGCTCGCGCAATCGGCGCCGCCCATAGCTGCAGAGCAAGCGCCGGTGCGCACGCCCCCGAAGCCGAATGCTCCCGCCGCCGAGACGCGCGCGGAGCCCGCGGGTAGGCTGGCCACGCCAGTGATGCCGCCGGGGGCGGCGTCAGAGGCGTCGCGGGCAACATCGCCTTCAGTGCCGGTGCCCCCCCCATCCAGGGCCGCTGCGGTGGGGTCCGGTAGCGTCGAGCCGGTGGCGACGTCGGCCGCGGACGCCCAGCTGCGCAGGAAGACGTACCGGGTGGGCTGGCTCGATTCAGGCCGGGTCATCGCTCCCTATCGAGAGCTCGTCATACAAGCCCTCGTCGGGTATCCGCGGGACGTTGCCTTTGAGTACCGGTCCGCCGACGGGCGGGCCGATCGGCTCCAAGAACTCGCTGCTGAACTCGTACAGCTCAGAGTCGACATCGTGTTCGCCGTAGGAAACCAGGCGATCCAGGCGGCGAGGCAAGCGACGAGCACGATCCCAATCGTCATGGTCGGCTCGGACGCAGTGGCGGCGGACGCCGTCGCACGCCGGGGCGAGTCCAGCGGCAATGTTACAGGAGTCACCTATTCGTCGACGGAATTGGCCCGCAGTTGGTTGAAGGTGCTGAAAGAGCTTCGTCCGACACTCTCGCGTGTGGCCGTCCTCTATCACGCCGGCCCAGCAAGTCGCGTGGAATTGACGAACCTCCAACTCGCCGCCGCCAAGACGGGCGCGAAAATCCAGCCCTATGCCCTTCAAGAGGGGGATGCTCTTGGGAGCCTCTTCGCAGGACCGCCCGCCGAGCGGGCATAGGCGATCATCGTTCCGGGAGGGCCCGAGACGTTGAACCACCTGCCACGGATCGTCGATCTCGCGAGCCGAGCCAAGGTACCCACGATTTACGGCTCCAGTGAGTTCGTGGACGCTGGTGGCCTCCTGGCGTACGGGCCAAGCCTTCCCGCCATGTATCGCCGCGCGGGCGCCTATCTTGGCAAGATTTTGATCCCGACGAATCCGAGCGACTTACCCGTGGAGCAGCCCTCCCGGTTTGAGCTCGTCATCAATCTCAAGACCGCAAGAGCGCTCGGAATGACGTTGCCGGAGTCGCTGGTCCTTCGAGCCGACCGCGTCCTCCGCTGAGAAGGTGCGGGCGGGTATCAAGGCAACGCCCGGAGGCTACTCGGACGCCAGGCGGTAGCCGACGCCCGGCTCCGTCAGGAGGTAGCGGGGACGCGCCGGCTCCGCTTCGAGCTTGTGACGCAGATGGGCCATGTAGACGCGGGCGTAGTGAGCCTGCTCGGTGTGCGCCGGGCCCCACACCTCGCGAAGCAGTTGCTGATACATGACGACCTTGCCCGCGTGGCGAACGAGCATGGTCAAGAGCTTGTACTCGATTGGCGTCAAGCGGATCTCCTTGCCGTTGACCAGCACCTGGCGGTGCAGGAGATCGACCCGTAGCTCTCCCACCTTGAAGACGGCATCATCCGCCTCGTGCGACGCGCCGGCGGTGCGGCGGAGCGC
Source organism: Candidatus Rokuibacteriota bacterium (assembly GCA_003221635.1). Classification (GTDB taxonomy): domain Bacteria; phylum Methylomirabilota; class Methylomirabilia; order Rokubacteriales; family CSP1-6; genus AR31. The sequence continues at coordinate 14,444 of QHSR01000266.1, read as the reverse complement.
CACGCGGATCCGCGCGAGCAGCTCGCCGGCGCCGAACGGCTTGCTCACGTAGTCGTCGGCCCCCGCGTCGAGTGCCACGACCTTATCGCGCTCCTGGCCGCGCGCGGACAACACGATGACCGGGACGTCGGTCCACTCGCGGACGCGACGGATGACGTCGAGGCCGTCCATGTCGGGCAACCCGAGGTCGACGATGACGACGTCGGGCTGGCGCGAGCCCACCTCCACCACGCCATCAGCGCCGGTCGTCGCCTCGAAGAGCCGATAGCCCTGTCCCGCCAGCGTCGCCCGCAGAAATTTCCGGATCTGTGGCTCGTCCTCGATCAGGACGACGACGGGATCAGGCATCGGCGGGCACGGCGGCCGGTGGCGCGCCCGCCAGCGGCAGCGTGAACAGGAACGCCACGCCGCCCTCGGGCAGGTTCTGAGCCCAGATGCGCCCGCCGTGCGCCTTCACGATGCCCTGGCTGATCGCGAGTCCCAGGCCGACGCCGCGGCCGCTCCCGGGCAGGCCGCGATAGAACTTCTCGAAGACCTTGTCTTCCTCGCCGCGCGGCAGCCCCGGTCCGCGGTCGGCGATCTCGACGGTGACGGCTTGGTCGGTCGCGGTGGCCATGATCCGGATCGGGCTCGAGCGGGGCGTGTGCTTGACGGCGTTGTCGAGGAGGTTGACCAGGACCTGCTCGATGAGGACGTCATCGATCGGCACCAGCGGCAGGTCCGGCGGCACGCTCGTGTCCACCCGCCGGTCGCCGAGCTGCTTGCCGACACGGCTCAGCGCCGCGCCGATCACTTCTTCCACCGGATGCCATTCGCGGCGGAGCTGAAGCGCGCCGGACTCGAGTCGCGTCATCTCGAGCAGGTTCTGGACGAGACGATTCAGCCGATCGGCCTCCTCGCGCACCGACTCGAGCAATTCTTGCCGCGTCTGCGCATCCAGCCGGGATCCGCTTTCCAGGATCGTGGTGGCGGCTCCCGTGATCGTGGCCAGCGGCGTCCGCAGGTCGTGCGAGACCGAGCTGAGCAACGAGTTGCGCAGGCGCTCGGTCTCGATCCGCACCTGGGCCTCTTGCGCCTCGTCGGCGAGCTGCGCCCGTTCGATGGCGAGCGCGGTCTGATTGGCGAAGGTCTCGAGCTGGTGGAGCTGGTCGGGCGCGTCGAGCGCGTGGCGGTCGGCGGTGCGGATGCCGAGGACGCCCACGGGTCCGCGCGGCGCCTGCAGCGGCAGATAGAGCGCCGCGGCGCCGGGCAGCGTGGCCGTGCCGAGCCCCGCGGGCTGATGGTGCTCGTGCACCCACTTCCCGACGCCGAGCTCGTTCGAGTCCAGCGCGAGCTGTCCGCCGCCCGTGGGGACGAGGGTCCCGCCGGGGCCGGGAAGGAGCACGACCACCTGGCTGCGGAAGACCTCGCTGATGTGTCGCACCGCGATCGTCAAGAGCTGGTCCACCCCGCGCGTGCTCGCCAGCTCCCGGCTCATGGCGTAGAGGGCCGCGGTCCGCTGCTCGCGCTGGCGCGCGGCGTCCGCTTGCATCCGGATGCGCGCCGCCAGACTACTGGTCACGAGGCCGACGACCAGCATCACCAGGAACGTGAACAGGTAACGGACGTCGGAGACCGCGAACGTGAAGACGGGCGGCACGAAGAGGAAGTCGAGGGCGGCGACGCTCAGGACGGAGGCCACCAGCGACGGCCCTCGACCATAGCGTGTCGCGACGACGACGATCCCGAGCAGGTACACCATGACGAGGTTGGCGAGCTCGAAGAACGGCAGCGTCAGCCACGCGACGCCGCTCGCCAGGGCGACGACGGCGATCGCCCAGAGGTAGGGCGCCCAGTCGCTCGGAATCGCGCGCCGGCGGACAAGCGGCGGAGACACGCCCTGCTCGCGCTCGGCGCTGATGACGTAGATGTCGATGTCACCGCTGCCCTGGACGAGCGTGTCGACGATCGAGCCGATCAGGATGCGCGTCCAGAGCTGCCGGCGGGGCTTGCCCACGACGATCTTCGTCACGTTGCGATCGTGCGCGAACGCCAGGATCGCGTCGCTCATTTTTTCTCCCGGGAGCCGTACGGTCTCGGCGCCCAGCTGCTCGGCGAGCCGCAGCGTCTGGGTGACCCGGTCGCGCACCTCGGCCGGGAGCCGCAGCTGCGCCGGCGTTTCGACGTACGCGGCGACCCACGGCGCGCCCAGCCGGTCCGCCATCCGCTTGGCCGCCCGCACCAGCCGGGCTGATTCCGGTCCGGGGCTGATGCACACCAGGAGTCGCTCGGCCGTGGGCCAGGCCTTGCCGATCGCGTGCTCGTGCATGTAGACGCGCATCTGCGCATCCACCCGCTCGGCGGTTCGGCGGAGCGCGAGCTCGCGCAGGGCGATCAGGTTGCCCTTGCGGAAGAAATTCCGCACGGCCTCCTGCGCCTGGTCGGGCATGTAGACCTTGCCGTCTTTGAAACGCTCGAGGAGGTCGTCGGGGGGCAGGTCGATCAGCTCGACCTCGTCGGCCTGCTCGAGGACCGAGTCCGGCACCGTCTCGCGCACGACGACGCCGGTGATCTTCGCGACGACGTCGTTGAGGCTCTCGACGTGCTGGACGTTGACGGTCGTGTAGACGTCGATGCCGGCATCGAGGAGCTCGACCACGTCTTGCCAGCGCTTGGCGTGCCGCGACCCCGGTACGTTGGTGTGCGCCAACTCGTCGACGACGATCAGGGCGGGACGGCGAGCGAGCGCGCCGTCGAGGTCGAATTCGCGCAGCGCGGTGCCGCGATACTCGACGCTGCGCAGCGGGAGGATCTCGAGCCCCTCGAGCAACGCGTCCGTTTCGGCGCGTCCGTGCGTCTCGACGTAACCGACGAGCACGTCGATTCCGTCAGCCCGCTGCTCGCGCGCGGCCTCGAGCATGGCGTACGTCTTGCCGACGCCGGCGGCGGCGCCGAAGAACACCTTCAGCTTGCCGCGGCGCTTCCGCGCCTCCTCCTCCTTGACACGAGCCAGGAGCGCCTCGGGGTCGGGCCGGTCGGTGTCCACGGCCCTAGTGTAGCGCCCGAGGGGTCACCATGCGATGAAGCCGGGCTAGGCATTCGGCGTACTCTGTGATCATGAGCGATCAGGACCGACTCCTCGACGCCGCCGAGCGGTTGCTCGAGGGTAGCAAGGATGCCCGGGACGAGCAGGCGCTCGAGGCGGCCCATCCGTCGGACGTTGCCGCGACCCTCCAGCGCCTACCCCTCGACAAGCAGGTCGCGCTCTTCCGGCGGCTCTCCCCAGAACGCGCGGGCGAGGTACTCCCGGCGCTGGACGACACCACGCTGCTGGCTCTCGTCCGCGCCCTCGACGAGGTCGAGGTCTCGCGCGTCCTCGACGAGATGCCGCCCGAGCACGCGGCCGACGTCGTGGAGGCGCTACGCAGCGACGAGGCCGAGAAGATCCTCGACCTCATGGAAGAGGAGCACTCTGAAGACGTCCAGGAGATCCTCGAGTATCCCGAGCACTCCGCCGGCCGCCTCATGTCACCGGATTTCGTGGCCGTCCGGGCCGACGCCACCGTGGAGCAGGCGATCAAGCACATCCGCGACTCGGTCTCCACCGAGCGAAACTTCGAGCTCTACGTCGTGGACGACCATCAGCATCTGGTGGGCGTGGTTCCGCTGCGCCGTCTGCTCATCGCGGATCCGGCGACCGCGGTGTTCGCGATCCGGGACGAGAACGTCGTCAGCGTGACGACCGAGACGGACCAGGAGGAGGTCGCGAAGGTGGTGGCCAAGTACGACCTCGTGGCCATTGCGGTGGTGGACAAGCGCCATCGCCTCGTCGGCACCATCACCGTCGACGACGTCGTCGACATCCTTCGCGAGGAAGCCACGGAGGACATCTTCCGCATGGCGGGATCGGACGCCGCCGAGCTCGAGCGGCGATCACCGCAGCAGATCGCGCTGATGCGGCTGCCGTGGGTGATGGCCACGCTCGCCATCGAGCTGGGGGCGGGCGCGGTCATCCACTACTTCGATCAGACGCTCGGCAAGGTGATCCTCCTGGCTTCGTTCATGCCGGTGATCCAGGCGATCTCCGGCAATACCGGACTACAGTCCGTGACCATGGTGGTCCGCGGGCTCGCGACCGGCCAGGTGCAGCTCAGCCGCTGGTGGGAGCCGCTCCGCCGGCAAGTCCAGACCTCGAGCATCTTGGGCGGGGTGTGCGCGCTGGTGGTCGGCTCTGTCGGACTGCTCTGGCACTCGCCGGCCTTCGGGCTGGTCGTCGCCCTCTCGATGTTCGCCTCGGTGAACCTCTCGGGCTTCGCCGGGACGATGATCCCCATGCTCTCCAAGCGCCTCGGGTTCGATCCGGCGATCACGGCGGGTCCCTTCGAGACGGCCTTGCAGGACGTGCTCGGCGTGACGATCTTCCTCTCGCTGGCCACCGCGCTCCTGCGCTGGCTCAGCTGAGGGACCGGGGGGGGACGAGTCTCTAGCGGGCGACTTCTTCCAGCGTCGCCTCGACCGGCGTCGGCGCGTCCGCAGCACGCACCGGTTCTCCCCGGCGAGACGGGATCAGGCGCATGGTCACCCGCGCGCTGGCGCAGTCGCACCAGTCCAGGTGATCGAGCGCGGCGCGGTTGCGCCGCGTCCACCGAGCCATCGTGCCGAAACCGCCAAGGACGAGCCCGCACCGCAGCATGGTGAGCTTGGCGCCCGGCGACACGAGCGCCTCGACCACCGCCAGCGCGGCCAGCATGAGCATGACCAGCACGTAGAGCCCGGCCCATTGCGGCCGGGGGGTCGTCCGCGAACCTCGGGAGCGTTCGGTCACGCCGCACATCGGAGCACCAACCTCACCGTGGCACGTTCGGCCTCAAGCTCGCGTCAAGAAGGATGGCGCCGGCGTTAAAAACCCGTAAAAATCTCCCTCGAGTGCGCGCTGCGTCGCGGAGCGGCGTAGAGTCGGCGCGACGGTATGCGACTCGCCTTGGTGAAGCGCCTGCTGGTCGGCAAGCCGATGCCGCTCGCTCAGGCTCGGCACGAGCGCCTGAGCAATTCCGCCGCGCTCGCGGTCTTCGCCTCCGATCCGCTGTCGTCGGTCGCCTACGCGACGGAAGAGATCCTGCTGGTCCTCGTCCTGGCGGGCAGCGCCGCGCTCAGCTACTCGCTCCCGGTGGCGGTCGGCATCGCCGCGCTGCTGGCCGTCGTCGTCACCTCGTATCGGCAGACGGTCGCGGCCTACCCCCAGGGCGGCGGCGCCTACCTCGTCGCGAAGGACAATCTCGGTCGGTACCCGGCGCTGACCGCGGCGGCCGCCTTGCTGGTCGACTACGTGCTGACGGTTTCCGTGTCCGTCGTCGCCGGCATCGCGGCCTTGACGTCAGCGATGCCCCAGCTCCATCAGCACCGGGTCGTCCTGAGCGTCCTCGCGGTGGCGGGCATCGCGCTGGGGAACTTGCGCGGGGTGCGGGAATCGGCCCGATTGTTCGCCGCGCCGACGTACTTCTTCGTGGTCAGCATTCTCGGTACGATCGCCTACGGTCTGGTCGGCGCACTCTTCGATTGGCTACCCGAGGCGCCCTACGAGCCCCATGCGCCGGGTCTCGAAGGCATCGGGCTGTTCCTTCTCTTGAGGAGCTACGCCGCCGGCTGTACCGCGCTGACGGGAGTCGAGGCCGTGTCCAACGGCGTCCAGGCCCTCAAGCCGCCCGAGGGGCGTAACGCCCAGACCGTCATGACCTGGCTCGGCGTCATCTCGATTACCATGTTCCTCGGGATCACGTATCTCGCGTACGACTTCGGCATCGTCCCGGGCGGCCCGGAGACCGTCGTGTCGAAGATCGCCCGCCGGGTCTGGGGCAGCGGTGCGCCGTATTACGCGGTCCAGGCCTCCACCCTCCTCATCCTCGTTCTCGCCGCCAACACCTCCTACGCCGACTTCCCGCGCCTCTCGTCGATCCTGGCGCGCGATCATTTCGTCCCGAGGCAATTCGCCAACCAGGGCGACCGGCTCGTCTTCTCCAACGGGATCCTGATTCTCAGCGGGTTCGCCATTGTCCTGATCGTGATCTTCCGGGGCGACACGCACGCGCTCCTGCCGCTCTACGCGATCGGCGTCTTCATCTCGTTTACCATCTCCCAGGGCGGCATGGTGCGACGCTGGCTGCGGCTCCGCGAGAAGGGCTGGCGCTGGCGCGTGTGGATCAACGGAGTCGGCGCCGCCGTGACGGGCGTCGTTCTCCTGACGCTCGCGATCCTGGTCGCGACCTTCATCGTCATGCACCGACACTACGAGGAGGTCGCCCGCGAGCTGTCGCTCGAGGGCCTGGACGAGCCGCCCCGGTTCCAGCACACGGTCCTGGTCCTGATCGGCGACGTCCACCGCGGGGTCGTCCGCGCGGTGCAGTACGCCCGGACGCTCGCTCCGACGGCCACGGTGCGCGCCGTCTATGTCGAAACGGACCCGGCCCGCACGGCCCGGCTCGAGGAGAAGTGGGGCAAGTGGGGACTCGGCGTGCCCCTGGTCGTCCTGACGTCGCCGTACCGGTCGCTCCTGCGGCCGCTGCTCGACTACCTCGATCAGATCCAGTCGCGCGGCGACGACCAGATGGTGACGATCGTGCTCCCGGAATTCTTGCCGCGGCATTGGTGGCAGCACGTCCTGCACAACCAGACGGCGCTGCTCGTCAAGGGGGCGCTGCTCTTCCGGAAGAACACCGTGGTCGCCGACGTGCCGTATCACCTGAAGCGCTGACCTGCCGTCGGCCCCGTCACGGGACGCGCTGGCGCGCTCGGCGCGCTAGGTCCGAACGCCCTCGACGGCGAGCAGGTACTGGACGTGCGAATCGGCGCCGTCGCGGAGCCAGGCCCGGTAGTCCGTCTCGGCGGCGTGCCGTTCCCGCTCGCTGATCGCGCCGTCGGCGACCATCTGGTGGCCGCGCGTGGCGGCGACCGCGGCCCAGATCCCGGCGCGCATCTCGAAATCGGGGTCGGCGCGCTGGCTGACCTCGTGCTGGTCGGTCGCCACGATGTCGCCGAGACCGGCGCGCGCGAAGAGGTCACGGAGGTGGTCGGCGATCGCGTTGTTCATGCCCGTCGCGGCGCGCCACTGGAGGAAGGCCGCGTAGAAGCGGCGCATGCTCGGCGGCGGTGCCGGCGTCCATGCGGCCTTCTCGTGGTTGTAGTCGAGGACGACGACGCGCCCGCGGGATTTCGCCGCCGCCGTCATCGAGCGCAGGGCGGCGGCCGGGTCGGCGAGCCACTGGAGCACTCGCGCCGCGGTGACGATGTCGAACGCGCCGCCGGGCGGCAGCGCTTCGACGTCGGCGACCTCGAACGACAGCCCGGGCACGCCGCGGTGGGCGGCGCGCGCCTTGTCGATCATCGACGCGTTGACGTCCACGCCGACCACGCGGCCCTCCGGCCCGACGGTCTCGGCGATGCCGCGCGTGATCGCGCCGGTGCCGCATCCGACGTCGAGCACCGACAGCCCGGGGCGCAGCAGCGCCGCGAGGCGTCGGTGCCGTCGCAAGCGAGCGGGTGTCGAGAATCGCGCTGGTGCCCTCGGGCATGTGCGCGCGGCGCCGGGCCGCATCACTCCCGGCGGATCGAGCGCCGTCGGTGACCCGCCCACGATCGGCTACCATGGGGCCGCCGGAGGTGTCGCATGCCGACGATCGAAGACTACGCGCAGCGCCCCCGCCCGGAACGGCTGGAGCGGATCGCGCGAACGCCGGATGAGCTGGCGGATGCGGTGCGAGGCGTGGCCGACGCCGTCCTCTCGCGCCGTCCCGCCCCGAAGAGCTGGGCGGGGACCGAGGTCGTCTGCCACCTGCGCGACAACGAGGAGTGGTTCCTCGATCGGATGAAGCTCATCATGGCGATGAACGAGCCTCGGTTCGTCACCACCAACCCCGACCGCTGGGCGGAGGAGCGGCAGTACCTCACCAACCAGGCTGCCGTGGCGCTCGTCGCGTTCACGCGGCGGCGCGGCGAGACCCTCGAATTCCTCGGGCGGCTCGAGCCCGGTGACTGGGGGCGCGCCGGGGTGCATATCGACTCCCGCGGGCGGCGGACGATCGACCAGTTCCTCTCGGTGATGGCGTGGCACGACGACAACCATCTCGATCAGCTCAAACGCGCGCTGGACGGTCGCGCGTGAGGGCGTCTTGCATCCGATCGAGCGCCTCCACGAGCATCGTGCGGGGACAGCCGAAGTTCAGCCGGACGAACCCCTCGCCGCCAGGACCGAACAAGGCGCCGTCGTGCAGGGCGACTCGCGCCTTGTCCAGGAAGAAGGTGAACGGGTCGGCGCCGGCCGCGCCGGCGTTCCGGCAGTCGAGCCAGGCGAGATAGGTCGCCTCGGGCGGCGCGACCCGCACGCCGGGCAGGCGCGTGCGCGCGTAGTCCACGACGAAGTCGCGATTGGCCTCGAGATAGCGCAGGAGCTCGTCGAGCCACGGCTGGCCGTCGCGGTAGGCGGCGTAGGCCGCCGTGTAGCCGAGCACGTTGACCGTTGACACGAGGTCGACGCGCGCCGCGATGAACTTCGCCCGCAGCGCGGCGTTCGGGATCACCGCGACCGAGCACTTGAGGCCTGCGAGGTTGAAGGTCTTGCTCGGCGCCATGAGCGTGATCGTGCGCTCGGCGATCTCCGGATCGAGCGACGCGATCGGAATGTGCCGGTGGCCCGCGAAGGCCAGCTCGCAGTGGATCTCGTCGGCGACGATCGCGAGGCCGCGCCGCAGGCAGACTTCCGCGAGCCGCTGGAGCTCGTCGCGCCGGAAGACCCGGCCGACGGGGTTGTGCGGGTTGCAGAGCAGGAAGAAGCGCGTGCGATCACGGATCGCCGCGACGAACGCGTCGACGTCGACCTCGTAGCTTCCGTCCGGCCGGCGCGCTAGCGGAGCCTCCTCGCGGGTGAGGCCCATGTTGCCGGCGGCGCGCAGGATCGGCGGGTAGACCGGCGTCTGCAAGACGAGCCCGTCGCCGGGCGCCGCGAGCACGCGCCCGGCCACGTTGAAGCCCGCGATGACGCCGGGGATGATCACCACGGCGTCCGGCGACACGCGCCAGCCGTAGCGCTTGAGTAGCCGATCGGCGAAGAGCTGGTGGAATTCCGGCTGCTCGAACGTGAGGTACCCGAAGACGCCGTGCTCGACCCGCTCGCGCAGCGCGCGGATCACGGGCTCGGGCGACCGGAAGTCCATGTCCGCCACCCAGAGGGGCAACACGTCGGGACCGTACTGCTGCCACTTGGAGCTGTCCGTGCGCCGGCGGTCGATCAGACGATCGAAGTCGTAGGTCATGGCCGTTCACGTTATCATGCTCGGGCCAAGAGGAGGGGACCCATGACCATGCGAATCGGGATCATCGGCGCGGGGGCCATCGGGAGCGTCGTCGGAGGGATGCTCACCAAGGCCGGGCACGACGTGACGCTCATCGATCAGTGGCCGGAGCACGTGGAGACGATGCGGAAGAACGGCCTCCGCCTCAGCGGGACCTGCGGGGACCACACGGTCCGCGTCAAGGCGCTTCACATTTACGAGGCCCAGGCCATCAGCGAGCCCTTCGACGCGGTCTTCATCTCCGTCAAGTCGTACGACACGGAGTGGGCGACGTCGCTGGGCATCCAGTACCTCAAAAAGCCGAATGGCGTCGTTGTCGATTTCCAGAACGGGATCAACGACGAGCGCGTGGCGGCGATCGCCGGGCGGGAGCGGACGCTCGGCAGCGTGATCACGATCGGCGCTGGCATGTACGAGCCCGGCCACGCGATGCGCACCGACACCGGCGCGATCGGGTTCAAGATCGGCGAGCTGGACGGCAAGGACACCGAGCGGGCCCGCGAGCTGGTCAAGGTCATGAACGACGTGGCGGTGTCCAAGGTCACGACGAATCTCTTCGGCGAGCGGTGGTCGAAGCTCGCGGTGAACTGCATGGCGAACCCGCTGGCCGGGCTCTCGGGGCTCGGCACCGCCGAGGTGCGCACCCAGCCCGGGCCGCGGCGCATCGCGATCTTCGTCGGCGGCGAGGCCGTGAAGGTGGGACGTGCCTGCGGCTACGAGGTCGAGCCGATCTATGGCATCGTCGCGCAGCGGTTCGTGGACGCGTCCGAGGGGCGCGGGTTCGCCGAGGTCGAGGCGGACGTCGCGGCCGAGGGCCAGCGGCGTGGCGGCGGGCGGCCCTCACTCCTGCAGGACGTGATGCGCGGGCGCCGCACCGAGATCGACTACCTCAACGGCTACGTCTGCGAGCAGGGGCGGCGCCGGGGCGTGAAGACGCCGGTCAACGACGCCGTCGTCGAGGCGGTCCGCAGCTACGGCGTGGGCAAGCTCAAGCCCGACCCCAAGAACCTCGAGCCCATCTTGAAGATCCTGCCGCACTAGTCCGCGCCGATCGCCGCGAGCGCCGACGGCGCGTGCCGCCGTCGGCGTCGCGCGTCCACGCTAAGCGAACTCGAAGAAGCCCTTGCCCGTCGTCTGCGTGTCGAAGAGCCGGTAGGCCTCGTCCGCCTGGTCGAGCGTGAAGCGATGGGTCAGGAGGCGGTCGAGGGGTATCCGACGGTCGGCGATGAAGCGGGCGCACTCCGCCTGGCCGATGCTCGAGAAGGTCCACGAGGCGTGGATCGTGAGCTGTCGACGGATCATGTCCTGGCTGATATCGAAGGTCGTCGTGTTGCCCTCGCCGACGAAGGCGACACGGCCCCAGGTGGTGGCGCTCCGCACCGCGGCCACGCGCGCCTCCGGGTTGCCGGTGCAGTCCATCGCGGTCTCGACGCCCTCGCCGTGGGTGAGCTCGCGGAGCGCCGCGACCGGGTCGGCCTCGCGCGCGTTGACGACCGCTTCGGCGCCGAACTCCCGGGCGAGCGCCAGGCGTTCGGGCGCGACGTCGATCGCGATCACCCGCGCACCCATCGCGCGCCCGAGCATCGTCGCGCTGAGCCCGACCGGTCCCTGGCCGAAGACGGCGAGCGTGTCGCGACCGGACACGTCGAGCCGTTTCAGGGCGCCGTAGGCGGTGCCGGTCCCGCACGAGATCGCCGCCCCCGCCGCGAAGCCGAGCGGCTCGGGGAGCGGGACCAGCGTGTACGCCGGCACGCTGATGAAGGGCGCATGGCCGCCGTGTCCCGTCATGCCATAGACGACGATGCCCTGCCGGCACAGCTGCGCCCAGCCGACGCGGCAGTGTTTGCACCGCCCGCATCCCTTGTAGTGATGGACCATCACGCGCTGGCCGGTCGGCGCGTCCGCCTCGTTGACGCCCGGCCCGCGCTCGGCGACGACGCCGCACGGCTCGTGCCCGGCGACGAATGGTCCGCGCCCGCCGCCCAGACCCAGGGCTGCGGCCGCGTTGCCGACGGAGCGATAGGGGTGCAGGTCGCTCCCGCACATGCCGGAAGCCTTCATGGCGACGACCACGTCGCCCGGACCGGGCGTCGGATCGGGGAACTCACGGAGCTCGAGCTTGCGATTGCCGAGGAAAACTACGCCACGCATACGTCCTCCTTTGCCGCTACCCTATCACCATCGCGCACCCTCCGGGAGGGACCGATGCAGACGATGAAGCTCGGCGACGTGACGATTTCCCGCGTGATCGAGATCGACCGCTCGTCGTTTCCGACGGCGTCCATGCTCCCCGACTCGAGCGCCGGCGCGATCGCCCGTCATCACAGCTGGCTCAAGCCGCACTTCTTCGACGAGCGGACCGGCGACCTCGCCTCGCGGATCCAGACCTACGTGGTGCGGACGCCGCGGCACACCATCGTGATCGACACGGGCGTCGGCAACGACAAGACGCGTACCGGATCGCCCGCCTGGCACAAGCGCGCGAGCTCGTATCTCGCCGACCTCGCCGCGGTCGGCGTCACGCCCGAGCAGGTCGACTTCGTCCTGTGCACCCACCTGCACGTCGACCACGTCGGCTGGAACACGCGCTGGAAAGACGGGCGCTGGGTCCCGACGTTCCCGAACGCCAAGTACGTGATCGCCGGCGCGGAGTGGGAATTCTGGAAGTACGAGAGCGACACGGGCAAGGAGGCGTCGGGGTGCATCGCCGACAGCGTCGTGCCGGTGGTCGAGGCCGGGCAGGCGCTCCTCGTCGACAGCGACTTCAAGGTCGACGAACATCTCCGCTTCGAGCCATGGATCGGCCACACGCCGGGTCACGTCTGCGTCCGGCTGACGACCTCGGCCGGCAGCGGTGTGTTCTCGGGAGACCTCATGCACCGGACGGTGCAGGTCGCGGAGCCGCAGTGGTCGAGCCGCTTCTGCTACGACCCGGCTCAGGCGCGCACCACGCGGCGCGCGTTCGTCGAGCGCCACGCCGACTCCGGCACGCTGATCCTGGCCGGGCACTTCCCGCATCCGGGCTTCATCGTCCGAGAAGGCGGCGGCTACCGGTTCACCCCGGCCGCGTCGCCGCGCGTCGTCCGGTACTCGAGCTCGTAGGACAAGCGCCTCAGGAGGCGAGCGCGGGCTTCCGGTCGAACCAGGGTCGTGCGGCTCGTCACCGCGTCGATCTTGGGGTTTCGCGCCTCGACGCGCGCGATCGCCGCCTCCAGGAGATCGCTCGGCGACACCTGCCGCCGGCGCACGAGCTCGGCGAGGCCGAGCGCGTCATGCCGCTCGTAGTCGGCGAATCCGCTCACGGTCGCCTTCCCGCCATGGTGGGCATGTTAGCGAACCGGCGGCGGGTGGTGCAGGGCATAATGATGCGGCCCTCATGAGCAATCTCCCGGACAGCGAACGCCACAGCCACAATCCGCTCGTCCGCTATTTCGGGATCCTGGGCCCGGGGCTCGTCACCGGCGCGTCCGACGACGATCCGAGCGGGATCACGACCTACTCCGTCGCCGGCGCCTCGCTGGGCTACGGGATGCTCTGGACGGCGCTCGCGACGTTTCCGCTCATGGCGGCCGTGCAGCTCATCTGCGCGAGGATCGGGCTCATCACCGGCCGTGGCCTCGCCGGGACGATTCGCCGGCACTATCCGCGCCCGTTCCTCTACGTCGCGTGCCTGCTGCTGCTGATCGCCAACGTCTTCAACATCGCTGCCGACCTCGCGGGCATGGCGGACGCGACGCGCATGCTCACCGGGGTGCCGTTACTCGTGTCCGTCCCCCTGTTCGGGCTCGCCATTCTCCTCGCCACCGTCTACATGACCTACGCGCGATTCGCCCAGTACCTCAAGTGGCTGACCGCCGTGCTGCTTGCGTACGTCATCACCGCGTTCCTCGCCAAACCCGATTGGCGGCAGGTCGCCGTCGCGACCCTCGTGCCGAGCCTGCGCTGGAACGGGCTCTACGTCACGACGCTCGTCGCCGTCCTCGGGACGACGATTTCGCCGTATCTCTTCTTCTGGCAGGCGTCGCAGGAGGTCGAAGAGGAAAAGGCCCGCGGCCGACGCTCGGTGGCTCAGCGACGTGGCGCGACGATGCACGAGCTCGCCGACGCGCGGCTCGACGTCGCCACCGGGATGCTCTTCTCGAACCTCGTCATGTTCTTCATCATGCTCGCGACGGGCGCGACGCTCCATCGCGCCGGCCAGGTCGAGATCGAGACCGCGCGCCAGGCCGCCGAGGCGCTGCGGCCGCTCGCGGGTGACGGGGCCTATGCCCTCTTCGGGCTGGGCCTGATCGGCACGGGGTTTCTCGCCGTGCCCGTGCTGGCGGGATCGGCGTCCTTCGCCGTCGCCGAGGTCTTCGGCTGGCGCGCAGGGCTCGACCTCTCGCCGCGTCGCGGTCGGCGTTTCTACCTGGTCTTCGCCGGCGCGGTGGCGGCGGGCATGCTGCTGAACCTCGCCGGGACCAGCTCGATCCGCATGCTCTTCCTTTGCGCCGTTCTCAACGGGCTCCTGGCGCCGCCGCTTCTGCTGCTCGTCATGCTCGTCAGTAACAATCGGGCCATCATGGGCGAGCACGCGAACGGACCCTGGCTCAACGTGCTCGGCTGGTCGGCGACGGCCGTCATGTCGCTCGCCGCGGTCGCCTTCTTCGCGACCTCACTGTGACGGCTTCCGCCGTGAAGGAGCCCGCGCCGTGAAGGACCGCTTCGCCCTTCTCCTGATCGCCGTGCTCTCCCTGGCGGTCGTCCTCGTCGTCGCCTCCCTGCTCCTCGGCCACCGGCCAGAGAGGGGCGGATGGTCCGCCGTCGCAAGCTTGCCGCTTCTCAACGCGTGTCTGAACGGGACGAGCGCGGCGCTGCTCAGCATCGGCTGGATCTTCATTCGCCGCAGGCAGGTCACCGCCCACAAGACGTGCATGGTGTCGGCGCTGGTCGTCTCCACGCTGTTTCTCGTCTCGTACGTGACCTACCACTCGCTCGCGGGCTCGCGCCCCTTCGGGGGGCAGGGCTGGGTCCGGCTCGTCTACTTCCCGCTGCTCGTCTCGCACATCGTCCTGGCCGCGACGATCGTTCCGCTGGCGCTCACCACCGTCTACCGCGCGCTCCAGGGCAATTTCGCGCGACACG